>JASJEH010000011.1 GCA_030064755.1 Methyloceanibacter sp. | reverse complement strand
GCTCACCTTTTCTTTTGGCACCTGTAATACTCGCGCCGGCCATAGCGACAGCGCTTGTGAAAGTGCCAGTGTTTCTTGCAGTGTGCCGGACTTAAGGTCCTGCTCGCGGTCGACCAATCAAGCGCCACAGGGCCAATTGATGCGGCGACGGCCTGCTGAGCACCGGCAAACGCTAGCAGCGCCGCAGTTGCCAAGACCAAGAGGCCCTGACGGTCGAGATTAAATCTTCGCAACGTCCGCAGTCCTTCCAAGGGCTTCCGGCGCTAACTCCCTGAAATACGGCCTTTACCATGGGAAACGGTTCACGGCGAACGCCACTGCCGTCCATGCGATCCTGTCCCAACCCTATTGAAAGTTCTGTGACAATCCCAATGTCTTTCACCACGGGGGACATGAATCGCGAAGGAAACGACAATGGTAAGCGATAGGTCCCAATACCGCGGCTACGAGATTCGCCTTCGTCAGGAATGGTCGAACTGGTGCGCGAACATCATCCCTACGCGGGATGATCTTCCGATCTTGGCAATGTCCCCCTTGAGGACACTCTCGCCGACGCCCGAGGAGGCGCTGGCCGCGGCCAAGCAAAACGTCGACGAATACCTCGGCTCGGAATCCGAGCGTAGAGTCGCGTAAGACGTGGTCTGTATTTCCGCTGGACGCTAGCGCTCCCCACGCCCTACTTTGTGAGGAGCGCATACGCCGCGTAGCACAGCGTGATGGCCAGCAGAGGCCGAAGCAGCCAGTCTGGCGCGACACCCGCGAGCCGCGAGCCGATCAGGATGCCTGGGATCGATCCCACCAGAAGCGCCGCTAGAAGGCCGAAATCCACGTGCCCTAGTCCGAGGTGACCGGCGCCGGCGACAAGTGTCAATGGTACCGCATGAGCGATATCGGATCCCACGATGCGTTTTGCTGGCAGTGCCGGGAAGAGAAGCGCAAGCACGACAACGCCGATGGCGCCCGCGCCCACCGAGGTCAACGTGACCAGAAGGCCGAGCCCCGCACCGAACAAAACCGTAACAGCCGTGCGCTTCGGCTGCTCGTAGCTTCCATTGCCATTGGCGTGAGCCTTCATCATGACGGGGTAGAGCACAATCGCTAGCGCACTAACTGGGAGCGCGAACGCAAGCCCATATCGAATCCACGCCGCCATCGCGTCGGTGTCTAGCGGTACATAGGCAATGACGGCTAGCAGAATGATCGACGCTGGGAGCGACCCCATCGCCAGACGAATGACGATCTGCCAATCGACATTCTCCTGCACATGATGACGCCAACCGCCGACCGTTTTTGTCACCGCCGCATAGAGAAGATCCGTACCGACCGCAATTGAAGGCGGTACGCCGAAACTCGAGATGAGCAGTGGCGTCATCAACGCGCCGCCGCCAACCCCTGTCAGTCCCACCAAGAAGCCAACACCGAAGCCGGCGCCAGCCAGGGGCAGCAGGGCAATGACCCCGCTGAGATCAATCATGTATGAGTGCCTCCCCCGACACTTCCGGCTAAACCAGAACCGAAACGGATCTGACGGCCTTTAGCGATCCGTAGCGATCAAGACCGGAATGCCAGCCGACCGTAGCAGAATCGCAACCTCTTGAGCACGCCGATCATACTCGGCCTTGTCCTCGGGAGAGTCCCCGAGGTCCGCGCACAGGCTGGCCAGACGAGCACGGTCGAGCACCAAGACATTGTCGCCGACTGCCGCCGCGCCGGTTTGCACCCAAGTGATCACACCGCCGGCAACGGTGGCGCCATCCAGGGCGTTGACCAGAACGAAATTGCCGGTGAGCGGCAAATCACTGAAGAGGTCGAGGGCCGTCGACCGTCCCAGCAGAATGCGGCAATCGGCGATGTCATTCATGCCGCAGTCATGCGCCTGGTGCGACGATAGCGTCTCGAAATCGATAAGGGTCGAGACACTCATGGAGGTCACAGGCGTCAAGTCCGTCGCTGTGCGCAATAGATAGCCCGCCTCCGGATCGAACGGTTTTTCGGACAGCCATACGAGGCGCGCTTCAAGCACATCGGCGTTGGTGGGTCGGCGTTCTGTTTCCGTCAGTACTGCCCCGCGCGAGATATCGAGATCGGTATCGAGCAGAAGGGTGACCGCGTCGCCACTCGAGGCGCTCGTAAGATCGCCCGTCATCGTGACGATCCGCTGCAAGGTGGCGCCCAACCCGCTGCGCGCGTCCACAACGCGATCGCCCACGTGAACTGTGCCCGACGTCACCGTGCCTGCATAGCCGCGAAAATCGTTGTCCCCCCGCAACACGAGCTGTACCGGCATGCGGAACGGTGCATCCTGGGCTTCGGTCTTGGCTTCAACGGTCTCAAGATACTCCAGAAGCGTAGGCCCCGCGTACCATGGCATCTCGTCCGACCGTGCAACGACGTTCGCGCCGGTCAAGGCCGCGACTGGAATCGATGCGATGTCCGTAAAGCTGAAGTTATCCGCTATAGCCCGGAAGTCCGCCTCGATCGCGCGATAGCGCTCTTCGGACCAATCGATCTGATCCATCTTGTTGACCGCGAGGATGACTTTTTTGATGCCGACAAGGTTACAGATCGCCGCGTGCCGCCGTGTTTGCCGCTTCACGCCATGGCGTGCATCGACGAGCAAAACGGCGATGTCCGCGTGGGAGGCGCCGGTTGCCATATTGCGGGTGTATTGCTCGTGCCCCGGCGAGTCGATGATCACATAGCGGCGGCTTTCCGTCTCAAAGTAACGCCAGGCGATATCGATCGTGATGCCCTGCTCACGCTCGGCCACGAGGCCGTCGAGCAGCAGCGAAAAGTCGATCTTTTCGCCATTCATGGCACGGCCGTGCGAGGCGTGCATAATCTGTGCGCGCTGGTCGTCTGTGACGCCGGCGGCATCCCATAAGAGACGGCCGATCAAGGTCGACTTGCCGTCATCCACGGACCCGCAGGTCAACAGATGCAGGATCGACTCGGACTTCGCGGCCGGCCGAATGGCGGACTCTACGGCCTGCGTTTCCGAAAGTGCTGCCACGCTCATTAGAAGTACCCCTCGCGCTTCTTCTTCTCCATGGCGCCGACCTCGTCATGATCGATCAACCGGCCTGCGCGCTCCGAGACTTTCGCGCCCAACGTCTCGGTCACCACCGCGTCCAGATCCTCCGCCTCGGATTCGATCGCGGCGGTGAGCGGGTAGCAGCCAAGCGTGCGGAAACGAACCTTGCGCATGACGGGCTGCTCTCCCGGCTTCATCGGAATGCGGTCGTCGTCGACCATCAAGAGCTGGCCATCGCGTTCGACCGTCGGTCGTTCCTTGGCGAAATAAAGCGGGACGACTTCGAGCTGCTCAAGCATGATGTAGCGCCAGATATCGGCTTCGGTCCAGTTGGACATCGGGAAGACCCGAACGGTCTCGTCCTTGCCCAAGCGGCCGTTGAGTAGCTGCCACATTTCCGGCCGCTGCAGGCGCGGGTCCCAAGTGTGGCCGTTCGCACGGAAGGAAAACACGCGCTCCTTGGCGCGGGATGCTTCCTCGTCGCGGCGCGCTCCGCCAAAGGCCGCATCGAAGCCGCCGTCATCGAGCCCTTTGCGCAGGGCTTGCGTCTTCATGATGTCCGTATAGACAGACGGCGGATAATCGAAGGGGTTGATGTTCTTCGCCACCGCATCGTGGTTGGTTTGCACAATTAGATCGAGCCCCATCTCGGCCACGATACGATCCCGAAAGGCGATCATCTCGCGGAACTTCCACGTCGTGTCCACATGGAGCAGCGGGAATGGCAGCTTGGCTGGCCAAAACGCCTTTCGCGCCAGGTGCAGCAGAACCGTGGAGTCCTTGCCGATCGAGTAGAGCAGCACCGGCGTTCGAAACTGCGCTGCAGCCTCGCGAAAGATATGAATGCTCTCGGCTTCGAGAAGCTTGAGATGCGATGTCAGTGCGGTCATGCAGCCTTCTCCTGTTGTGCGACTGGCGCTGCCGGACGCTCGGACTCAGCCACATGCATTCCACATTCCTTCATGCCTTCGGCCTCCCACCACCAGCGGCCAGCGCGCGGATCTTCGCCAGGCTCGATCGGGCGCGTGCAGGGTGCGCAACCGATCGAGACGAAGCCTTGCGCGTGGAGTGGATTGACCAGCACGGCATTGTCATCGATATAGGCGTTCAACCGCTCTTCGGACCAGTCGGCGAGCGGATTGATTTTGATCAGCCCCCGTTCTTTGTCCCACTCGGCCATCGGGACATCGGCACGCGCGTCAGATTGATCGCGGCGCAGCCCCGTGATCCAGGCTTGCGCGCCCTGCAAAGCCCGGTTCAACGGCCGAACCTTACGAATTTCGCAGCAACTCTTTCGGTTCTCGATCGACCGGCGAAATCCGTATACGCCATCGCGGCGGACAAGCTCCTCCACCTCGCGAGCTTCCGGCGACACGAGACGAATTCGCGTCCGGTAGCGGAGCTCGGACAATTCGATCGTTTCTAGGACTTCCGGAAACAGCCGGCCGGTATCAAGTGTAAAGACATCAATGTCGGCCCCGGCCTTCACCACGCCGGACTTGGCAATGGCCTGCAAGATGACCTGATCCTCCAGACCCACGCTCGTCGAGAACGCGATGCGTCCATCGATACGCTCGGCGATCAACCTGATGCGCTCTGCAAGATCGTCCGTCGCGTTGAGTGCCCGGTCGAGCTCGGCTGCGGCCTTCGTGGACGCATTCCAGCGAAGCGGCATCGGATTCCGTGCAGAAGGCTGATAGCTATGGCGAATGAGCGTGAGCGTTCTCCTCCACGTCTCAGCCGCATCGGGATCGGCGATCTCCGCCGTATCGAAGCCGGACCGCAACAGAAACTGCGATTGGTCTGGAATGAGTGAACCAACGGCGCGGATTTCGCCCGTAAATCCAAGGCGGTCGCGCAGAATGCGCGCCAGGCTGAAGCCGCGGCCATCGGCAAAACTCGGGAACATGATCGCTATCGGCCCGGCGTTCCCGCCAACCGCCGAAGCCAAGGCTTCCTCGTTCGAATCCGGCTCTAGTACCGTTGCCGGCGTGTCCGGTTCCGCGATCAGCTCGCCTGTCGACAAATCAACGAGCACCATAGAGAGCCTCCTTGAACGGCGCGGCGCCCACGCGGCGCCAAGTCTCGAGGAAGCTCTCCCCCTCTTGGCGATTTTCGACATAGGTATCGACGATGGTATCGATAACTTCCGGAACCTTCTCTGCGCGGAAGCCGGGACCAATAATGGTGCCCACCGCAGCATCATCCTTGGGGCTGCCCCCGAGCGTGATTTGGTAAAGCTCCGTACCCCTCTTATCCACACCGAGGATGCCGATATTACCCGAATGGTGATGACCGCAGGCATTGATGCAGCCGGACATGTTGACCCGGAGCTTGCCGATCTCCGCCTGCCGCTCGGGGTCCTCGAACCTCTTGGCGATTTCCTTCGCAATGGGGATCGAACGCGCATTTGCAAGGTTGCAATAGTCGAGGCCAGGGCAGCAGATCATGTCGCCCAGCATCTCGTTGTTGCCGACCGCGAGACCGGCCTCGGCGAGCACGTCGTAGAGCGCGGGGATATCGGCCAGAGCAACATGCGGCAAAACGAGATTCTGAGTGTAGTTTGTGCGGATCTCGTTATGACCAAAGCGCTCGGCGAGATCCGCCACGAGATCCATCGTGTCGGACGACGCATCGCCTGGCGTACGCCCCGGTTCCTTGAGCGAGATCACCACGGACGCGTAGCCTGGTACCCGATGGGCCAGAACGTTGTTCCGATACCAAATCGCAAAACCAGAATCGCTTTCGCGACGCGCGGCGAGCGCTTCGTCGCGCGGTGCGCGTTCCGGCAGATCGGGTGGCGCGAAATAGGATGCGATCCGGCGTATTTCGTCTTCCGGAAGATCGACGGCGTCCTTGTTCGTCGCCTCCCAATCGGTTTCAACGGCCTCGCGAAACTTATCGATGCCAAGCGCGTTGACGAGGATCTTGATCCGGGCCTTATAAAGATTGTCCCGCCGCCCGAGCAAGTTATAGACGCGCAGAATCGAGTCCACGTACGACAACAAGTGCTCCTTGGGCAGGAACTCACGGATCACCTGGCCGACATAGGGCGTGCGACCCATGCCACCGCCGACGAGGACGCGGAATCCATTCTCGCCGTCCGGACCACGGACGATGCGAAGGCCGATATCATGAAACGCCGTGGCAGCCCGATCCTCGGCCGCACCCGAAACGGCAATCTTAAATTTGCGTGGCAGCCAGTTGAACTCTGGATGAAGCGTTGACCACTGGCGCAGGATTTCGCACCACACGCGCGGGTCCTCGAGTTCATCGTTGGCCGCAGCGGCGTACGGATCCGAGGTCACGTTGCGCACGCAGTTGCCGCTTGTCTGAATGCAGTGCATCTCGACATCTGCCAACGCCGCCAGCACGTCGGGGACGTCCACCAGCTTAATCCAGTTGAACTGAAGATTCTGACGCGTCGTGAAATGGCCGTAGCCGCGATCCCATTTGCGGCCGATCATGCCGAGTTGACGCAACTGGCGCGGCGACAGCTGGCCATAGGGAATTGCAATACGCAGCATGTAGGCGTGCAGTTGCAAATAGAGCCCGTTGCGCAATCGCAAGGGACGGAACTCTTCTTCGGACAGCTCGCCAGTCAGCCGCCTCGCAACCTGATCGCGAAACTCAGCAACGCGCTCGTTTACGAAGGCGTGATCGAACTCATCATAACGGTACATCGTACCAGTCCTTTGTTAGCGTTGTGCGATGGGACGCGCGAATGCGCTCGCGCACAGAAATGGGGTCGACGGCGCCATCTTCTTTAACCTCGATCGGCATGGGATAGACGCTGATGACGAGCCGCTCGCGAACGGCCTCGGCAGCCGTCGCCTCAAGCGCCTTGACCTCGTCCTCACTCTCGGCCCGGGCAGCGGCGACGATGTCCTCCGTCCACGTGCCATCTGGAGCAAGATAGACTACGATGCCGTCGTTCAGGCGGTTTGCTGTCACGACGCTAGGCATAGGCGCGAACGACCTCCTCTTGTGCCAGAATGGTTGCGACAACGCCTGCGGCCGGTAGGCCCGCGACCTCCCCGAAGATAAGCACCGCTGGACTGCTCAAATCGAGGCTGCCGGGATCGCTGGCCAGTACGGAAATCGTCGTGGCGACGCGCCGCTCATTCGCACGGCTAGCATTCTCGACAGCGATCACGGGCAGCGCCTCGCGGAAGCCTGCGTCGAGCAAGCGTCGCGCGATGACCGCCCCTGTTGTGACGCCCATATAGACGACGAGCGTATTGTTGCCCGACGCCAAAGCCCTCAAATCCAGATGTTCAAAACTCGGCGCTTTGCCGCCGGCTTCGTGGCCCGAGAGAAAGGTCACTGTGTGGGAAACGTCGCGATGTGTCAGCGGAATCTGTAGACTTGCTGCCGCTGCTGCGCCAGCCGTGACTCCCGGGATAACCTCGACCGGGATCGCCGCAGCCCGCAGCGCGTCGAGCTCCTCGCCCCCGCGGCCAAAGATGAACGGGTCTCCACCCTTAAGGCGAACGACAGTTTGCCCCGCCTTGGCACGAGCAACCAGCAGCGCATTAATCTCCGCTTGGGGAACGCTGTGCGCCCCCTTCGCTTTTCCAACGGAAATCAGTTCGGCTTCGCGCCGGGCCAATTCGAGGACCTGAGCGCCTGCCAGCTTGTCATAAAACACGACGTCGGCGGCCTTTAGCGCCCGGATGGCCTTCATGGTCAGAAGCTCGGGATCGCCGGGGCCAGCCCCCACGAGAAGGACGCGGCCCTTCGGCGGCTCGTGCTTCTCCGCCAAGGCGCCCCGCTCGATCTCCAGATCGATCAACTTGCGGGCAGACTCTTCGTCGCCATGCAGCATGGCGCTTGCGGCCGGACCATCGAAGACCCTCTCCCAAAGAAGGCGGCGGGCAGGCCCTTCGGGCAAGGCTTCTGCAACGCGATCACGAAACTCTCCCGCGAGGCTGGCCAGGTCGCCAAGACGCGGATGCAGCTCGTGCTCGAGCCGGGCGCGTAAGCGTTGCGCCAGGACCGGCGCCGCAGCTGACGTGCCAATCGCGACGGTGACATCGCCACGATCCACGATGGCAGGCAGCGCGGCGGTGCATAGAGGCGGCCGGTCTGGAACATTGACAGGAACGCCAAGCGCTCGGGCCATCTCGGCGATGCGTTCGTCTTCGCCGTCATGCTCTGTCGCCGAGAGGACAAGCGGCCGGCCACGAATCTGATCGACGCCAGGATGAGGCGGCTGCTGCACCACCCTGCCCTCGTCCACGAATTTCGACAACTCGGACTCCAGCGTATCCGCCGCAACATCGACGCGCTCGGCCCGCTTCAGGAGCAAACGCGTCTTGATGGCCGCAAGCGGACCCCCGCCCACGACAAGGGGCGGTCTACCGTCAAAGCTTATGAAGATGGGGAATGTCCGCATTACCCGGAGGTTCCTGTTGCAGGCGAGTTCTCGGCGACGTCGGCGAGGCTCTCCGGTGCGAGTTCGATTTCAAGCCCGTCGAGTTCCGGCGTCATAATTAGCTGACAGGACAGCCGTGATCGATCCTCATCAACAGAAAAGGCGCCATCGAGCATCTCGGTTTCTTCGTCGGTCGGCGGCACCAGCTTATCGATCCAGCTATCCGCGACCCAGACATGGCAGGTCGCGCAGGCGCATGCTCCGCCGCATTCAGCTTTGATTGGAAGTCCCCAATCGCGGATGACCTCCATCACACGCCACCCTTCCATGGCTTCGAGGCGATGTGTGGAACCGTCGGGTAGGCGCACATTGATGAACATGTCTCAAGCCACCTTCCAAAAGGCACCGCGATCAAAATCAAAGAACAGCCCGTGTACTTGGCGGCGCCGCGCCCCGCAAGACCGCAAAACTGCATATCATGAACACCAGATTGGCCGCCCCGGGCCGCACGCCCTGGCCGGTAAGGTGTTTGCCCTCATCCCCTCTGGAAGGCTGCCTTCTATGAATAGGGTTGGTTACAGAAAAATCATTCCTTGGCGAATGTCCATACCCGACATGTAGTGCAATATTGTTCCGAAAATTGCCCAGGAAGCGAAGGATTTTCTTTCACGGGTCGCTTTTGCGACCAGAATCTCCGTCAGCACGGCAAGACGAAAAACTGTTTCTTTCCTGCACGTTCGGCGGAGATTCAGCCTGCTGGCGGGCAGGCACTGCCTACTACCCCTCGGCCAACTCGGACGTCGAATCCTCGGTAATCGATGACCGCGCTCCAACAGAGTATTAACGACTGCCGCCCCGACGGGAGGTTTGCATCGCTTGCCTTGGCTGCTAAGTGCTTCTGAGAAGTCGCTCAAATGCTGGCCAGCTCCCGTTCCGCGATGGTTGCGGGTCCCGGCGGCATGTCAACTGCGCAACATGTTAACCGCGCAATGGGGTAGGACGCGTGACGACGCAGAACACCGATCAGGACACGCAGCACGACATCGAAATCGAGAACGCTGCCCGCGACCGTCACCAATTGCGTACGCTTGCTGTTGCCGTCACGGCGATATCGGTTGTGCTCTTCGCCGTTGCAGTGGCCATTATGTACGCAGTCCCGCTAAACCGTATCTGGTTCCTGAACTTTCCTCTTGGCTTCTATCTGCTGGCTCAGGGGCTGATACTCTTCGCCGTCTTCGTGACCTTCTGGTACGTGCGCGTACAGGAGCGAATTGATCTCACCCGCAGCATGAACGAGGAGATTACCTAGGCGATGGCTCTCCAGTCGCGCCAGCGGACGCCGAATCCCCATCTCGGTGCCTATTACGGGATTGTCGCCAGCGGTTTCGTCTCGCTCGCGATCCTACTGGCCATGGCAGAGCAGTTGGGCTGGCAGGACGGGTCGATTGCGCGGCTCATGATCCTGATACCGCTGATTCTCTACATGGCCATCGCGGTCGCGGCGCGCACGCTCAACATTGAGGACTTCTTTGCATCCGGCCGGCGCGTCCCGCAGGTCTACAACGCGTTTCTTATGGCGGCGATAACCGTCGGCGGCACTGGCTTCTTCGCCTATACGGGCGCACTGTTCTTTGTAGGCTTTGACGGGCTGGCAATCGGCCTTGGCTGGGTCTGCGGTCTCTTGCTGGCCGCCGTGCTGTTCGTACCCTGCTTGCGACGCGTCGGCGCCTACACACTCCCTGGATACTTTGGATTGCGATTCAGATCGCCGATGACGCGCATGGTGGCGAGCGTGCTCCAAATCGCACCAACATTCTTGTTGCTTGCAGCCGAGGCGACGATCGCGGCGATGGTCGTCTCGATCTTTCTGCCCGCCGCCTACTGGGTGGCCGTGCTGATTGTTATCCTGTTTATAGGCGCAACGGGCATTCTAGGAGGGATGCGTTCGCTGACCTGGTCCGGCAGTGCCCAGTTCATTTCGGGCGGTCTTGGTCTCGCAATTCCTTTGACGATAATCGCGGTCGTCCTAACCAATGTGCCTGCGCCTCAGTTCACCTATGGCGGACTATTTGAGTCGCTCAAGAACGCGGAGGTTTCTGCAGGCAGCGCGACCGGCTCTCCCGATGTCGCTTCCGGCCTTCCCGGCCACGAACCCGCAGCCGTGACGGCGCCGTTTCTCCAAGTCTTCGACTCGATCTCAGAGGCCGGCTTTTTTGCGCTCTTCTTTTGCTTCGCACTGGGCACCGCGGCCCTGCCGAGCCTCTTGTCACGAAGCGGCGTTACGGCCTCAGTCGCGGACCAGCGCCGGTCATCGGCGTGGACGCTTCTTCTTGTCGCCCTATTCGCCATCACCGCACCGGGGCTTGTGGTCTTCGCCAAGGTTCTGATGTTCGGCGACATCGTCCTTGTCCCTACACAAGGGCTGCCGGGTTGGTTGGGCAGCCTCAGCCAACTCGAGATCCTGCGCGCTACCGATCTGAACGGAGATGGAGCAATCAGCGTCAACGATCTTCTGGTCGCCCGTGACGGAATCGCACTTGCGCTGCCGACGCTCGCCAACCTGCCCTATATCCTTACCGCACTCCTCGCGGCGGCAGGACTTGCCATCGCCCTGGCAGCATCTGGCTCCCACCTGTTCACGCTCGCCGCAAGCTTGTCGGACGATCTCTACCGTTCGATCGAGCCGCAACCGCTCGTCCTGCCGCGTCTCTTGCTGGCCTGGGGGGCCGTTGGCGCGACGGGGCTGATTATGGCGGTCTATCTGTTCATCGCGGATGTGGACGCGTTGGGCTACGCGGTTACCGCATTTGCCCTCGCGGCGGCGACATTCTTCCCTCCTCTGTTCCTATCGACCTGGTGGCAACGGTGCACTGTTTGGGGAGCGCTTGCGAGCCTCGCAACAGGGTTCGTTGTTATGCTTCTATGCCTGATCGCGGGTGGGATCGTCGGAATAGCCGACACGGCAGCCGGTACCGCAGCCGCGAGCCTCGCATCAGCCGTGCTCGCCGTTGCGGCGGGGCTTGGCGCCAGCCTCTACGGGCCGGCCCCGAAGCCTGCCGACACCGCGTTCTTCGAGGCTATGCGTCGCCCCGATGGCGAGACTCTCTACGACCAGGCAGAAGCGCAAGCCCTAGCCGCTCAACGCAAAGCAAGCTGATGTGCAACGAGAGAGAGTAACGAGTTCAGATTGGAACACCTGACCGAGCCTCAGCGCTTTCCGCTCTACCCTTCGATCGTGCCGTATCGGAGCGCGCGCCTTCCCGTGTCAGGAGGCCACGACCTTTACTTCGAGGAGTGCGGGTCGCAGCTCGGCAAACCCGTCGTCATCCTTCACGGCGGACCGGGCGCGGGCGTTTCGCCCATCATGCGACGCTTTCACGACCCGAGGCTCTACCGCATCGTTTTGTTCGATCAACGCGGTTGCGGCCGGTCGCTGCCCCACGCGTCGCTCGACGCAAACACCACCTGGGACCTTGTGTCGGACATTGAGGCTTTGCGCGAGCATCTTGGCATCGAAAGCTGGCAGGTCTTCGGCGGTTCATGGGGATCGGCGCTTGCGCTGGCCTATGCGCAAACTCACCCGCATAGGGCCCGGGAGCTGATCTTGCGCGGCATCTTCCTGATGCGGCGGTCCGAGCTAGACTGGTTTTACAAGAATGGCTGCAATTGGTTGTTTCCCGAGGCCTTTGACGACTTTGTCAACGAAGTCCCCGAAGCGGAACGCAAAGACTTGATTGGCGCTTACTACAGGCGCCTCACGAGTTCGGACCCATCCATCCAACGGGCTGCGGCGCGCGCCTGGACCTCGTGGGAGGGACGCACGCTCTCGCTCTTGCCCGACCACGACCGCACGCGTTACTTGACGGCGGATCACTACGCACTCGCTCTTGCGCGGATCGAATGCCACTACGTGGTCAATGGCGGTTTCTTCGACACAGACGATCAGCTGCTGAGAAATGCCGGCCACCTGAATGACATCCCCGGTGTGATCGTCCACGGCCGCTACGATGTGGTCACCCCCTTAAGGAACGCGTTCGACTTATCCAAGGCGTGGCCATCGGCCGAGCTGCGGGTTGTGGCCGATGCAGGACATGCGATGTCGGAGCCGGGCATCGTTCATGCCCTGATCGCCGCCACGCGCACCTTTGCTGATAACTGACAAAGTGCGCGCCGGTCGACTACGTGCGACCCACGCGGCCGATGTAACTAAGCACGACCTGGCGCTGATTGGGCGCAGCGCGGTGTTCGATCAGATAAATGCCCTGCCAGACGCCAAGCGCAATTGCACCCTCGCGAACGGGAATTGAGAGACTTACGGACGTCAGCATCGCCTTGATGTGGCTTGGCATGTCGTCGGGCCCCTCTTCGTGATGGGCATAAGGATGATCCTCTGGTGCGAATCGTTCCAGGGCGTCCAGCAGGTCGACACGGACGTTCGGATCGGCGTTCTCCTGGATGGTCAGAGACGCCGACGTATGGGTTACGAAGACGGTCAGCAGACCACCCTGGGCGCCGATCGACTCGAGCCATGCGGCAACCGCTCGCGTGAAATTGACGAACCCCTTACCGCGCGTCGGCACGGTCAGGACATGGCTCCGCTCTTCTAGACCCACTATGGCTGCCCCACTGCTCTACCGATTACTGGCCCCGCTCGTCCCAATATCGGTCAATCCTTAAGAGAAAATTTACTCTGCCTTGCCACCGTCCATTCAATCGCTGCGAAAGAATCGCCGCGCTCGCGCTGATAGCCGCTTGGGGAGCGGAACGGCCGAAAAATGATGGGGAACGGTATGGCTTCGAAAGCAAGTTGGCAAACTTCGGCAAGTGGCGGGACACCAGACAACCCCGCCGAGGATCGGTGGTACGAACGCCGCTTCGAAGCGCCGGATAGTCCGCTGTCGCAGCCGCCTACGGAAACGCTGTTCTCCGAGCCCATGGACCAGCGCACCGTCGAATCCCTGCTTCGGCGCTTGGTAGATAGGGTTGAGGAAACCGAACGCCGCTACGGTCAGGCTCTCGATGAGCTTCATTCGCGGCTCGATCAACTGTCGCAGACGACGAGCGCCGCGCGCAGCACAAGCTCTCCTGAGACCGCAGATACGTTCGACCGACTGCACGAGCAGGTCAGTAGTCTGGCGCAACGGCTCGAAAGCGAGCCAAAAACCCATCTCGATGACTTTGAACGCCTGGGCCGCGCTCTTTCAGACGGTCTCCGGAATGACCTAGATGAGGCTCCCGCCGCCCCGCGCGAAGAGCCCGCGCCGAGCCCATTCGCTCAATCGATCCAAGAGCACCGTGGCATCAATCGCTTGGCGCCCGAGCTTGCGCCTCCTGTCGACTGGTCTTGGGATCCAAAGCCCGCCGCCGCTCCTGCAGACTTCGACAACCGACTGACCGAAATGGCAAATCGGCTCGAACAGTCGATCGGGGCTGCTATGCCGAGCAGCACGATTGAGGCGCTGAATGCCCGTCTTGAAGAAGTCGGCCAGCAGATCGCTCAATCCCTCGAGGCCGCGCCGAGCCGGACAGCTCTGGAGCATGTCGAGCAGCAAATCACCGACATGGGCCGTCAGCTGAGCCGCGCTGAGGAACAGCTAGGCCGACTTGGCGGTGTCGAGGAACGCCTCCTCCAGCTCCTGTCGCGACTGGAGAACAAGGACGCAGCTCCCCAGGCTCCGGAGATCGATCCAGCGCAGCTTCAGGAAATCGCCGCAAAAGCCGCTGTAGAGGCTGCGCGCTTGGTCGCCGACGACTCCCAGAAAACGACCGACCGGCTTGAGGCCATGCAGCGTGAGCTGAATGCCGTGGGCGATACCAGCCGGCAGGCGGACGATCGGCTCAACGACACCCTCCAATCGGTGCACGAATCCCTTAAGCAGCTTGTGCAACAGGTCGAACGTCCGGTGATCGTGTCGCCGCAGACCAATCCGTTCGTGGCAAGAGCCGAGCGTAAGCGCCCGATGGCAGCCAGCTCCGCCGGCGCCAAGCCAATGCCAACTGCCAAGCCCGCGCCAACTGCCAAGCCCGCGCCAACTGCCAAGCCAGCGCCAGCTGCCAAGCCAATACCAGCCGCATCAGCGCCGAATGCGACATCTGTCTCACAAGTAGCCCCCGATGCAGCTCCAGTAGCAGACGCGGCGCCGGCCCCGGGTCAAACTAACCCGCAGCACGTCGACGTGGACGAAGCCGAGAGCCGCGTGAAGGAGACGTTGCGAAACCGACTTGATGCAGCGGGCACAAAGGCCAAGCCGCGAAATCTCCTGGCAGCATTCGAGCGGGCACGGGCGCCACATGTCGAGCCGGAGAAGCAGGCATTGGCCGGTGATTTACGTCCGGAAATGGATGCTCCCCCGGCGCCCAGTGCTTCCGAGGACATGGTTGCCGCTGCGCGCCGCGCCGCGCAGGCTGCAGCGGCCCAGGCCGCAGCCCTCGCCGAGAGCCGCGAAGAACGCCCGGTCAAACGAGAGCCTCGGATTGACCTGGCCACCGAGGATAAGGACCGCAGCCGCAAACGGCCCTACCTCATTATCTCCGCCGCTGTTCTTCTCACGATCAGCGCGCTGCTCCTTTACGGTCGTCTTGGGTCCAAAACTCAAGACGAATTCAATGCAGGCGCTCAAGAGGGAGCTGCACTCCCAGCAGACCCGCAGACATTGCCAGCGCCCGCCGCGGCTAACCAGACGGCGCCGGCCGGGTCGTTGCCGGCCGGGTCGCTGGAGACCCCCGCCGAGCAGCAGTCCGGGTCGTTCGAGATTTTCCCAATTCCCGACTTTGAGCCCGTTCCTGGCGTCGTGCCCCTGCACGACCGGGTGGGAGACTCCAACGGCGTGACGGACATACCGAAATCAAAGGGCCAGGAGACACTGGCACCTCAGCTCGCATCTCTGAAATCGGACGACACGGCTTCTCTTCCGAGCGACGTGGTCTTCTCGGTTGAGGAACCTGAGTCAGCGACAGAGGTCGCCCTGGCCGAAAAACTCGCAGCGTCTTCCGTGAAAGGCCCCTTGCCGCCCGAAGCAATCGGTTCGAAGGGGCTGCGTGAGGCGGCCGCAAGCGGCAACCCGATCGCACAGTATACGGTTGGCCTTAGTTACATTGACGGCCGCGGCGTAACGGCCAACCCGAAAACGGGTTCGGAGTGGATGGAGCGCGCTGCCCGGAGCGGCCTGGCACCGGCGCAGTATCGGCTGGGCACGATGTACGAGCGCGGCGTGGGCGTGACCGCAGATATCGACACGGCCCGAAGCTGGTACTTGGCAGCCGCCGAGCGCGGCAACATCAAAGCCATGCACAACCTCGCCGTAAGCGTCAGTGGCGGTGGGGGCGCAACGCCAAACTATGCCCTGGCGGCAAAGTGGTATGGTGAAGCAGCCCGCCGTGGCCTAGCGGACAGCCAATTCAATCTTGGCATTCTGGCAGAGCATGGCTTGGGTCAGACAAAAGACCTCGCAAAGGCCTACGAATGGTACGTCCTTGCGGCCAAGCAAGGCGACACCGAAGCGCTGAAGCGCCGCGACATCGTCTCTGCACAGCTCTCGTCAAAGACCATCGTCGAGCTGGATGGCAAACTGGCGACGTGGAAGCCGAAAGCGGTTTCGCCGGAGGCCAACACAGTTGAGGAGCCGACCTCCTGGGGCAACGATGCGACGTCGGCTAAGAAGACCAAGACGCCCCAAGCTTCCACCCTTGTCAGCCGGGCCCAGACCTTGCTCAACAAGCTGGGCTACGATGTCGGGATCCCCGACGGCTTGGCAGGCGATAAGACCCGGGCTGGGGTCAAGCGCTTCCAAGAGCGCAATGGGATGACCCAAACCGGTGAGATCACCGTCCAGCTCGTCGCGCAGCTCGAGGCCCTGGCCAGCTAGCCACTGGATCCTCAGCCTTGTGAGAGCCTGTCCACACTTCCGCCTGAAATTCGGTGAGAAATGCGGCTTGCTCCGCTTAGCGCATTGACTCGTCGGCTCGCGGCGAACACGGTGCATGAGCACCCGCCTTCTGACCGATCAGACGATGTTTCAGATCTACCTGCCGATTGCCGAGATTTCAGTGAACCTCTTGGTGATGCTGGGTCTCGGTGCGGCGGTGGGCTTCCTGTCTGGCATGTTCGGCGTCGGAGGCGGGTTTCTCCTGACCCCGTTTCTGATGCTGTCGGGGATCCCTCCGGCCATCGCCGTGGCCACAGGCGCCAACCAAATCGTCGGCACATCGGTATCGGGCACGCTCGCCCAGTGGCGGCGCGGCAATGTCGACCTGCATATGGGCGCTATTCTCATCGCGGGTGGCGTCGCGGGGGCCCTGATCGGTGTCCTCCTTTTGCGCTATCTCCGCGGCGTCGGACAGGCCGGCCTCATCATCTCGCTAACCTACGTTGTGTTTCTCGGCACGATTGGCACATTGATGCTGTGGGAAAGCGTCAATGCGATGCGACGCCATCGGGCCGGCAAGACCGTCTCCGCCCGGAAGTCGGGTCAGCATAACTGGATCCACGGTCTGCCCTTCAAGATGCGCTTTCCGCGCTCGCGGCTGTACATCAGCGCCATACCGCCTCTGGTGATCGGCGCCCTGGTCGGGTTGCTCGCGGCGTTCCTCGGCGTCGGCGGCGGCTTCATCATGGTTCCGGCCATGATCTATATCCTGCGCATGCCGACTAACGTTGTTGTGGGTACCTCGATCTTCCAGATCATCTTCGTAACGGCCTTGGCCACGCTGCTCCATGCCACCCTCAACCACACGCTGGATATTCTGCTCGCCTTCCTGCTGATCATAGGTGGCGTCATCGGCGGTCAGTTTGGCGTGCGCGCCGGACAGAAGCTCCGCGGCGAACAACTCCGAGCCTTGCTGGCGCTCATGGTGCTCGGTGTCGGAGTGCGGATCTTGATCGACTTGGTCGTACGTCCGGCGGATCTCTACAGCATCATTCCGATGTCGGGAGGCTGAGATGCGAATGGCCACGCGACTTCTCACTGCATTCGTCGGATGGGCGCTTCTAACCGGATTTGTCAGCGCGCAGGAAGCACCGCCCCCGGCGCCCGTTATCAAGCCGGGGACCAGCCAGGAGCGGGTGCAGGCGGACATCTCGACGCGCGAAGTCGCTATTCAGTCAGATTTTAGCGGCATTGAGATTTTGATCTTCGGCAGCATCGATTTCAGCGATGCACGCATGCCAAGCCAAGGCACCTACGATGTGATTGCCCTTGTTCGCGGTCCAGATGACTCCATCACAGTGAGGCGCAAGACGCGCGTGGCCGGCATCTGGGTAAACGGACCGAGTGCGACATATCCAGACGCCCCAAGCTTCTACGCCGTCTTGTCGTCACGGCCGGTGCGCGCCATCACATCAAACGACACCCTGCATGGACTCGGTATCGGACTGTCGGAGTTGGACTTTGGCCGAGAGACGGCCGGCAACCCGCAGGAGCAGAGCTTCGAATCTGCGCTGATCCGACTCATGGAAGAAAGAAATCTCTATACGGAGAACGACTCCGGTGTGGTCTTTATTGGCCGGAGTCTGTTCCGCGCGACGGTCGCGCTGCCAGCCAATGTCCCGACCGGCCGTTACCGGGTAGAGGTCTACCTATTTCGGGACGGTGACCTTGCCAGCAAGACCAAGGGCTCACTTGAGGTCAACAAGGTCGGCATGGAGGCGACGATCTACAATCTCGCCTTCCACCAACCGTTTCTGTATGGCGTGCTGGGCATCGCCATCGCCGTGCTGGCGGGACTTATGGGTTGGATCGCTTTCCGCCGCGACTAAGGGCGACTAATCCGGGAGAAGCAGGCTGCCGAGGACAGGATAGACAGCGTGCCGCCCCATCATCCAAGCTTCGACCTGATTCCAGTAGAATAGCGGTTTGAACGCCTCGTCCATGACATTGAGGCCGCCCGTGTATGCGCCAAAAGCTGGCATGACGAGACGGCTTTTGTCGGTCGCAAAGCAGCGGCGGCGGACGACGGTACCGCGGCGGGAGATGCGCGCGACAGGATGCAAGTGACCAACGATCTCGGGCGTCCTCGCATCGTCGGACGGTTCGTGCCGCAGAACGACACCTTCGATCGTCAGAGAACTACAGACTGTTCCCCCAACGCTTTCCGGTAGATGCGGATCGTGATTACCGCAAATCCAGAACCAATCGCGCCCCTTTTGCAGCGACCGCAACAGATCGAAATCGTCGTCGACGAGCCGGTCGGCGCATTCGCTGCGGTGAAAACTGTCGCCGAGCGCTACAACACGCTGCGGATCGAGGGCTTCGATGATCTTGCCGAGCCGCGACAAGGTCGCCCGCGTATCATAGGGCGGCAGCAACATGCCGCGGGCGGCAAGGGCAGCGCCCTTCTCTAGGTGAAGGTCGGCCACCAGCAGCGCATGCTGTTCCTGCCAATAGAGCGCCCCCGCCGCGAGCGGCTGAAGCGAGTGTTTTCCGATTGTCACATGCGAGCGCAATGTGGGCGCGGTCTCTGGCATGAGGTCAAGTCTGGCGTGCAGCATGCTCCCCCCCAGGGCTCTGCTTCACGTCGCCCAAAGCGTCCTCTCCCAGGGCCTCGGCGACGAGTTCTTCGGCGGTCTCACGCAACAGGGTTTCGCCCGCATCGCCCGGAACGCTCTCACGCCCGATCTCGAGCATGACAGGCACAGCGAGCGGCGATACGCGACTCACCTCACTATGCCTGATTCGTCCGGCAATTCTCCCCAAGAATTCGCCTAATCGTCGCAGATCGATCAGGCCCGTTGCGGCGTCGGCAAATGCCGCTTTCAGCAACACATGGCCGGGCTCGTGCTGGCGGAGCACATCGTAGATGAGATCCGACGAGGCGGTCATCTGACGGCCCGACTTTTCTTGCCCGGGATGGCGGCGCTCGATCAGGCCGGAAATGATGGCACACACCCGAAACGATCGCTTCATGAGATTGGACTCGGCGAGCCACGCGTCGAGGTCGTCGCCAAGCATGTCCTCGTCGAACAAGTCCCCGAGGCTGAGCCGCCCGTTTCGGATCATGGCGCTCAGGTCGTTCAACCCCCACACAGCGAGCGCGTACTCGTTGGCGACGAAGCCGAGCGGCGCCGCCCCTGCCCGTTCTAGCCGCCGCGTGAGGAGCATGCCAAGCGTTTGGTGCGCGAGCCGGCCTTCGAATGGATAGCAGACCATGTAGTAGCGCTGTCCGCGCGGAAACGTCTCTATCAGCATTTCTCGCGCGCTAGGAACGACGGAGAAAGCTGATTGCAGTTTCAGCCAATAGGCCACTTGCTCCGGCAGCTTCGCCCAATGACGGCGTTCGGCCAGCATCAGACGCACGCGCTCAGCCAGATACGTCGAGAGCGGGAACTTCCCGCCCGCGTAGGCAGGCACCTTGGCATCGGTCGCATGGGCGCGTGTGACAATGGCGTCCATCTCACGCAAGCCTTGAAAGCGCAGCACCTCACCCGCGAAGACAAAAGTATCGCCGGGCGCCAGTTGTTCGATGAAGTACTCCTCGACCTCGCCGAGGATACGTCCGCCGGCGAGCGCGCCGGTTGGCTTGAGCGCACCGCCTTTGAGCCGTGCCAACCGCACACGCAGCATCGGCAGCTCGACGATAGTACCCACGTTAAGCCGATATTGTTGGGCGATACGGGGGTGGGCCACGCGGTAGGCGCCCTCTTTCGTGCGTTTCAGTTTGGCGTAGCGGTCATAGTTCGCGAGCGCATAGCCACCTGTGGCCACGAAGGCGAGCACCTGATCGAAGCTCTCACGAGAGAGATCGCGATAGGGCGCAGCACTTGTGACTTCTGTAAAAAGCAAATCGGAGTCAAAAGGTTCCGCGCAGGCAGACCCAAGTATGTGCTGCGCGAGCACGTCGAGGGCGCCGGGCCGTGTGGGTGGTGTGTCTTGTTGTCCTTCTTCGGCGGCTTCCAACGCGGCCTGGCACTCCATGACCTCGAAACGATTGGCCGGCACGAGCAGCGCCTTGCTCGGTTCTTCGAGACGATGATTGGCGCGGCCTATGCGCTGAGCAAGACGGCTGGCTCCTTTCGGCGCGCCGACATTGACGACAAGATCGACATCGCCCCAGTCGATGCCGAGATCGAGAGTCGAGGTGCAGACGACGGCGCGAAGCTTACCGTCCACCATGGCCGCTTCCACTTTGCGCCTCTGACTGACATCGAGCGAACCGTGATGGAGTGCGATGGGCAGATTTTCCTCGTTGTACTGCCACAGCTCATTGAAAAGCAGCTCCGCTTGCGATCGTGTGTTGACGAACATGAGGGACAGCTTGTGAGCCTTGATTGCCTCGTAGATCTCGGGCAACGCGTAGCGCGCGGCGTGGCCGGCCCAAGGCAGGTCCGCTTCGGATTTGAGGATTGTGATATCCGCTCTCGCTCCGCCTTCCGCCGTGACGATCTCGGCAAAGTGCGTAGCAGGGGCGGTCCCCTTGTGCTGAGGCGCGAGATAGGCGGACAGCTCATAGGGCCGCGCGACAGTCGCCGACAACCCAATCGCCCGCAGGTCCGGTGACAATGTCCTCAAGCGCGCGAGATCGAGCGCTAAGAGATCACCGCGCTTGCTGGCGCTCAAGGCATGCAACTCATCGAGGATCACACATTTGAGACTAACGAAGATCTGCACCGCGCTCTTGTGCGAGAGCATGAGCGCGATCTGTTCGGGTGTTGTGAGCAGGATGTCCGGCGGCAGAACGCGCTGCCGCGCGCGGCGGGATTGAGGTGTATCGCCCGTGCGCGTCTCCGTTCGGATCGACAAGCCCATTTCGGCGATGGGCGTCGCCAGATTGCGGGCGATATCTGTCGCGAGTGCTTTCAGCGGCGAGACATAAAGCGTATGGACGCCGGCCCCGCGCCTCGTTTCGGAGCATCCCGCGAGATCAATCAAGCTGGGCAGAAATCCGGCCAGGGTCTTGCCGCCACCGGTCGGTGCGATCAGCAACGCATCGGCGCCGCGCTGGACGCGCTCTAGCAACTCAAGCTGATGGGTGCGCGGACGCCAGCTGCGGGAGGAGAACCACGCTGCGAACTGTTTGGGAAGGGACGCACTGGGAGGACGAGCAATCTCCTCCTCGAGCCGTCTCCTGGTTCGCCCGTTTATCCGCATGGCTCCTTCACAATCTCGCGCCGCCTCACATGCCGCGTGCGCCTTGACCTTATGGTCTCGCCCCCCCACGTTTGTTGCGAATCACAAGCAAAGCCCTCGATGTGGAGGTCTCTCGTGTATCTGGAACGTTTTTTTGGCGGCAATCCGGCTCTCGTCTTGGTCCGACTCGCGATCATATCGCTGATCGTCGGCGTCGTCCTGGCGGCGCTTGGCTTCAGTCCGTATGACCTGGTCCAGACCCTGCGCGATCTCATTCAGCGGATTTACGATATGGGCTTCGCCGCCGTGGAAAAGGGCTTCCGGTACTTCTTGCTTGGCGCGGTGATCGTGTTCCCAATCTGGTTCTTGATGCGGATCTTTAAGATCTTCGGAGGCGGCGACGAGAGCCCCGACGACCTTGTGCCGCCTGAACGGGAGCCCCGCGTACCCGTAGCCTCTAAAGAATCGCCAAAACCGACTCCGGCGGGCGGCCAATAGCGGCCTTATCGCCCGCGACCACGATCGGCCGTTCGATCAAGATTGGGTTTTCGGCCATGAGCGTAACAAGCTCATCGTCCGAGGCGGTGCCCACCTTGAGACCGATGTCTTTGTAACAGGCCTCGCACTTCCTCACGATGTCCTGTGGTTTGAGGCCGAGTTTCTTCAGAATAGCCTTGAGCTCGTCTTTGCTCGGCGGGGTTTTCAGATACTCTACAACGGTCGGCGCCGTGCCGCGTTCTTCGAGCAAGGCCAAGGTCCGCCGCGATTTCGAACAGCGTGGGTTATGGTAGATCGTGACTGTCATCCATTGCCTCCGGGGCGATCAGATCCCTCAACCGTCTTAAGCGCCCATTCCTCCGCGCGGCGTCCAACAATGGGCGCAAGCGATTCGGCCCGTGCTTCCGCAACGGCTTGAACCAGGCGGCGCTTGATGCGGTTGATCAGGTCCGGGCCTTCGAAAATCAGTCCCGTATACATCTGAATGAGCGACGCCCCCGCCTCGATCTTGGCAAGCGCGGCTTCCGCTGAGTCAATTCCGCCCACGCCGATAAGCGGCATCGTGCCTGCCGTGAGGCGATAGACCTGCGCCAGCATCCGCGTCGAGCGCGCGAAAAGAGGCCGCCCCGATAGGCCGCCCTGCTCCGCGATCAGGGATGGGTCCGTCAGGCCGTCGCGTGAGAGTGATGTGTTGGAAACGATGATGCCTTCTGCGCCGCTGCCCTGGATAATCCCAACAATCTCCGGCAAGTCAGCGTCGGCAAGGTCCGGTGCGAGCTTCACGAAGAGCGGCGGCTTGTCACCCGGCAACGCTGCCCGTGCCTTCACAACCTGGGTCAAAAGCCTCGCCAGCTCCTTAGGCGCCTGAAGGTCGCGCAATCCTGGCGTATTCGGCGAAGAAATGTTGACCGTGAGATAGGAGGCAACCGGCGCCATGCGCGAGACCCCCTCCACATAGTCTGCAACCCGGTCCTCGCTCGTCTTGTTGGCCCCCACATTGACGCCAATGATGCCCGGGACACTTTTTCGTAGGCGCTCCAAGGCGGCCGCCTGGCCCTCATTGTTGAAGCCGAGCCGGTTCACCACGGCGCGGTCACCAGCCGATCGAAAGACGCGCGGGGCGGGGTTTCCTGGTTGCGGCTGCGGCGTGAGCGTACCAACTTCGACAAACCCGAAACCCATATTGAACAAGGCGGTCGCGACACGCGCGTTCTTGTCGAAGCCCGGGGCGATGCCAATCGGATTGGGAAACTCGAGCCCGCAAATCGTCTGGCGAAGCCGCCGGTCGTCCGGTACGAGGTTGCGGGGATAGATGCCCATCTCAAGCGATTTGATGGTCAGCTCATGCGCCCGCTCCGGGTCGAGCGCGAGCATGAGAGCCTGACCGAGGCCGAAAAGCGGATTCACGCGACGCCCTCTGGCAGGATGTGACGGTTGTCGTCGTCAAGCGCCAGCGGTGCCTCCGCTACGATCGTATCGAGATCGAGCGGGCCATAGAGATGCGGAAAAAGGTCGCCGCCACGAGACTCTTCCCATTTCAGCGCCGGGCCCAGCCGATCCGCATCAACTGCAAGAAGAACAAGCTCTTCCTCGCCCGGATAGTGCTTAGCCAGCGTTTCGGCAACCTGATGCCCGGCTGAAAAGTGGATGAAACCATCACGCAGATCGTCGGCGGTTCCAAAGAAGCGCCCTTCGCTCTTGGCCGCGTCATAGGCGGCATCGGCGAGGATCTTGTAGATTTTCTTGGCCATGGCGTGGGGCGTCACCCTACCGGCCCTCCCCTCACGCAACAAGGCGACAATCAGCAATCGATATGCGGGAACTATTCAATCTTTGCACGGTAGACGCGAGCCCGCAGATACGGCATAAGCAAATAGGTATTATTTCCTTGTCAACGTTTCAGGAAAGTGGGGCCATTTCATTGAAAAGGCTCACCCATGACCGTATCTGGTCGGCCATCGATGCCCTGGCACATCGCTATGGATTATCAGCATCGGGGCTCGCGAAGCAATCCGGATTGGACCCCACGGCATTCAATAAATCCAAGCGCGCAACAGGCGATGGACGCCCGCGCTGGCCGACGACCGAGAGCATTGCCAAGGTTTTGGAGGCGACAGGCGCGACGCTTGAGGATTTTACGACACTCGCCTCAAATGGGGCCAATGTGGGCCTTCACGGCCATTCGATCCCCCTGATCGGCATTACCCAGGCCGGGGTTGGCGGATACTTCGACGATGGCGGCTACCCCGTCGGCGGGGGCTGGGAGCAGGTCCGTTTTCCACGTGTCCAGGACGAGAATGCCTACGCTCTGGAGGTCTCCGGCGAGAGTATGGAGCCGCTCTACCGGGAAGGCGACGTCCTAATCGTGTCGCCCAATGCAACGACCCGTAAGGGCGACCGCGTCGTGATCCGAACGGACGACGGCGAGGTCATGGCGAAGACCCTTGTGCGCCGGACCTCGAAAACGATCGAGCTCGCGTCCATGAACCCAGACCATCCGAATATCGTTCTCCCCTTGGATAGGGTCGAATGGATCGCGCGCATCATCTGGGCGAGCCAATAAGCGCCGCACGGGGATCGTAGCCATGTTTCGTGTCTCACGCCTGATCGCAGTTATGGCTGTCGTCGGCGCGATATGGTTCTTCTGGCCATTCGGCAAGTATGAAGAGGTGGTCCCCATCGCGCCTCAAGCTGACACCGAACAAGGTCAGCTCTTCACCAAGCCGCTCTCGGGTGACGCGGCAGCTCCTCAAGCCAACACAAACTCGGACAGTTCGACGCAAGACGACACTGGCGCAAACCGAGACCTGGCCGCTGCGCCGCCCGATGGAGCCAACCAGCAAGCAACCCAAAAAGCGCTGCTGCGCCCCAAGCGCTTCTACCGGGTCGTCGTCCTGGACGGCGGGAATCTGCAAGCTGGTGGCACCGCGATTGCGCTTGCCGAGATCGAGGTCGAAGGGCTGACGGGCCAATGCGAGGACTCACGCGGGCAGGCCTGGCCCTGCGGCCGCGCCGCCCGTTCCGCTCTCATGCGGCTGATCCGAGGCCGCGCAGTGGTGTGCCACGTGCCAGCCTCCAACGCCCCCGAAATCCTCACGGCACGCTGTTCGGTCGGCGGAAAGGACCTGTCGTTCTGGATGGTCGCCCAAGGCTGGGCCAAGCCAGCGCAGCCGGCACAGGCGGCATTTAAGGAAGCGCAAGACGCGGCACGAGAGCGGCGGCTCGGGATCTGGCGGTGATGCCAGCTCTTAGGGATCTGAGCGACGTCGCATCGCACCATACGGCTATGTGAACCTCGGGCCCAGAATCACCTTGGCAATGCGAAACGACGGCTTTTCGCCGCTTTTTTTGTAACGGGTCAGGGAGAGAGACGGCCTTGGCTTATGACATTCCGCCGTCGGACAAGGCCTTTCCGATCAGCAGTCGGGTGTTCTCGATCCCGTAGAGCTGCACGAAAGAACCGAAGCGCGGCCCCTGCGATTGGCCGAGCAGAACCTGGTAGAGCGCCTGGAACCACGCACGCAACGGCTCGAACCCGTGCTCCTTGCCCACCGCATAGACTTCGTTCTGGATCTCCTCGGCTAGAACATCGTCTGGCAGCGCGACGAGCCGTTGGTCGAGATCCAAGAGGGCGGCACGTTCCTGCTCGGTTGGAGCGCGGTATTGCTTTGTCGGTTTTACGAAATCGTGAAAGTACCGGATCGCATAGCCCACGAGTTCATCCAACAGGGGCTGGGACTCCGGACTTGCCTCCGGCGCATAGCGCTGGATGAAGCCCCAAAGCACCGAGCGCTCTTCAGAATTCGATGCCGAGGCGAGATTGAGCAGAAGCGCAAAGCTGATGGGCATATCGGCCTCGGGCGGGCTGCCCTCGTGAATGTGCCAAACGGGGTTCATCAGTTTCGCGGCCTGATCTTCCTTCGGGAACGCGGCGAGGTGTCCTGCATATTCATCGACCGCGCGCGGGATCACATCGAAGTAGAGCCGCTTAGCCTTCTTGGGGCTTTGATACATGTAGAGCGCCAGGCTCTCCGGCGAGGCGTAAGACAGCCATTCTTCGATAGTGAGTCCGTTGCCGCGTGACTTCGAGATCTTCTCGCCGTTCTCGTCTAGGAAGAGCTCGTAGTTGAAGCCTTCCGGCTGTTGACGCCCAAGGACGCGGCAGATTCGGCCCGACAGACGCACCGAATCGATCAGGTCCTTGCCAGCCATCTCGTAGTCGACGCCAAGCGCGGCCCAGCGCATCGCCCAGTCGGCTTTCCATTGCAGCTTACAATGGCCGCCCGTGACCGAGACTTGCGTGAGCTTGCCTGTGTCAGGGTCCTTGTAGAGAACCGACCCGGCCGCAAGGTCCCGATCAATGATCGGCACCTGCAGGACTTTGCCGGTCGACGGCGAGATTGGCAGGAAGGGGCTGTAGGTGGCCCGGCGCTCTGGCCCCAAAGTCGGCAGGATGACGTCTCGGATTTCGTCGTAGTTCTCCAGCACCTTCAGCAAGGTCGCGTCGAAGCGCCCCGAGGTGTAGCACTCGGTCGCCGAGAGGAACTCATACGAGAAGCCGAATCTATCCAGAAAGGCCCGTAGTCGCGCATTGTTGTGTTGGCCGAAGCTCGGATATTCGCCGAAGGGATCCGGAACCTGGGTCAGCGGCTTCTCCAAATGCTCGGCAACCATCTCCTTATTGGGGATGTTGTCCGGCACCTTCCGTAGGCCGTCCATATCGTCGGAGAAGCAAATCAGCCGCGTGGGAACCTTGTCTTCGGTGAGAATGCGAAACGCATGACGCACCATAGTCGTGCGAGCGACCTCGCCGAACGTGCCGATATGCGGCAATCCCGAGGGTCCGTAGCCGGTCTCGAATATGATCGAGCCGGTTGGTTGCGGAATCCGCTTCAAGCGGCTCAGAACCTTGCGCGCCTCCTCAAAGGGCCAAGCTTTGCTGACATGGGCATGGGCCAGGAGTTCGGAGTTTATCTCGATGGGGGCCGCATCGGGGCCAGCGTTCGTGGTCTCGGACATAACAGAATAGGTGCGCTGAAAAAGCAGACATCGGCGCCATTGACGACAGGCGCCCTGATGGGGCAACAACTTTCACAGATTCTCGCACGACGCTAGTGTTTCCCAAACATTCTTACCAAACAGGCGCTTGCCCGCTCCGCTTCAATTTCATACCGTCGCGCCCGTTTTAGACACACACGGCCAGAAAGGGTTGGTAGCCGATGACGAAGTCCTTGGACCATCACGAAGCGCTTATCTACACGATGGTCACGACCTCGGCGGTCGACCGGACCATGTCCGGAGCCGAGCTTGCCCGCATCGGTGAGATCGTCTCGCACTTGCCTGTCTTTGCGGACTACAACGCTGACGGCCTAGTCGATGCTTCACAAGCGTGCGGAGAGCTTCTCTCCAGCGATTCCGGCCTCGAGATTGTTCTTGAGCTGATCCGAAGCAGCCTGCCCATGCAATTGCGAGAGACCGCCTACGCCATCGCGTTGGAAGTCGCCGCGGCGGATCTCGATGTCCGTCCGGAGGAAACCCGGTTCCTGGAGTTGCTGGCCGAGTCGCTGGAGATCGACATGTTGACAAAGTCGGCGATCGAACGCGGCATCCGAGCCCGGAACAAGGTTCTGTAAAGCGCCGCTCTTCTAGCGGGCGAGCTTACCGGCGCCAGAGTAGAGCGCGCCGCCGATGACGCACGGGACGGCGATCTGCGCTTGACCGAGCGCGGAAGCGGCTATGCAGCCGGTGGCAATTGCAATCGACCCCGCAGTCCAGCCCTTGGACATGCCGGCATCCGCCGTCAATTGACGACGCTGGGCATCTTCAATCGCTCCGTATTGCTCTTTTCTAATCTTTTCGGCCTCAAACAGAGACGCCGCCTCGATGACGTCTTTCAGTGGCCCGGCGATCTCTTCAGGCTGGTTGATGATCTCCGCGCGATAGAGCTCGATCAGATCACGGTCGCGCTCGGCATAGGACGCAAGCGTCCACTTCGCGGTTCCGCCTGTCGTGATCTTTTCGGTGTTGTTGGCATCCTTGCCCCAACCCGTCGTGAGCTTTTCGAAGAAGCCCGCCTTCTTGGCGCCCTTTGACCATTTCAGCGCCTGCATGATGCGCATCACCGGCTCGTACTGTCCCGATGCAACATAGTAGCCCCACAGAGCGTATACGGCGGTCGTACCGCCGGTATCGAGTTCCATGGCCTGTAATGTTGGGCGCCGCCCATTGAGCAAGTCGTCGATCAGCGGCTTGCGCAACGGCATGCGATGCGCGTTCTTCTCCATAAGGTCCTGCCAGTCGGGACGCCCCGAGTAAGCGATGGCCCGGATAATGACCTCTTGCTCTTTTGGCGGCATCGGGAACATCTGGGGTATCAGTCCCGGACCATCATTGGGGTTAGTGCCAAGAACTCCGGCGATGAATCCGATGCAGAACCAGCGTTGTTCTTCGTCCGCAAACAGACGATGGTCGCGCATGGCATGAACGGCGGCGGGCACCTTCCAGTATTGGGGTTTGTCGCGGTAGTTCGACACCCAATCTAGAAGCCGATCCGCCGAGGCGAACTCTGGCGGTCCCGCAGCAGGCGCGTTGGGCGCGGCGTACGGAGGTTCAGCCGGCACCTGCTGCGGAGCCTGCAGGTCGTACAGTGTCTCTGTTGGGCCTTGGTACGGAGGCTCGGGCTCAGCCGCTCTCACACTCGCTTGCGGGGTGCTTTCGGCGGGGGCAGCCTGCCGCGCCGGAGTCTGATTGGTCTCACGCTGCGGTGGCGCTAGGCGCGAAGGCTGACGTAGCGGCGACTTGGAGTAGACGCTGCTGTTGGGTTCGGCCCCATCGGCCGCGCGCGCAGAATCGGACGGAGCGACGCCGATCAGGCCTAAGGCCCCAAGCGCGATGACAAGGGCTATGACATGGGCGATACGCATTCCATCAGCTTCCTCCCCCAGACCCCAGAGTGCTGACGAACCAGAGCTTATGGTTAACGGCGCAATGACACTAACCGTTCCAGAAATCCAGTATTTTCAAGTGCTTCTTGGCGATTTGAAGGCCGTCACGTTAACCATAACAAAAGGTTACCGCATCGAAGCGCCCTAAAGACCGGCCGCCCTCACCGCTGGTTCAGCAGAAGGACGGCCGGGGCCTCGCACTTCACGCCGCTAGGGAGCAATCTCGTTCGCGCGAGGACATCTCGGGAACCTGTGGCTCGCCAGGCTCTCCTGATGATCCTGTTGCGACCAGCATGCGTCTTCTCGTAGAATTAATCCAATTGATCGGGTCGATGATGGAAATCGATCACACCAATCTTAGTCGTCTGGACCTGAATCTCCTCGTCGCATTCGATGCGCTTCTGTCGGAGCGCAGCGTCACGCGCGCAGCGAGTCGGATCGGGCTTGGCCAATCTGCCATGAGCCACAATCTTGCGCGGCTCCGGCGCCTCTTCGACGATGAGCTTCTGACCCGCAGCGCGGACGGCATGCAACCGACACCGCGCGCCTTGGCGCTCGCGGACCCTGTGCGCAATGCACTGAGGACAGTTCAATCCGCAGTGCTGGAGAGCGGCACATTCAACCCGGCCACAGCTGACCGCGTGTTTCGGATAGGCCTGGCGGACTCGATCGAAGTTGCCATCATGCCGGCCCTTGTCGAACGGCTACGATCGCTTGCCCCAGGTGTGTCCATAAGACTGCGGCCAGCCAACCGCATCGACGTCCGCGAAGAACTCGATTCCGGCCAGTTGGATCTAGGGATCGGCGTGTTTGAACAAGGCCAGGTTCACCATTTTCGCCGGCAGCTCTACACAGACCATTTTCTTTGCCTCTTCAGCCCAGACCAGATCGGCGTCTCGCCGCCGCTTTCGCTCGATCAGTATCTGCGATTTCCACACATTCTCACGAGCCTCGCGGACGACACGCGAGGCGTGGTCGACGAGGCGCTCGCCAAACAGAAGCTGCGGCGGAAGGTCATCATGACAACGCCGGGCTTCCTGGCCGTACCCTTCGTGGTGCGACGCTCGCCCATTTTGGTCACGATGCCCTCGCGGCTGGCGCACTATTTCGCCGATGCGTTCTCGCTCGCAACAAGTCCCGTGCCCATCGAGTTGCCACGCTTCACGATCTCTCTGCTTTGGCACAGCAGTTTCAACCGGGACCTCAGTCATACATGGCTGAGACAGACCATCGCCTCGTTGGTCTCCGAGGATAGCCTGGAACTCTGACCCCGAGCGCCACGACAACTCCCCAAGCCGCAACAAGCACGTTATATTCGCGCCGCAAAATTCAGTCGTGCGTCGCACGCGAGACGGCCGGCGCACACCCTAAACTAAATCCAACGCCGAAGGGGGCAGGTATGGCGGAATCGAAAGACTCAAGAGAACTCACGGAACATCAAGAGGCTCTTAGCGAGGTTCTGGCCGATCAATGGTGGATCGTGGCCTTACGTGGCGTCGTCGCCATTCTCTTCGGCTTAGTTTGTTTCTTCTTCACGCCCGCCGCGATCCTTGCGGCTGTCTTGTTCTTCTCGGCCTACATGCTCGTTGACGGTGTGCTTGCCATTTGGTCCGGTGTGAAGGCTGCGCGCAACGGCAAGCGCTGGGGTCTTTTGATCCTGGAAGGGATCGTAGACATTGCGGCGGGTGTCATTGCCTTTCTTTGGCCCGCCATGGCCGCCGTGGTCTTTGTCTTGATCATCGGTATCTGGGCGGTCATATCGGGCGGCCTTCTCGTCTATGCGGCCTTCAGCTTGAAGCTGGACCACGGCCGTTGGTGGCTCGTACTCGCCGGCGTCGCGTCGGTTATCTTCGGCATCTTACTCTTTGTTGCCCCAGTCATCGGCGCGGTGGTCTTGACCTGGTGGATCGGTGCCTATGCGGTCGCGTTTGGCATTCTAATGTTGATCCTGGGCTTCAAGCTCAAGGGCAAGAAGGACGAGAACGTGAGCAAAGTGCCGCCGGCGGCAGACGCCTCGACCAAGGCCTAGCCGACCCGTAGCAAAGGGATCCTTTTCGAGGGGCGGCGCATTCAGCGCCGTCCCTTTTTGTCGCCCGCACGCAGCAATTTCACCTCGCGCCGTTTTGATCGGCCGAGCCATTGGAACGGGGCGCGGGGCGCGCCAAACTGCGCGACATGCAGTCTCCATTCGCCTTCAATGACTCTATGGTGCGGTTTGGCATCTTCGCCGGCCTCTTGGTTCTGTTCGCACTGATCGAGTTCATTTGGCCGCGCAGGCAACTCATCGTTTCGAAGGGGCGCCGCTGGGTCACCAACCTGGGTATGCTCGCGATCACGGGCTTGATCATGCGGTTCATTGCAGGGCTTGCGGTACCGCTGACCGCAATTGCTGCAGCGTTCTACGCGCAACAGAATGGCCTCGGCCTGCTCAATCACGTCGATTGGCCGTCTTGGCTCAAGGTTCTGATCGTTCTAGCCGTACTCGATCTCGCGATATGGGCGCAGCATCTTGCATCCCACAAGATTCCGATCCTGTGGCGCATCCATCGGGTTCATCACGCCGATCGAGATATCGACGTGACGACCGCGATCCGCTTCCATCCCATAGAGATCGTTTTGTCCATGTTGTGGAAGATCGCCGTTGTCATGCCGCTAGGTGCGTCGCCGTTCGCGGTGTTCCTTTTCGAGGCGATCCTCAACGGATGTGCGCTCTTCAACCACTCGAACATCAATCTACCGCGACCGCTGGATCGGCTCTTGCGTCTCGTTATCGTGACGCCAGATATGCATCGCGTGCACCATTCCGTTTACCGGACGGAACACGACTCGAATTACGGATTCAATCTGTCTATCTGGGACCGACTGTTCCGAACCTACACCGCCCAGCCGAAGGACGGGCATTTGGGTATGCGCATCGGTCTCATCCCGTATCAAACGCCATCACCCACGCGGCTTGGCTGGAGCCTGTTGCTTCCCTTCCTGAGCAACGCGAATGCCGATGGCAGCACACAGAAAAGCACATCGAGCGACGGGCCCAAGGCCTCCGAAACGACGCGCTAGAAGAAGTTCATCGGGAAGTAGCGCAGGAAAAGCTCTTCATAGGTGCCGCGCGCATGAACCTGCTCCAGCGCATAGTTGAGCGCCTGGACAAGTGTGCGGTCGCCCTTCTTGACTGCTATGCCGACCCCTTCGCCAAAGAACCGAGAGTCCAAGTAGGGACCGCCGCGAAACTCGCAGCACCGCCCGCTCTCTGCGCCGTTGAACCAGAACGCCAGCGTGATCCCATCGGCGAAGACGAGGTCAATGGCCCGTTCCCTGAGCGCCTTCTGCGCTGCTTCACTCGTCTCGAATGCGGCCACGGCCGCTCCGGGGAAGAACGCCTTGAGATAGGCCTCGTGTCCGCTGTTCTTGGCCACACCAATCTTGAGACCTTCGATGGTCTCTGGGCGGATGTCGGTGATCTCACTGTCTACCTGCGCTGCAAAGCGTGCTGGCGTTGCGTAGTAGCGCAAGGTGAAGTCCGCCGATTTCAGAGCCTCGGTCGTGATGCGGATCGAGGCGATCGCCGCGTCTGCCTCGCCAGTTTGGATAGCCGGCATCAGACTGCTCCAGTTCGTCGCGCTGATTTCGCACTCGACCGAGAGCACGTCACAGATCGCTTGGGCAAGGTCGATATTGAATCCGGTCAGCGCACCCACTTCGTCGTAGTAGTGGAATGGCGGGTAGTCGGAGTCGGTAATGAAGCGGATCTTCCTAAGACCCTTGAGATCGGGCCTCGGACGATAGGCTTCGCCCTGCCAAGCATCGGGCACGATCGGCTTGACCCCTGTCGCAGGCGCTTGCGCATTCGCCGCCCCCGAGGTGCTCGCGATAGCGAACGCTAAAGTGGCGGCGCGAACAAGCGCCGCAGCAAGTCTCATCATTCGAAGATCACCACGTATCTGTCAGTGCCTTCGTCATAGCGCGCCTTGATTGCCATCGCCAGACAGGCCCCGGCCTGATGTGCGCCTCAACTGGTTGCAAGAACAAACTATGCTCTCCAAAGCTGTAATTATATGAATTTCTATCTTCTGATTGCATTGAGCGGTTGCATCTCAATAAAGATCAGGAATTATACTTAGAGGTGTTATTTCGGATTAGTACTAGTGTTAATTGCTCCTTCGACCCAGACCCGCGGCTCACTGATAGCGCCCCGCGCGGCTGGCACACCTCTTTCAGCTGCCGTCGAATACAGTTTTCTCGTCAACACACATCTCAGTTCAGCCGCCCTTGCTGAGGCCTGCCGTCTGGCGGAGCGCTGGGGCGTTCCCGTCCATGAAGCAATGATCGCGTCGGGACTGATCACGGCGGAAGCGTATGCCCGCGCTCTTGCCGCTTCGGCCGGCGTTCCCTACCGATCGCGAATTGCAGCGCCCTACGTCGCTCCCCAGGGCGGAGCAGGCCCCAGTCAGTGTCTGAGGGACAGCCTCGTGCAGGACCTAAGCCCCACGCGGCGAATACTCCTGGACGCGACGCAGCTTCGTCCCCTGGCCGTCCGCGCCCTGCTGGCGAAGCTCGGCACACACCCGGTTGCGCTCACAACCCCGGGAACACTCCGAAACGGGATAGCGGCGTGCTTTGCCTCCCGGATCGCCCAAGATGCCATCTGGGCTTTGAAGTTCCGCGCCCCTCGCCTAAGCGCGCATCGACCGCTCATGCCCTGGCAGTTGTGGAGCATCGTGCTTGGGGCGCTGGCCTTCGTCGCGGGTGCACTCATCGCACTACAGGCGACGATCTATGCCGCATCGCTCGCATCCGCATGCCTCTTCCTGCCCATCGTCGTGTTTCGCTTGCAGGCTGTCTTGACGTTCACGCCGTGCAACCTGCGTTCGAGGCGTGAACACAGCATTCGGGATGCCGATGTTACCCTACCGACCTATACGATCCTCGCGCCGCTTTATCGCGAGGCGCACATGCTGAAGCCGCTCTTGCACGGACTGTGCAACCTGGATTGGCCCGCGGCAAAACTCGACATCAAGTTAGTGCTCGAAGCTACGGACGCCAAGACCGTGGCGGAAGCGCGGGCACTGCACCTGCCAGCGAATGTTGAAATCGTAGTTGTGCCTGACCTTGGTCCCCGAACGAAGCCAAAAGCCCTGAACTATGCCCTGCCTAGAGCGCGCGGGGAGTATCTGGTGGTTTACGATGCCGAAGACATACCGGAACCGGATCAGCTCCGCTGTGCTTACCAAGCGTTTCGCACTGGGCCGCCCAGTCTTGCAACAGCACAGGCTCGCCTGAATATCCATAACTCGGATGCGAACTGGCTGACGCGGCAGTTCGCGATTGAGTATTTGGCTCTGTTCGATGGACTATTGCCGCTTCTCGATCGGCTGAAGCTGCCGATCCCGCTGGGCGGGACATCCAATCATTTCCGTGTGGCGGCCTTGAAGCGGTTGCTCGCTTGGGATCCCTTCAACGTGACCGAAGATGCGGATCTGGGAGCACGCATGTCCCGCCTCGGTTATCGCTGCACGGTCATTGCGTCCACCACCTTTGAGGAAGCGCCTGTTCGGCTGGGTAGTTGGATTCGGCAGCGCACGCGCTGGATGAAGGGCTTCGTCCAAACCTGGCTCGTACACATGCGCCACCCGTCTGCACTCTTTCATCAGCTGGGGTTACGCGGATTCGTGGCGTTCCAGATCATGATTGGCGGCACCATCCTGACCGCACTCCTACATCCATGGTTCTACGTACTCTTGGCCCTGCAACTTGTCAGTGGCGGGACCCTCTTGGCGCTCCCGGAATCCGTCTTCGGAGTCCCGTTCTGGGCCGCCTCTACTTTCAGCTTGGCCGTGGGTTATGCCACCGCCATGACCCTTGGCCTAATTGCGGTGCGGCACCGACGTCAGGACGGGCTTCGGTGGCATGTCGCTTTCATGCCGGTCTATTGGCTGCTCGTTTCCTTTGCCGCATACCGGGCGGTGTGGCAGTTCATCGTTGCCCCGTTCAAATGGGAAAAAACGGACCACGGGTCCCGTGCGCGTGCACGGCCTGCAAGCTGAGAGCAAAGCTCAAGTGAAGAACTGGAGCGGGTAGCGAGAATCGAACTCGCGACACGTAGCTTGGGAAGCTACTGCTCTACCACTGAGCTACACCCGCCTGATGCCACCATGGGTAGCTCGTCCAGGATGACTTGGAAAGGCAGAAAAGCAACAAGCCTTCACGCAAGGGTGAATACGCGGAGGCTTGCGGTTCGAGTGACCTCATTGATTAATGCGCGCAAACACTAACGCCGACTCTCCAAGCTGATGACAGACGCTGTTCTCGCGACACCGACAAGAAAATTTGCTCATCCGGACCTGACCGCCGACGGCAAGCGCCGCGCCCGCGTCTCACTCACGCAACTCAACACGCTCTGGATCAACACCGGTACGCTCTGCAACATCGCTTGCCGTAACTGCTACATCGAATCCAGCCCTACAAACGATACGTTCGTCTATATCAGCCGCGCGGAAGCATCCGCCTTTCTTGATGAGATCGTGGCAGATAGTTGGCCAGTGAAGGAAATCGGGTTCACGGGCGGCGAGCCGTTTTTGAACCCAGATATGCTTGGCATGCTCGCCGATGCGCTGGAACGCGGTTTCTCGGCACTTGTACTGACGAACGCGATGCAGCCGATGCTGCGCCCGCGCGTGCGCGATGCACTGTTGGATTTGCTCGACGCTCATGGAGATCAGCTGACACTGCGGGTCAGTCTCGATCACTACACTGCGGTTCTTCACGACGAAGAACGCGGACCCGGCTCATTCGATAGGACACTCGAGGGGATCGACTGGCTGGCAGCCCACGGCTTCTCCGTCGCACTTGCGGGACGAACCTGTTGGGGTGAACAAAAGGAGGCTGCCAGAGCGGGCTACGCCGCCCTGATCGAAGCTCGATCGTGGCCGATTGCCGCGAACGATGGCAACTCGCTTGTGCTGTTCCCGGAAATGGACGCTCACGCCGACGTGCCTGAGATTACCGATGGATGCTGGGATATCCTCAACCTGTCGCCGTCATCGATGATGTGTGCCTCAAGCCGCATGATTGCAAAGCGGCGCGGCGATCGAGCGCCCGTCGTATTGCCCTGCACGCTGTTGACGGATCTTCGGCGCTTCAGCATGGGCGCCACCCTTGCCGAGGCAGCGGACGCCCATGGCGGCTACTTTGATCAGGGGGCTGTCAAACTATGCCATCCGCATTGCGCCCGATTCTGCGTCCTGGGCGGCGGATCGTGCTCTAACGCATCCTCTGAATAGGCGCGGCCTATGGCGCGACATCTACACGTTGCGCCGCAGTCTATAGTCCCTCTAAAGTATGTTCCATCCGCGAGATTGTCGCTATGTTAGCGGCACGAACAGCTGTAATTGGTTGTCCCCTTCAGTGCATTACAGGAGCAAACATGGGAAAGAAGTCGCCGCAACAGACAGATGTGGTCGTGGGACACAATGTCCGATTCTGGCGGTTGGAACGTAAGATGTCTCAGACCGATCTCGCGAACCTTCTTGGTCTGACATTTCAGCAGATTCAGAAGTACGAGAATGGCGCGAATCGCGTGGGCGCAAGCCGGCTCATGCAAATCGCCACGGCTCTTGATGTACCGATTCATGCGTTCTTCGATGGTGCAGGCCCGCAGACTGACGAAACGGAGTCGCCGATCAAGTTTGTCGGCGATCAACAAGCCTTGCGCCTCGTTCGAGCCTTCGCTGATATCGACGATGCCGGACTAAGGCGTTCCGTCGTCAACCTTGTCGAGGGCATAGCCGGCAGCGAGGCCGAAGAGAACGGCGCAAAGTAGGACGAGTCCCGCTTAGTGCGTCTTCGAGGGCAACGGTCTTTCGTCGTGGGACCCCGTGTTTTCTTTGGCTATGCCTTCGGACGCAGCTTGGGTCAATTCCGCTTCCGCGAGCTTTAGGTAATGCACGAATCCGAGCTGCCGATGCTGAAGTCCCTCGATGATCGCGTAGTCGAGCAGCAGGAGCAAGGAACGAGACCACTGAGGAAAACTCACGGTGGGATCGGGATCTGCGACCCCACCGTCATCCACGTCGAATGGCTCACCTTGCGGCAGTGACGCCGTGGGACTGAAAGGGCGCCGCTTCACGTTTGGTATGTCCCGGTTGGTTGATCCGTCGTCGTTCTGGCTACGGCGCCGGCAACCGCCGGAATCTCGAGCGGCCTCTCCCAGACAACCGGGAAATCAGGCCCCTCAAGTGGATCGCCGGTTTTCAACCGATTTGTGTGATGCAGCTGCGGCGGCGCCCAGGGGCGCTCCTTGAAGCGAATGTCATCGCCGCAATACCGAATTGAGGCGGCCCGTCGTACTTGATAGCGGCTCTGGTTTCCGCCCGTGCCGTGAATGGTCCTGTAGTGGTGAACGATGACATCGCCGGGCTCCACGTCGAAGTGCACAATATCGTAGTCTTCTAGATTGCTTTCGATATCGGGGAGGTCCACACCTTCTGAACCTGGCAAGGGGGCTTGCGAGATAAAAACGTTGGGCTTGTACAAGGTGCCGTCGCTATGGGACCCGCGCACATACATCATCGCGCCGGTCTCCAAGGTCACGGGGTCCGCCGGTACCCACATCACGCAGCACTGATCACCCTCAATCTCGAAATAGGTCGCATCTTGATGGAATGCGGTCTTGCCTGGCGTGTTCGGCTCCTTGACGAAGACTTGGTCACCGAAAAAGCGAACCGTATCCGACTCTAAGAGTTGTCCGGCGACCGCCGGCAATGCACCGCGCACGCAGAGCTGACGATAGCTGTTGAGCCTCGCCGCCACGCCCGTGTCGATGAAATAGGCACCTTCCCGCCCATCTGAGTCGGCGTCAGCCAGCATCGGCTTTCCGGTGGACCTGACGTAATCCACGAGCGCCTTGATATCATACTGACCGTCACTCATGGCGCTGAGCGTCTCAAGATCATTCGCGTCGGCCGCGCGTAGTATTTCAGTGAAGTCGTACCCGCTCGGGCTATCGTCGAGCTTATTGACCGTGAGGTCGATTGACCGTCTGAGGTTGTTGACGGCATCGAGACTGAGGATTCCTTTCAGCAGAACAACACCGGCCTGCCGATATGCAGCAATCTCGTCTGGTGTAACGGCGCGTGTGATATCTCTTGCATGTATTGTCATTTTTGCGGCTCCCTCTCTAGGACATAACTTAAGCGACGTTCCGCAATTGCGGCTGGGTCAGCTCGTTGAAGCAGGACTCGGGCAACATCGAAGTTTCGAGACCGCCATAAGCCTTGACCTCGCGGACCGCCCGTTCGGTCACGGGGAGTCGAATGGCCATGCAGGTCCCGCCACCCGGTGCGCCTTTGCCCCCGCCGTAGGGATGCGCAGACCCCAGGGCGAAGGTCTGAGAGTTGACCTTCTTGAAACTTCTCAGCAGCGGCGCATCGATGATGGTTTGAACGTGGCCTATTCCGACATTCCACGCCCACTCGGTCGCGGCGCTGATGATGCGTGCCTTCACCCGCCGGTTGTTCCCAGGTGTCTTCTCCCTGGAACAGGCCATATAGCGGGTTCCCTCGTAGATGAGTGGGTCACGCAAGGGAACCACGCCATCGGACAGATGCGGGTAGTAGTCAGCGGTGAGCGAAGCAGTAACGGTTGGCGTGAGACGCAGCGCGCCCTGCAAATGTCCCGTTTTGTCGATGTCAATGAAGTAAACCGCCTGATCGGTGTCGTATTGATCGATCTCTAGGCCGTTGCGAGCCGGCAACGACCAACGGCGGTTGACGACGAATGTCTCGTAGCGAGCGCGAAAGAGCTTCTCGAACAGGTCGGCGTGCCGCGCCCTGTCCTTACCCTCGATGACCTGAACCATAACTGTGCCTCCCGGTGTGAATCGCGAGGCAATTAAGGCCTTAGGGAATGGCTGTTGGGCTATATGGGTTTTCCCATATAGACACTATTCTCTCAGTTATTCCAGACTGTTAGAGTGATATCTCGCCGAGACGGATGGCTTTCACAACAGCGAAGGTACGACGAAAGGCATCAAGCTTACGCTTCGCCCGCTCGACATGCAGGTTCACGGTGCCGGCGGAAATATTCAGAATCGCGGCGACCTCGTGGTCAGACTTGCCGGCCGCAATCCAATGCATCACCTCCCGTTCGCGCGGTGTCAGTGGCGTGTGGGCTTCACTGCTCCGCATCCTATCCACGAGGACGCGCTTGAGTGCCTGATGGCTGTAAAGCGAAATGAGTTCGACAGCGCGTCGCGCATCGGGGGACAGGTCCGGATCGCGGCCGCATGGGCTGAAGACCGACAATGACCCAGACAGCGTCACAATCGGGACCACAAGGCCGTTGTTGACGTCGAACTCATCGGCTTCTTCGACAATTCGCCTGTCCGCACGGGTGAGATCGCGCCTCTCAACTACATCGCTCCACGAAAACGGTTGAACCGTGTTTCGCAGTTCCGTGACCAGGGGATCCCGCAGAACATAGTTGTTTTCCACGTAGTGATCGAGATACCCCTGAGGCCGCGTGTTCAGTTGAACACAATTCCTTTGTGGTTCGCCAGGTCCTGGCATCATAAAGCTGGTGACACAGCTGAAGCCGTACCAAGCCAACTCCTCGGAGATCGCGGCACAAATCGCGTCAAAGTCTGTAAGAGACTCGATCTTCTCGACAAAATCGAGCGGCCGATGGGCATACGGCGATGCAGGTGCGCCCAAAGCACTTCCTCGTTCTAGCGGATGCGAGGCACAATTGTTGCATCTAAGGATTGTATGTCAATAACACATTCCCGTTTAGATACCCAATAGTATGTTTGAGGTAGCCATTGTCCCCGCTACTCGTCCTTGTCGGACTCGCCGCCTTCGCCCTCGATCTCAAAGGGAAGCTCGAACGACGCGGATTTCTTTCCGAGCTTGTCGGTAAACTTCAGCTCAGCCACGTATTTGCCCGCTGGCGCCTCGGTGAAATCAATCGTGAGCGCCGTCATCACTTCCATATTTGTGTCGCGGCTATCGAAGGTGAAGGTGCCGAAACCGGCCTGCTCACCCAGCACCTCGCCTTCGCTGTCTTTCAGAACCAGGTCGGAGACGAGCTCCGCATGGTTGAGACCACCCTTCTTCTTCCAAGTGAATCCCACGGGTTCGACATAGATGAAGAGCTTTTCGCCCGGCTTGAAGACATTGTTGGGCCGCGGGTCATAGATGCCGTATCCGGTTGGCGCCGACTTTACGAACAGAGCCTCGCGAAACAGGAGCGGCCCGCGTGCCCAGATCCTCTGCGCCGCCTTACGGATTGTGTTGTAGGCCTCAAGGTCGTTGCCCCGCTTCGCGTCGGCGGCAGCACGCTTTGCCAGTTCTTGAACGCTCTGCGCGTGGCTGGGTCCTCCGGCGCCCGCACTCGCGACGAAAGCCAGGAGAAGTGCGATCGCAGCGTGTTTCATTGTGCCCCCTTGAGTGTCTGAAAAGCCATATGCCGCTCGGAGTTTGTGACCATTACACAAGGCCTGTTCCCGCGCCACTCCAACCCTGCGGCAACAGGGCAGCATTGCGGGTCGGCCCACTCCCATTCTAATGTCGGGCGATGCACGCATTCGCTGATGCCCTCGCGGACCCGGCCCTACGAGGCGCTTATCTTGCCTTCTCACTCACCCTTCTGATCCTCCCGCTCGTCCTTCTCTGGCTCTGGTATCGTCGGCGCAACAAGGACGGCACCGTCGACCGCCCCATGTTTATTCGGGTTGGGCTCCTCACCTTGGTATGGATGGTTGCCAACGCTGCGGCGCTCGGCCTTCTCATGTGGACCGACGGGCTTCGTGCCGCCGCCAGCTAGGCCGCGATCCTAATAGGGATTGTTTTCGGACTTGCCACGCGTGGCGAAGAACTCTCTCGCCGTGGCGAAAACCACGGGGCTCAGGAGCGCCAGCGCAATCAAGTTCGGAATCGCCATCAGGGCGTTGAGCGTGTCAGCCAGGAGCCATACGAAGCTAAGCTTCACCGTCGCACCGAGGATCGGCGCCAACGACCACAGAACGCGAAACGGCACGATTACCTTCACGCCGAGAAGATACTGCCAGGCTCGTTCGCAATAGTAGCTCCAGCCAAGGAGCGACGTGAAGGCGAATACGGCGAGTGCGACGGAGGTGATTTCGCTGCCGACGTTGGGGAGCGCGGACTCGAACGCGCTTGAGGTGAGTTCGGCGCCGTTTAGCCCGCTCGTCCAAACGCCGGTGCTTAAAATCACGAGCGCCGTGAAGGTGCAGACGAGAATCGTGTCGACAAACGTGCCGAGCATGGCGACCAGTCCCTGGCTGACAGGCCCCCTACACTCCGCAGCCGCATGGGCAATCGGCGCCGACCCGAGTCCGGCCTCGTTGGAGAAGACGCCGCGGGCCACGCCGAAGCGGATGGCCGCCCAGACGGCGGCACCGGCGAATCCTCCAGCCGCAGCGGCCGGAGAGAAGGCATGCTGAAAAATGAGTCCGAATGCACTAGGGATCGCTCCGGCGTTCAGCATCAAAACAATTGAGCCCGCCGTGAGATACCCAATGGCCATGATCGGTACGAGCGTGCCGGCGACAGCGGCGATGCGCTGAACGCCACCGACCAGGACCAATGCGACCAGCACCGAGAGACTCACGCCCGTGAGCCAAAACGGTATCCCGAAGGCCGCCTCCAAAGCATCGGCGACGGAATTCGCTTGGACGGTGTTGCCGATGCCAAACCCGGCGAAACCCGCAAAGAGAGCGAAGGCCGTCCCCAGCCAAGCCCAGCGGGGACCTAGGCCATTCTTGATGTAGTACATGGGACCGCCGACATACTTGCCGCGTTCGTCCACTTCGCGATAGCGCACGGCAAGGACCGCCTCGGCGAATTTCGTGGCCATTCCAACGAGCGCGGTCATCCACATCCAGAAGACGGCGCCAGGACCACCCAGGAAGATCGCCGTGGCAACGCCAGCTATGTTTCCCGTCCCGATGGTCGCGGCAAGTGCCGTCATCAAGGCATTGAACGGCGTGATCTCGCCTTTGCCTTCGGCGACCCGGCCATGCCAGAGCATGGCCATGGCAACGGGCAAATCACGCACCGTCCGAAATCGCAGACCGATGGTGAGGTAGATGCCGACACCGAGCAGGAGCACCAGCATGGGCACACCCCACACGACCCCGCTCAACCACTCAATGGCCTGCGTTAGCGTCTGCATGACGATTGTCCCCCGTTGTTGGATTGTAGGCGGCCGTCTCCCCCGAAACAGCGCATACCTCTAAGAAGTGGGCTTACGACTGGCGAAAGTGCTTCGACAGCTTCAGACCTTGAGCCTGATAATGCGAGCCGATGCCCTGGCCGTAAAGGGACTCGGGGATCTCGGTGAGTTTGTCGTAGACCAAACGACCGACGATCTGGCCGTCTTCGACGATGAAGGGAATGTCTAGGCTGCGTACTTCCAGGACCGCCTTGGCGCCAGGCGCCTGGCCCTCGGCATAGCCGAAGCCGGGATCGAAAAAGCCGGCATAGTGGACGCGGTACTCGCCGATCATGGGATCGAAGGGAGCCATCTCGGCCACATACTCCGGCGGCACCGAGACGCTTTCCTTCGACGCGAGGATGTAAAACTCCTGCGGGTCCAAGACGAGACGCTGGTCGCTGCCGAGATAGACCGCCTCCCAATACTGCGCGACTTCGTAGCCACCGATATTGTCCATATCGATCACCCCGGCATAGCGCCGGGCACGATAACCAACGATACCGCCAGGTTCGACTGGCGCCAAGCTGATGCGAAGGTTAAGCCCGTCTCGAATGGCCGCCTCGCCCTCCACGAGCCCTACGTCGGAATGAATTTCGCGCAAATGTTTATCACCGATGCGCCCCGGCGCTTCGTCTGCCTGCTGACTAACGCGACGTCGAAAGCGAATTTGATTGAGCCGAGTTCCCGTGCGCACTTTGACGGAGAAAGTGCGCGGACAGATCTCGGCAAACAGCGGGCCGCGATAGCCCTCCGATACGCAATCAAAGCTCTCCTGGTAGTCCGCAATCAGCCGCGTGAAGACATCTAGCCGGCCCGTGGAGCTCTTCGGGTTGGCGAATGCGGCGATCGTCGGGCGAAGGTTGAGATGCTCTTGAAGCGGCACGAGGTAAACGCATCCCGCTTCGAGTACGGCCCCCTTGGTCAGATCGATCTCGTGAAAGGTGAGCCCTTCGAGCTTGTCGCGCACGGTCGCATTAGTGCCCGGCAGAAAGCTCGCCCGGATGCGATAAGCCACTTGACCGAGGCGAAGATCAAGACTCGCCGGTTGGATCTGTGCTTCTTCGATCGGGGCCGTGCCCCCGACCTCACCCGCGGCGATGAGCGCCCGCAGAGCTTGGCTGGGCAGAACGCCGGTCCGCGAAAGCGCACGGCTAGCGCCGTCTGTCGCGCCGGTGTCGGAGGCGTCGTCAAAAGCGGGGTTGGGCTGGCTCATAACCGATCTTCATTGCATTTGCCGCGCGCCGGGTCATCCTGCGAGTGCGATTCTCCCCCGGATTCACAAGGAACACCAGAGGGCATCCCATGATCTCGGAAGGCCAGATTCCAGCCGACACGCCCATTGAAATCGGGTCTTTGCTGTTCGAGGGGCTCGATCAGATCGACCTAACGGGTCCTTTTGAAGTCTTCACCCGCCTCCCGAACGCCAGGGCCCGGCTCTACGGCCTGACAGCGACCCCTGTCACAGATGCTGGCGGCTTGCAGCTTGTGCCCAACGGGTCGCTGCTCGATGCGCCCCAGCTGGACGTACTGCACATTCCTGGTGGGCCGGGCCAGGAAGCCCTGATGCACGATGAGGCGCTGTTCCATTGGATTCGTCGCCAGGCAGAAGGCGCAAAGATCGTCTTTTCAGTTTGCACCGGTGCGTTGCTCTGCGGCGCGGCTGGCTTGCTTCAGGGGCGCAAGGCCACGACCTACTGGACCGTTCAGCATCTCCTGCCGTTTTTCGGGGCGACGCCGCTGGATTCCCGCGTGGCCGTGGACGGCAATCTCGTTTGCGCAGGCGGCGTCACCTCCGGTATCGATGGGGCACTGCAGGTGGCGGCAATGCTCCGGGGGCGCGAAGCTGCGGAGACCATTCAGCTCGCTATGCAATACGACCCGGAGCCACCCTTCGATACGGGAAGCCCGGGCAAGGCACCTCAAGCAGTCGTTGAAGCGGTTCGGAAAGCCACCGCCGCCTTAACCGCGCGACGGGAGACGACGGCGCGGGAGGTGGCCCACCGGCTCGGGATCGCCACCCCAAGCGGAACGTGAGCCCCTCGCCCTTTGCTTGAAGCCACTTGCCTTTTGCTCAACGCCCCTTGCCTTTTGCTTGACGCCCCATGTCCCACGCGACATTAATTCAGATGTGGTGATTTGGCCGGCCGGCTTGCAGCCACGTAAAACAAGTCGCTAAAAGGCCGCGGACGAGAGGTATCCCCGGCTTTTGGCGCGCGCCAGACCGGGTTTTTTTGTGCCGACGTTCAGGATTCCAGCGGCCAAGAGCCCATCGTGTAAAGAACGTATGAGGAGTGATGGTCATGGCCGGGAACGACAAGAAGACTGAGGGCTGGCGTCCCGCCACGCAGCTGGTCCATGAGGGCACGCTGCGCAGCCAATTTGGCGAGACATCCGAAGCCATCTTCCTCAACTCGGGTTACGTCTACGAGAACGCCGAGGAGGCGGAAGCCCGGTTCAAAGGCGAAGCGGACGGCTACGTCTATAGCCGCTACGCAAATCCAACCGTGTCCATGTTCGAACGGCGCATGTGCGCGCTGGAAGGCGCGGAGGCCGCGCGCGGCACAGCGAGCGGCATGGCCGCCGTGGCCGCATCGATGCTCTGCCACCTCAAGGCAGGCGATCATGTGGTGGCTGGCCGGGCGCTGTTCGGCAGCTGCCTCTATATCGTCGAGGACCTGCTGCCCCGCTATGGTATCACCTCAACCCTCGTAGACGGCGGGGACCTTGGAGCCTGGGAAGCGGCCGTGACGCCAAACACCAAGGCCTTCTTTTTCGAGACCCCCACCAACCCGGTTCTGGAGCTGGTCGACATCGAGGCCGTGGCTAGGGTTGCCAAGTCCTGCGGCGCGCTCACCATCGTCGACAATGTGTTCGCGACACCGCTCGGCCAAAGACCCATGGCGCTCGGCGCCGATATCGTCGTCTACTCGGCCACGAAGCACATTGACGGACAAGGACGATGTCTCGGCGGCGTCGTCCTCGGCCCGCAAGACTTCATCGACGAGACGCTACACACCTTTCTCAAGCACACGGGCCCCTCGCTCAGTCCGTTCAACGCGTGGGTGCTGCTCAAAGGGCTGGAGACGCTGCCTTTGCGTGTTGCGCGTCACTGCGAGTCTGCCGCCCGTATCGCCGACTTCTTGGCGGATAGACCAGGCGTCACGCGCGTACATTATCCAGGGCGGGCGGATCATCCGCAGCACGCCATCGCCAAGAAGCAAATGGCTTTCGGCGGTCCGCTCGTGGCCTTCGAGGTCGGGAAAACCAAGGCCGATGCGTTCACGTTCTTAAATGCGCTGCAGATCTTCAGCATCAGCAACAATCTTGGTGACGCGAAAAGCCTCGCTACGCACCCGGCGACCACGACCCATCAACGCCTCACGCCGGAAACCCGCGCAGACCTTGGCATCTTCGACAACACGATCCGGATTTCGGTCGGCCTCGAAGACGCAGGCGACTTAGAAGCGGATTTGGATCAAGCCTTAGCAAAGGCGACGTAGCAGCATGGCGACACCCGCAAGCACGCAGGCCGCGGCCGAGCTCCTCGCAAAACTCATTGCCTTCGACACGACGAGCGCGAAGTCGAATCTCGATCTGATTGACTTTGTGCAAGCCTACCTGAACGCGCACGGTGTTACGCCGACCTTGGTGCCGGACGGCGACGGCAAGAAGGCGTGCTTGCTCGCGACAATCGGCGAGGGCGAAGGGGGCGTCGGGCTTTCGGGCCATAGCGACTGCGTGCCTGTCACCGGGCAATCCTGGACGTCCGATCCGTTCACGCTGACTGAACGGGACGGCAAACTTTATGGGCGCGGCACGTGTGACATGAAGGGCTTTGTCGCTTGCGTGCTCGCGTCGGTGCCGTTGTTCAAGTCCGCGCCGCTGACGGAACCGATCCACATTCTCATCTCCTACGACGAAGAGGTCGGCTGCCTTGGCGTGCGCCCGATGATCGCGCGGCTGGGTCGGGATTTGCCGCGCCCGCGCGTCGTTATCGTCGGCGAGCCCTCGGGCATGCAGGTCATCGACGGCCACAAAGGTATCGACGTGTTCCGCACTACAGTTACGGGCAAGGAAGCCCATTCCAGCATGCCGGCGATTGGCGTGAACGCGATTTCGGCCGCCTCCAAGCTTGTGGACGAAATCGACCGCATGGCCGCCGAGATCGCGCAAACCGAAAACGATCCGCATTTCGAGCCACCCTATTCGACGGTGATGGTGGCCATGATGGAGGGTGGCACGGCCCCAAACATTGTGCCGCGCAACTGCGATTTGCTCTGGCAGCTTCGCGGGCTGCCTGGCACCAAGGCCAGGGATGTGTCGGCACGGCTGGCGGCTTTCGCGGAAGAAAAACTGCTGCCCGGCATGCGGGCCGTTGCCCCTGATGCCGGCGTCGAGACGAAGACGGAGACGGCAGTTCCGGCCTTCTCGGCGGGACCGAACTCCGAGGCCGTTTCGCTGGCGATGACGCTCACGGGTGCGAACCGAGCGTCGGGCGTGTCCTACGCGACGGAAGCAGGGCTGTTTCAGGATGCGGGTTGCCCCGCCGTCGTGTGCGGGCCTGGTGATATCGAACAAGCGCATGCGGCGGATGAGTTCGTCGCAGTTTCGCAGATCGAGTCGTGCCTCGCGTTCCTGGCGAGGCTCACGGACCGGATGAGCGCCTAGCAAGCCCCCTAGCCTATCCGGCGCCGAAATCTTTCGGGTCGAACTCGTAGCGGACGTTGCAGAACTCGCAATTCACCCAAAGCCTGCCGTCAACGACCATGTCCTTCAGTTCCTCGCCTGAGAAGCGCCGGAGCATTTCGCCCACGCGCTCGCGCGAGCAGCTACAATAGGTCGTGAGTTCAATCGCCCGGTAGACGCGAACCTGTTCTTCGTGGAAAAGCCGGAACAGAAGACGCTCCGGCGACAAGGTCGGATCCAGCAATTCGTGATCCTCGACCGTCTCCGCCAGCGACTTGGCCCGCGTCCAGTCTTCCTCGAAGCGCTTGGGAGTGACGAGCCCACCTTCGCGGGTCAGCTTTTGCACGAGCAGCCCCCCGGCGCGCCAAGTCCACGTACCCTCGCCATTCTGCGCGGCTTGAAAATGCCGAGCCACCGCGAGCCGCAAGAAGCTCGGCAATTGTTCGGACTGTTTGAAATAGGTATCCGCCGCCTCCGTGAGACTACTCCCTTCAAGCGGCACGACGCCCTGATAGCGCTCGGTATCGACACCACGGTCGATCGTCATGGCGAGATGACCCGTGCCCAGCAGGGCTGCGTCGTCGTCCGTGTCTAGCGTCGCAAGCTTGTCCGCATCGAACCGCGCATAGGCCCGCATGGCGCCGGGCACCACAAAGTTGACCACGAGCAAATCGACCGCACCGTCCGTCGAGGCCTGGAGGATTAGCTTGCCCTCGGACTTCAGGGAGGCACCCAGAAGCGCCGTCAGTGCGACGGCCTCACCTAAGAGGCGCGAGACGGGCTCGGGATATTCATGGCGCGATAGGATCGTGTCGACGGTCGGGCCGAGCTTCACGAGGCGGCCCAAGACGTCTGCTTGCTCGGCCTGAAACGGCAGAACCACATCGTCCGCAGGCACCGTAAACTCGATCGCGTCGCCGATGGCGGCCTCGCTCACCGCTTGCCTCCGCGTTTTGGGTTCTTCTTCCCAGGCACTTTCTTGCGGGCAGCCTTCTTCAGCGCCGCAGACCTTTTGGTCGTGGGTCTTTTCTTGACCGTCACTCTCTTGCTCTTGGTGGCAGCCTTCCTCTCCGTCGCAGCGACCTTCTTGGCCGAAATGGTCTTGCGCGGAGTCTTCGCTTTCGCTGCCGGCCGAGCGGCCAGACGTCTGTTGTTGAGGCACCAGGTCAGGATCGCCTTTTGCGCATGGAGCCGGTTCTCGGCCTCATCCCAAACCACCGACTGGGGGCCGTCCATGACCGCATCGGTGACTTCGTCGCCGCGATGGGCGGGAAGGCAGTGCATAAAAATCGCGTCGGGCTTGGCCAGCGCCATCAGCCCCTCATCGACCCGGAATGGCTCAAGGGCACTCCTGCGTGCCTCCACATCCTTGTCGCCCATGGAGACCCAGGTGTCGGTGACGATGCAGTCGGCGCCTCTGGCCGCCGCCTGCGCATCCTCCATGACTTCGACCGTGGCACCCTCTGCGCGTGCCCAAGCCAGGAGATCGGCACGGGGCGCGAAGTCCGGCGGACTGGCCATGCGCAATGTAAAGCCGAACCGTGCAGCGGCATGGACCCAAGAGGTCGCCACGTTGTTCGCATCGCCGAGCCACGCGACAATGCGCCCTTTGATGGGGCCCTTATGTTCCTCGAAGGTCAGGATGTCCGCCATGATCTGACAGGGATGGGACCGGTCCGTTAGCGCGTTGATCACCGGAATGCTGGCAAAGTTGGCAAACTCGAGCAGCCCCTGATGCGGGCCCGTACGCAACATGATCGCATCGACGTAGCGCGAGAGGACCCGCGCCGTATCGCCGATTGTCTCGCCGCGGCCGAGCTGCATGTCCTGTGCGTTCAACACGATGGCCGACCCGCCAAGCTGATGCATGGCTATCTCGAAGGAAACGCGCGTCCGCGTGGACGGCTTCTCGAAAATCATGGCCAGCACGGCCCCCTCGGGTGCCGCAAGCGCCTTGGGGACCCTTCGCGCCTTCTTGAGCGCGGCGGCTGTGTCGATGATGGCGCGCAGCGTCGCTGAGTCCAGTGCATCGATGTCGAGAAAATGGGAAGGCGTCGGAGGCATAGAGGTGTTTTCTTGGAGGCGTAAGGCTGAAACGATGGAGGCCTAGCTGGACCTTAGGGAGGCGCATGCGGCGTCAATAGTGCGGGTGGCGAGATCGATCTCTTCCTCTTCGACAATAAGCGGTGGCAGCAACCGCACGACATTGTCGCCAGCCGGAACTGTCAGCAGACCCCGCTCACGCAGCGCCGAAACGAGATGCGTATTCTGAGGCTTGCACTGTAGTCCCGTCATGAGTCCCTGGCCCCGAACCTCGGCGATGATTTCGTTGTGCTCATCGGCAATACCAGCAAGCCGCTGCTTCAACTTTAAGCCCATTTGCGCGACATGTTCGAGAAAGCCAGGCTCAAGAACCACATCGAGCAGGGCATTGCCGACGGCCATGGCCAGAGGGTTCCCGCCGAAGGTGGAGCCATGCGTGCCAGGGACCATGGCCTGGCCGACCACTTCCGTGGTGAGACATGCGCCAACGGGAAACCCGCCGCCCAAACCTTTTGCGGAGGACATGATGTCGGGCGTGATCTCGGCCCATTCATGGGCGTAGAGGCGACCGGTCCGGCCAACGCCAGACTGGACCTCGTCAAAGACCAGCAGAAGACCGTGCTCGTCACACAGGGTGCGTAGCTCCTGCAGGAAGCGGTACGGCGCTTCGCGCATCCCGCCTTCGCCCATGATGGGTTCCAGCAGCACACCCGCCGTCTCTTCGGTGATGGCGCCCTTGACCGCATCGATGTCGAAACCCGCGACCTGATCAAATCCATCAACCGGCGGACCAAAGCCTTCCAAGTGTTTGGCCTGACCGCCTGCCGCGATTGTCGCCAGCGTCCGTCCGTGGAAAGCGCCTTCGAAGGTAATGAGCCGGTAGCGTTCCGGCGCACCATTGGCGAAGTGATAGCGGCGCGCGCACTTGATCGCCGCCTCCACCGCCTCGGCGCCGGAGTTTGCGAAGAACACGCGATCGGCGAAGGTTGCCTCGCAGAGCCGCCGCCCGAGGCGCTCCTGTTCGGCGATGCCGTACAGGTTCGACACATGCCAGACCTTTTGCGCTTGCTCGTTTAAGGCCTCCAACAGACGCGGATGCGCATGTCCAAGCGCGGTGACCGCAATCCCGCTCGAGAAGTCGAGATAACGCTCGCCGCTCTCGTCGAAGAGAAAGGCGCCCTCGCCCCGCGCGAAGGACAAATCGCTGCGAGCATAGGTCGGAAGTAGAGCCGACATGAAAGTTCCGTGTGTTTGAAACAAAATTGCCGCCAAGCGGCGGCGGCAAGCATTGTCAAAGTGTTAGGTCTGCACCACACCTGAGTCAATCTGTCGTTATGACCTGCTTATCCAAAGTTTCTCCACGCTTCTATCAACGGCTGGGTTTGTGCTCAGCCCGCAGTGATGGCAGAATCACATCGTTCCGGTGGAAAACGAGGCACACAAGCGTGGCGGACGCTTGTCGGTTTCTACCGGCCTTAGTAGGGTAATAACCGCTCGGCCACCAGATGTCGTAGGCACGCTGGACCTCCGGGCGGTCATTTCTCAGCAGTAAATCCGAGTATCGCGAAAAAATACCGTCTCTCACGACGGGTGGAATCTGAGTCCAAACTGAGGAGGCCGAAAAACAATGGCTTGGACTGACGAAAGAGTAGATCTGCTGAAGAAGCTATGGTCCGAAGGGCTAAGCGCGAGCCAGATTGCGGGTCGCTTAGGCGGCGTGACTCGCAACGCGGTGATCGGCAAGGTGCACCGGCTAGGCCTTTCGGGACGCGCGACCACGTCTCGGTCTAGTGTCCCCCGTCCACGACGCAATCATGCACCGCGGCAAAACAGGGCACCGTCGATTACCTTTGGGACCCGGGGCAATGTCGCGCTAAAGCCGACCTTCGAAGAAGAGTTCGAGGCGGCTCCAGCGCCGGCTCCCGTCGAGGAACTGGTGATCCCGCTCCATGAGCGCGCCAGCATCCTGACGTTGAAGGACTGCATGTGTAAATGGCCGATCGGCGATCCCACCGATGAGGACTTTCATTTTTGCGGGCGCAAGAAGTCCGGCTCTTCGCCATACTGCGAGTATCATTCCCGCATGGCGTTTCAGCCGGTACAGGCGCGGCGGCGGGAGAAGCGCTCAGCCGGTGGCTGAGCCTCTCTTTCCCGTCCCAGACACAACAGAAGGCGCCACCACAACTGGCGCCTTCCTTCTTTCGGTCTCAGAATGAGCCGAGCGGGTCTAGGCCGTTTCTTCCAACTTGTCCGAGAAGGCGTAGCCGGCGCCGCGCACAGTCCGAACCGGGTCACGTTCGCTGCCGCGCATCATGGCTTTCCGCAACCGGCCGATATGTACATCTACGGTTCGCTCATCGACGTAGACGTTGCGTCCCCACACGCCGTCGAGCAGCTGCGCGCGACTAAACACGCGGCCAGGGCTCTGCATCAGGAACTCCAATAGCCGAAACTCCGTCGGCCCCAAATGGACCTGACGGCCATTGCGTGTGACCCGATGGGACTCGCGATCGAGTTCGATGTCTCCAACAGATAGAACCGACGCGATCCGCTCAGGGCTGGTACGCCGCAAAATGGCACGCACGCGCGCCATGAGTTCCGGCAGCGAGAAGGGCTTCACCACATAATCGTCCGCGCCCGTGGTGAGGCCACGAATCCGGTCGTTCTCCTCACTGCGCGCCGTCAACAGGATGATTGGAATAGTGCGCGACTCCTTGCCGGTGCGGAGACGCCTGCAAAGCTCAAGTCCTGAAATACCGGGCAACATCCAATCGAGGACGATCAGGTCCGGCGAGTTTTCCGCAATCGCAACCTCAGCCTCGTCACCACGATGAACGACATCGACGGCGAAACCTTCCGCCTCAAGATTGTAGCGCAGGAGAAGAGCAAGCGGCTCCTCATCCTCCACAACCAACACTTTCGCTCCAGCGCTCATGCTGCTCACCGGCCCGCTAGAAGGACGTGCTTCTCAATGACGTGTACGCCGTCGAACTGGTCGTATCGCCTTTTGGGCGCTGATCCGTGATCGGCCGGCCGTGTACAAGGTAATAGACCGTCTCAGCAATGTTGGTCGCGTGGTCACCAACGCGCTCGATGTTCTTGGCGCCGAAGAGCAGATGTGTGCAAAGGCCGATGTTCCGCGGATCCTCCATCATGTAGGTGAGGAGCTCACGAAACAGCGAGTTGTACATCGCGTCGATTTCCTCGTCCTTGTACCAGACGTTCAAGGCCCGCTCCGCGTCGCGCTCGATGAACGCGTCCAGCACTTCCTTGAGCTGATTCAGGGACAGTTCACCCATATGCTTGAGGCCAAGCATGAGCTGCTTCGGCTGCTGCTCGGTCACCACCGCGACGGCGCGCTTGGCGATATTCTTGCCAAGGTCGCCGATCCGCTCAAGGTCCGCCGAGATACGCAAGGCAGCCATGATTTGCCGAAGGTCGTAAGCCATTGGCTGGCGGCGGGCGATCATCACGACCGCCTGCTCTTCGATCTCGCGTTGAAGCTGATCGATCTCCTCGTCCTCGCCAATCGTGCTGGCGGCTAGGTCCGGATCGCGCCGGTCCAGCGCGTCGAAAGACTGCCCGAGCACCTTCTCCGCAAGGCCGCCCATCTTGGCGATCTTGTTGTTGAGAAGCGCGAGTTCTTCCTCGTAGGACCGGACGATGTGTTCGTTCTGCTGTTCCATGGGGGCGGACTCCTGAGCGCCGATACTAGCCGAACCTACCGGTGACGTAGTCTTGGGTTCGCTGATCGGACGGATTGGTGAAGATCGTCGACGTATCATTCACCTCGACGAGCTTGCCGAGATGGAAGAACGCCGTACGCTGAGACACACGCGCGGCCTGCTGCATCGAGTGCGTCACGATCGCAATGCAGAGATTCTCCTTAAGCTCATCGATAAGCGTTTCGATCGTCGCCGTTGCAATAGGGTCGAGGGCTGAGCAGGGCTCGTCCATCAGAAGGACTTCTGGGTTCACCGAGATGGCTCGAGCGATGCAGAGGCGCTGCTGCTGACCGCCGGAAAGGCCCGTGCCGGGCTGATCCAGGCGATCTTTCACTTCTTCCCAAAGGCCCGCCTTGATGAGGCTAGTTTCGACAACCTCGTCCATGTCGGCCTTCGAGGCGCACAGACCATGGAGACGCGGGGCATAGGCCACGTTCTCATAGATCGATTTGGGGAACGGGTTCGGCTTCTGAAAGACCATGCCGACACGTGCGCGCAGCTGAACCGGATCCACGTCAGGCGCATAGATGTCTTCGCCGTCAAGCCGGATGTCGCCCTGAACTCTGCAGATATCGATTACATCGTTCATGCGATTGAGGCACCGTATGAATGTGGATTTGCCGCAACCGGACGGGCCGATGAGGGACGTGACCGACTGGCCAAAGATATCGAGATTGACATCGTAAAGCGCCTGCTTGTCGCCATACCACAGGTTGACGTCAGTCGCTTTCATCTTTAGCTCGCCAAGCCCTGCAGGAGCGGCGTCGCCAGTCTCCTTGGGTCCGGCTGGCTGCTCGACCGTCGTAGCAGGCCTGTCTTCCACTTTCGCCTCCATAGCTTCGGTCCCCTTTACCATTTACGTTCGAACTTGTTTCGTAGGTACACAGCCAAACTGTTCATGACGATCAGGAAGGCCAGCAACACCATGGTTGCACCAGCGGTCCGCTCCACGAACCCGCGTTCTGCCGACGCCGCCCACATATAGATCTGCACCGGCAGACCAGTCGCTGGATCGAGCGGGCTGCTGGGATAATCAACCACAAACGCAACCATGCCGATCATGAGAAGCGGGGCGGTTTCACCCAACGCTTGAACCAATCCGATAATCGTACCGGTCAAGATGCCTGGCAAGGACAATGGAAGGATGTGGTGTCCGATGAGCTGCATCTTCGATGCGCCCACGCCAAGGGCCGCCTCGCGGATCGACGGCGGCACCGCGCGGATCGCGGCTCGCGTCGTAATGATAATGGTGGGTAGTGTCATCAGGGTCAGCACGAGACCGCCCACCAACGACGCCGACCGCGGCAGCCCAAAAAAGTTGATGAACATAGCGAGGCCCAAGAGACCGAACACAATGGATGGCACGGCAGCGAGGTTGTTGATGTTCACCTCGATCGTGTCAGATATTTTGCCCTTCGGCGCATATTCCTCAAGGTAGAGTGCGGTGCATACACCAAGTGGGACAGCCAGCAGAACCACTGTGATCATCATGAAGAGCGAGCCAATCAGCGCAACGCCAAGGCCAGCAGTCTCTGGGTTGCTCGACGCACCGTTCACGAACAAGCCGGTGTTGAAGCGCTTCTTCATATCGCCCTTGTCAACCAGCTGATCGATCCATCCGATCTGCTGATCACTGACTTGACGGCGGTCGCTCGGCGTCGCGCGGTCGATGGACCCTTTCAACAATGCATCCGCATTGTCGCTTGCGAGGAGCCATACATCTTGTGTTGTGCCGATGATCGACGGGTCGCGCAGAACCATGTCGCGGAGTTGCACATCAACCCCACGCGACAAGAGCCGGTTGGCGTCGCGGCGGACCTTACGATCCTTAGGGTCGATACCGAGCTGTCCGTAGAGTGCCTCACGCGCCAGTTTCACGTAGTTGGCGCGGAAGAGCTCTTCTTCGTCCGCAGGGTTGCCTGACGGGTTGATCACTTCCTGGCTAAAGTCGACGGGCAACTTTATGGAGGTCTGCAGAAAAGCAGACCAGCCCTGGCTGAAGATCGACCCGAAGAGGAAGATCAAGAACGCGACCGCGAAGATGATCGCAGCCATGCCATACATGCGGAACCGGCGCTCGGCGCGGTGCCGTTTGCGCAACTTCTTCTGAGCGTCTTCGCCCTTGAAGGATGCGAGGGAGGCGGTCTGGTCGGTCATTATTCGTACTGCTCCCGATACTTGCGCACGATGTAGAGGGCGTAGACGTTCAGCGCCAAAGTAATGACGAACAGCGTGAGTCCAAGTGCGAAGGCCACCAGGGTCTGCGGACTGTTGAACTCAAGGTCACCCGTCAGCTGGCTGACAATCTTCACGGTGATCGTCGTGACCGGCTCCAATGGGTTAAGTGTGAGATTGGCGGCGATACCGGCGGCCAACACCACGATCATGGTCTCACCGATGGCGCGTGACGCCGCGAGTAGGCAGGCGCCGACGATACCAGGCAGGGCCGCTGGCAGAATGACCTTCTTGATTGTCTCAGATTGCGTCGCGCCAAGCCCGTATGAGCCCTCACGGAGCGACTGCGGCACCGCATTGATAATGTCATCGGACAGGGACGACACGAACGGGATGATCATCACACCCATAACAATGCCAGCGGTCAGCACACTCGACGCGGAGATCTCCAACCCGATATTGAAGCCGAGATCGCGCAGGAGCGGGCCGAAGACCGATAGCGCGAAGAAGCCGTAAACGATCGTTGGGATGCCAGCGAGAATCTCAAGGACCGGTTTTGCGAAAGCGCGCACTCGAGAGCCGGCATACTCGGACATGTAGATCGCGGCAAAGAGGCCCACGGGGACGGCGACCAGCAAGGCAACCGCCGAGATAAACAACGTACCCCATAAGAGCGGCAGGAGACCGAACTGACCTTCAGCTTGTCCGACGGTGGCAAAGCGCGGGTCCCAAACCGTCCCAAACAGAAAGTCAAAGGGCGAGACGTACTGGAAGAAGTGAATGGTTTCGAACAACACCGACAACACGATGCCGACGGTGGTGAGCACCGCAACGGTCGAGGCCACAAAAAGCCCTGATCGAATAACGCTCTCTGTGATATTGCGGCTGCGAAGCTCTGGCCGGATGCGGGTGTAGCCCCACAGAAAGCCCAAACCCGCAAGGCCGAAGCAGGCGATAGGTAGCAGAAAACGGCTGGTCGCGCGGGCAGACGCAAGTTCGTCCGCAGCAGCGAGCACCGTGCGGTCAGGATCAGATCCGAGAACCACACCGTGCCGCCCCAGAACATCGCGCGCGTCACTGGTGGTGACGAAGCCGAGGCGAGCCTTCCGCACTACCTCATATTCTTCAGGGCTGAGTTGCGGGAGGCCTTGAGCGATCGTATCGACCACGCTCATCGTCAGCGATTTTTGCGCATTGGTGCCCTGCAACACGCGAGGACCCAATTCCTGCATCGCGACGTATCGGGTGACGGGTCGTTCGGCGATGCTCCATGCTGCGAGCAAGATGATCGCCGGCAGCGCGGTCATGATGGCAAGGTAGTAGCCGTGGTACGTTGGACGCGAGTGGAGCTTGTACTGCTCACCCCCACAGACCTGAATGCTGCGCAGGCGGCCAATAAAATAGGCCAAGATCCCTGCGCCAATGAGAATGGCAAGTACGGTGAGACTGGACACCCGACGACCCCCCTCGGTCGGTCATTCTTAGGTCTTTGCGGCCCGGTTCTCAGGGGCCAGCCGGGGGAGC
>JASJEH010000139.1 GCA_030064755.1 Methyloceanibacter sp. | reverse complement strand
AATCATTTCGATGAATATTCAACCTGTTTATCTCTTTTTGCTGACGGTTACTTGAATAATTTTTTGTCGCAAAAAGAATTCACTACTTTTCTGACTTCAAAACCGGATCTCAGACTGCGTCATTTGTTATCCTTTTGCGCAGCAGTATATGAATCTCCGTATGACGAAACTACTTATGATGTAGTTTCCGCGGAAAGTTTTCTCTCTGGCGTGGAACGTTGCATCCTGATCCATAATATCGAAGAGGTTATTCGAGAGTACATTGAATATCGAGCAAATAAAGACGTTCTCGTAATCGCATTTAGACCATGGGCGCAGAGAATACATAAGGATTTAAGCCCGAACGAACACACAGAAGTTATCTACAACAACGTTATTCTCGACTGCGTCCTCCACGAAGCGAAAGGGGTGGGGCCGACTATTTTATTTCATGGTGATAACAGGTGTATCTCAGCGTCGCGTGCATTCCTCGAGAAGCTGAAGGACAAGTACGACTCCAGTTGTATCTTGGATACCACCAATCTATTGCCTAGTCACGTGAACATGGACACAGTTTTATACGCATTATCCAAAATCGAAGGGTTTAATATAGATGTTCTCATATTTGACTCGAGTCTCGCACCTCCTTTTGTTGAGGGTAAGCTAGATTTGAGGTTCTTGGTTGGCGTTCCTGACGAAGTAATGAAAAATTATAAACAACTTTTTTTGTTAAAAAAGCAACTAATGCGCAGAATGTCGTACTGGGAAAAATATGCCGAAGTAAGCGTGGGAGTTAATCTGAGACGCGAAAGTGGGAGCACATATGCCATTATCGAAAAAAGCTAACGTCTGAGAACAAAAAAACCGAGGTTGTTTGCAATCTTACAAGGTGACAACTCGGAAAACAGACTGGAATAATTCAGATAAGTCATTGAAAAGCAAGGGCTTGGCCATGTTTTCTAAGGTGTTTCCGCGGAAGATTGAGGAGGGAGCAAAGTCAGAGCTCTTTGCTTTGCAGCGACATACGTACTTAGAATAGTTGGCAGCAATTTGCACAGCCGTGCCATGCTTTGGCGAAGATCCGGCAGGGCAAAAGCACCGTGGCGGAGCCACTATGGCGCCCGGCCAAGCATTCTGAGTGCCGGTTGCGAGGACTAAGCCAGATCCTGAACCCGGATGAAATGGCTGAGGCGATGCTCTTCGCAATATGCCTCCCAGCCTTCGAACTCGGACCAACCCGAGATAAAGATGAAGTCGATCCCTTTATCCTTGGACGATATGTGGTCGTACTTGCTATCCCCAAAGTAAATTGCAGGTTGTATGAGTTCGTCGTCCCGCACCAGCTCGCTGAAGATTTGACTCTTCTGTCTCGGGCTCCCATAGATGCCGGCGTCGAAGTATCTATCCAGGCCTCTCAGCCGGAAGACCTCACGGAGTTCGGCCTCGTCGCTGCCGGAGACGATCATCCATTTCGCTTTGGCCGTCGCCGTTCGGAGGTGATCAAGTCCAGGAGTCACCTCACAGTCCAGCAGGGCGTTCTTGACGAAGGACGCATAACTATCCAAGAGACTAGAAAGCTCCGCACGCGATCGCTTTCCTAGAATGTCGGTGAGGAAGTACTCGAGTTTCCGGTAGCGCGACACGCCTCCGTTGCGCAGGTGATAGTCGACCAAATTTCGCGCTGCATCGTCGCCGAAGGGCCGAGCTGTTTCGTAAAAGGCTGCCGTCTTGATGCGATTGGAGTTCAGCACGACGCCGTCACAATCAAAGATAAGCGTCCGGTAGTCGGAGAGAATCATTTTTGCCAATGCGAAGTGAGCGCGGCCTCCACGATCGGGACGTCCTCAGGAGCATCGACTGCCAAGCTGCCTGGTGGCGTGGGGTACATCTTGATCTTCCTACCGAGCTCAAAAAAGCGGAGTATCTCGATGTCCTCCACGGCCTCGCACTCGCTCTTTCGGCCAAAGTGCTCATAGGCGTGAAGTTCTGTGCGATCGAAGCCGTAGATGCAAACCTGCTTTTTGTACGTGACCTGCCTTTGATCCTGCGTCTTGTGGCCTGGGACAACGCTCCTGGAAATGTATAGTAGTGTACCATCCTCCGTGGTCACGACCTTCGGTATGTTGGTGTTTTGGGGGTCCTCGCTATCCGTCAGCTCGGTATATGCGTTAATGATGCACTCCGGGTTACGTTCCTTGAGCTCGATACAGTCATTGATGCTTCGGGGATCGACGAGCGGCTCGTCGCCTTGGACATTCACGAAGATATCATAGTCCAACGACCCGGCAGCCTCGGCGATCCGATCCGTGCCCGTGAGCGCTCTGGAGCTTGTCATGATTGCGCGAAACCCTCGGTCTTCAACGACCTGCTTAATGCGCGTGTCGTCCGTGGCGACATAGACATGGTCTCGTCCAATGGCCCGTGCGGAGAGCTCGGAGACCCATATGATCATCGGCTTTCCCAGCAATGGGACCAGAGGCTTTCCTGGATAACGGCTGGACGCATAGCGAGCCGGAATGATGACGCAGGCGCTCACGCCCAAACTCCGTAGACGGACTGTCGCGAAACATGCTTATAGCGTGTTGGCGTTATCGCCACGAGTGGGGGCGTGCCGGGACAGCGTGTGAACGCAGCGAGAACCTCCTCCACCTCCAGGTTGCGCGGATCGCCCGCGCCGTAGCCATCGAAGCCTGCGAGCAGAATGCGGTTGGCGTTGCCGGAAGCGGATACGGCTAGAGCATAGGCCAAGACCAACGGCCTTGGGACCGTGCAATAACGGTCTCCGAACTCGAATACCCCCTCTTCGATGTTGATTCCGTAATCCAACAACGCCTTAGTCTGAAACGCCTGTTGGATCTGCTCCGGCAGCATCGACGCCGGGGTGATCAAGGGCTGCGGCAACTGCGTGTGAGCGGCATAGTCCGCCATGAGCCTCAAGGGATGGCACGCGGCGCGAAGACCGATCAGCTCCGGATCGATTGGCGTTTGAGTGTTAAGCGCGACGACCACTGGCTTGTTGGCGCGGATGAAGTCCTCTAGTGCCGTGCCATGGGTCTTGGCGCTGGGGCCGCTGCCGATGATCAGGACATCGTTGTCTGCGAAGCTTTCGGCGGGTTCGCAGGTTCCCTGAGGTGCGCCCCTGAAGAAGTTCCGCGCACCTTCTAGCGTGTCTAGGCTGTACTTCTTTCCGCCGGTCTCACGAAGATGGTCGATTACCGCCAAGATATCTTCATCCAGATAGCGGGAATCGCTGAGCATCTCTTGAACGTAGGTCGGGTGAATGCCGTACTTACCGGAAAGGAAGTAGTATGCATTCGTACCCCACTTGTGGTGGTCCTTCAACGGCTGAAAGTGATTGCGGATAAGTGACATGAGGGGAACCATGTTTGGCGCGCAGTGCCCCCTGTCCGCGGGTTGCCCTCTATCAACTTCAATGACCACTTCCTCGGTCCTGGCATTGCCTGGGCCTCGGCCCATGCCGGTTACCGTGGAATCGACCCAAGCCGCGCCCGCATCAAGAGCTCGAAGAGAGTTCTGCAGCGCGAGCCCCTTGTTGTCATGCGTATGCACACCAACATCACCCGCCCAACCTCGCTTCAGATGCGAGACTGTTTGAAAGACCTCTTCGGGTTGCATGCCACCCATGCTGTCGGCGATGTACAGCATCTCGATGGGGCAGTCACTGGCGATAGCGACAAAGTTGTCCAACTCCTCCTCGGTACGATTCGATGCCTGCATCAGGTTGAAGCCGACAAGATAGCCCCTGTCGGCGAGCCAGTTCGTTGCAGCGGCAACCGGCTCCAGCTCGCGATAGTGACAGGCAATGCGCACAAGGCTGACGGGAGAATCATCGCCGGTCTCAGGGAACAGCCCTTCGAGGGCAGGCTCGAGGCCGTAGTCAGTCAAGAGGTCGGCACCGTTCACCATGACGCCCAGCGACACGCCCTTAGGCACGTCCAAACTTCGGAGGTAGCGGTCCGTGGTGAACGCGTGGGCGCCTTTGAACCCGCGGTTCTCGAGAAAGCGGAAGCCGATTTCCACGACGTCGATCCGGAGCGCGTCCATCGCGCGGATGTAATCCCTGACAAGATCCGGTCCGAAGTCCCAACCGTTGTAATAGCCGCCGTCCCTCAGAGTGCAGTCCAAGATTCTTGCCATCTTGCTCGCCTAACACGCGTGCCTTCCTGCCTCCGGAACACGCAGCGAGCTACCCCCTCGGCAATTGTCCGGACACTCAACCTGTCCAGTATGATTGAGCGAAACCAGCGCTCTATGCAAGCGGCAAACAAACCGCTTGGATACTGCTCTCCCGACAGCATAGAAGACCCCAAGAATCCATAGTTTTTGGGAGGCTGGCGTATCCGGTGCGCACCTGGGGCGAAGGCACGACGGTTCTGTGTGTCAACAAGCGATTGAGGCGCCATGCTTCTGAGGTGACATACTACCCTGAACCGTAAGCCACGTCCTAGACGCACGGACGCTTGAAGTCGGATAGCCCGAATGACTTTGCGAAACCGTACTCAGTGCGTTTGCATAGAGCCAGGCCGCTGAACAACTCTGCAGTGGCTTCATCTGTTGCTCTATCGCACGTCGAGATACTGAGCTTCAGCAGCACTTACTGGATCGGGTTCGGCTCGATTTTCTCGTTCAGACAGTTCCGCAACTGCCCAGGGTTCTCAATCTGGAAGATATGAAGCTGCCCGTCGGCGTCTGCGTTCGCCAGAGGACGCAAGCCAGCACCTTCTCTACAACCAGTCCGAGCTGCTGTCGTGATCCATGCGTTCTGTGAATCCAAAAAAGCGGTGTCGCCTCGTTGCAACCAGCCTTCCAGAACTGCTGGCGGTCGCGATTGACCTTCGCTTCGCACCCCAGGCTCGGAATCAGCTGTCGATGGTAGTTGAACCCGACAGAGACTTCGAAAGTCACACGAACAGATGACCTTCTGGGACCCTCATGTGACAAACACGTTCAGTCCTTGTCTAGGCTTGGGTCAAGCGAAACGGCCAACCTACGAGTGTCGCCTCTCTACAGTCTGAGGTCGCCCGAAAGCGAAACGTATGTTTACCGACGCATAGAACAGACATGCCCCTGCGACTTAGCGTCCGCTACGTTGCGCTGCGCGGGTCAGGCGTTCGACGATGCGCCGTCCCAATAGTCCGAAGATAAGCGGGTGCTTCTGCTTGAACCTGCCAACGGTGAAGTTCAGAGGGTTGGCGAAACTTGCGTTCTTTCTCCACAGGCCGATCCGACTAGAGTTGTACGCAAAGTAAACGAAGAGCCGCTCTCCCTCTGTTTTACAGCCCCTATGATACGAGTTGGGTGTTGAAAGGACGACGACTCCAAGATTGTCAATGGGGGCAACTATGTGGGTCTCGTCAAGCGCAGACAGAAAAGGTATCTGATCGCACTCTGACCAATCCTGGTTCTTTGGCAGAGCCAACTCAAGTTCACCGCCCGTGTAGTTATGGGTCTTGAAGTATATCAACCCGTGAATAAAGCGCTTCGCGGTGTCCACATGGAACGGGTTCTCGTACCCAGAGCCAGCAACAGCAAACGCGACTTCAACATCACAGGTCCGTAGCTCTTCGTATATCTTGTCTGAGTCAGAAGCTCGTTTGTCTCGCCCAGCGAGCTGTCTTGCTAGATACTTCTTGAAATGTTCATCATCTAAGAACCTGAACAAATCGCCAACACATTCGTCAAACAAACCCCTGTAATTTTCCAAGTTTCTTTCAGTTACAATGACATTTTCTCGGTGAGCCTGTCCGAAACTATTTGTTGGAGAGAAAGATAGAATTTCTTTAAAGTGTACTTCTAGTTTGTTGTATAATTCTTGATCGAGAAAGCTCTCGACAACAAGGGCAGGGTAGCGAGATTTGAAAGGTGGCAAATCGTCTTGCATGTTGTCGAGTACCCATTCCGGGGTAACGCGCCATCCGAGCTCTACGTTCGGGACTGACTAAACAGCCCCGTAGAGTATCGGCGGCAAGGCGCGCTCGCCACCACTAAGTTTCAGAGATCGACTACGGCGCCAACGTCCGGCGCGCTGCCCCTGCAAGCCCGCATCAGGCCGTTGTCGCGATCCTATCCTTGGCGTCCGCATTCCAAGCAGACACACACGGGATTCTCCTCCGGTCGCAGCGGTCAGCGTACCTCTGAGCGATTTCACGCACCTCTTCCATCAGGCCAGTTTCAAGCGTGATCGGTTCTAAGCCCATGGCCAAAAAGCGGTCATTGGCAACGAAGAGATCGTTCTCGTCGGCCTCACTGCGCGGGTTCGGAACGAGTTCGACAGTCGCGCCCGCCATATCCGCGATCATACTGGCCAGATCCCGCACGCGGTGGGTCTCAGTCATCTGATTGAGAATGTTCACGCGCTCCCCGGTCTGAGGCGGATTCTCGATCGCGAGCTGAATGCAGCGGACGGTGTCTTGAATGTGGATGAAGGCGCGCGTCTGCCCCCCGGTGCCATGCACGGTGAGTGGATAGTTGATCGCCGCTTGCGCGAGGAACCGGTTCAGCACGGTTCCATAGTCGCCATCATAGTCGAAGCGATTAATCAGCCGTACGTCGAGCTTTGTCTCGGCGGTCTGCGTTCCCCACACGATGCCTTGGTGCAGGTCGGTAATCTTTAGCTTGTCGTTCTTATTGTAGAAGTAGAAGAAGAGCTGATCCTGTGTCTTTGTCATGTGATAGATCGAACCGGGATTGGCTGGGTACAGAATCTCCTGATCGACGACCTGGCCGTCGGGCGTTTCGACCTGGATCGGCAAGTAGCCTTCCGGAATCTGCATACCGGCGGTGCCGTAGCCGTACACGCCCATCGTTCCAAGGTGTACGAGATGTACGTCGATGCCGGACTCGACAATTGCGGCGCAGACATCATTCGTCGCATTGAGATTGTTGTTTACAGTGTAGCGTTTGTGGGCTGACGACTTCATAGAATAAGGCGCTGCCCGTTGCTCGGCGAAGTGCACAATTGCGTCCGGCATCTTCTCACGAATAAGAGATAGGAGCCGGTGGTAGTGCTCCCCGACCGTGAACGTGTAAAGATCGATGTCCCGTCCAGAAACCTCCTTCCAGGCCCTAATTCGCTCGCCAAGCGGCCGGATTGGCGTCAGTGACTCAGCCTCAAGCTCGATATCAATATGACGCCGCGACATGTTGTCCACGATCGTGACGTCGTGGCCGAGTTTCGACAGGTGCAACGACGTGGGCCAGCCGCAGAAGCCGTCGCCACCGAGGACCAGTATTTGCATGCTTAGCTTTTTCCCTATCAATGCGGAACAGACCATAGAGGAATTGAAGGGGTCTAGCCCATTGCGGGTAGGCTTGACAATCGCAATGGGTGCGCCCGGCGATCCCAGCGAGTTCGTTGCGCGCGGCCGACTCCAACGAACCTGGCCGAAGCGCCTGCAGGCCAGCCGCGGCTCCTAGACACCATAATAGGTGCGATACCAGGCGACAAAACGCCGAATGCCCTCTTCGATGTCCGTACGCGGCGAGAAACCGACATCTTCGAAGAGGTCAGCCACGTCCGCACAGGTTTCTAAGACATCTCCGGGCTGCATAGGCAGGTAGTTCTTCTTAGCGGTTCGTCCAAGCGCCTTCTCGATGTCCGCGATGAAGTCCATCAGCTGGACGGGGTTATTGTTGCCGATGTTGTAGAGCCGAAAAGGTGCCTTGGACGTGCCCGGGTCAGGTCGGTCGCCTGTCCAGTCGTCGTTGGGCTTGGGAATGCGCTCGGTGACACGCACGACCGCCTCGACGATGTCGTCGATGTAGGTGAAGTCGCGCGCGTGATGTCCACCGTTGAAGACATCGATGGGCTCGTCGGCCAGGATCTTGTTTACGAATTTGAAGTAAGCCATGTCTGGCCGGCCCCAAGGTCCATAAACGGTAAAGAAGCGAAGCCCCGTCACGGGCAGCCCGTAAAGATGCGCATAGACATGCGCCATGAGCTCATTGGACTTCTTTGTAGCCGCATACAGACTGAGCGGGTGATCCACATTGTCGTGGACACTGAACGGCGTCTTGGTATTTGCCCCGTATACGGAGCTGGAAGAGGCGTAAACGAGATGCTCAACCCCCACGTACCGGCAGGCCTCCAGGATGTTAGCAAAGCCCACGAGATTTGACGTGATGTACTCATCCGGATTGGTCAGGGAGTAGCGAACACCCGCTTGCGCGGCAAGATGGACCACACGGTCAGGGCTATGCTTGGCGAGAAGCGTTTCAACCGCATTCTTGTCGGAGAGGTCACCCTTGACGAAGGTGAAGCGGTTTCGTGGCGCAAGCTCGGCCAGCCGTGCTTCCTTCAATGATACGTCGTAGTAGTCGTTGAGGTTGTCAAAACCGACAACGTCCGCGCCTTGGTCGAGAAGCGCGCGTGCGGTGTGATACCCAATGAAACCTGCGGCGCCAGTCACCAGAATTGTCATTAGGCTAAGCCACCTGAGTCATCGGTTTGGTTGCGGCAGTTCAGAAGGTCATGCCTCGCGCTGTTTGCCAGCCTCGAGGTAAAAGTCCAGTTTGTCGAAAGCAAGCCATTTAGTGGGGGCTGACGTCCCACGTTGGAACGAGAAGCACTCGTATCTCTCCTGTGTCCGCCGAAGTCGATTGTGCCTGTCATTGAAGCGTCATGGAGCCCCTTTTTGGCGCTATTGTCTTCGTCTGTCCATAACTCTATTAACGACCATCGTTTGAACATGGAGCTGCCGCGTGAAGATTTGCATGATTGGGGCCGGGTATGTGGGCCTCGTATCCGCTGCCTGTTTCTCGGACTTTGGTTGGAATGTCGTTTGTGTCGACAAGGACGAGGGACGTCTAGCACAGCTCCTCCAAGGTGAGATCCCCATCTACGAGCCGGGACTCGATGACTTGGTGGCGCGTAATGTCGCGGCAGGTCGTATTCGATTCTCGGATTCTCTTTCGGATTCCGTAAAGGACGCGGATGTCGTCTTTCTCGCCGTCGGTACGCCTGTCCGTCGTGGCGACGGATATGCCGATCTGACATACGTCTTCGAGGCGGTAGAGGAGTTGGCGCCGCATATTCGCGATGGAATTGTGATCACGACGAAGTCCACGGTTCCGGTGGGTACCGGCCGCGAGATCGAGCGTCGCCTCAAAGCGCTCAGGCCCGACGCCGAGTTCGCCGTTTGCTCCAACCCGGAGTTTCTCCGCGAAGGTTCGGCGATCCGCGACTTCACCCATCCCGATCGAGTGCTTGTGGGCTGCGATGACGACCGCGGGCGTGACGTCATGGCGCGGCTTTACGAGCCGTTGTCACTGCGCAACGCGCCGATCATGTTCGTCGGCCGCGAGTCTGCGGAACTAGCCAAGTATGCCGCGAACTCGTTCCTCGCGATGAAGATCACATTCATCAATGAGATCGCGGATCTTTGCGAGGAGGTCGGTGCCGACGTGAGCGAGGTGGCGACGGCGGTTGGTGCCGATGGCCGCATCGGTCCGAAATTCCTCAATCCCGGACCTGGCTATGGTGGGTCGTGCTTCCCCAAGGATGTGAGCGCTCTCGTACGAACAGCGCGAGAGGCGAAGGCGCCTGTCTCGCTCGTCGAACAAGTGGAAAAGGTCAATCTTGAGCGCAAGATCGCGATGGGCGCCCGGGTCGAGCGTGCTGCAGGCGGCTCGGTTCAGGGCAAGACCATCGCGGTGCTCGGCGTCACCTTCAAG
>JASJEH010000138.1 GCA_030064755.1 Methyloceanibacter sp. | reverse complement strand
CTTAAGGGGCGGATGAGATCCTGGCCAGTAACAGATAGGGATACGGCATATGGCTGACGTAGCTCGCTCAGGGACCACGTCTACCTTCATGCGAAAAGCGACATGCCTGATCTACATGAGTAGGTCTGCTAATGACCCAAGGCCGACGTTGGCACAGTTAATGGTGAGGCGCGCCATAGACAGGTGTGCTGCGCCCCAGCGTGGAACAGAGGAACCTCTTGTCGGTTTGGCGCGCAGGCTCAGAGGGCTTAGTCGTGTGTGAACTCAGGAAGCCCCGATACCGGTTGGTAGCGCGCCCTTAGGTCGTCAGGCAGCAGCTTGATGAGCTCGCGGTGATCCCGCTCTTCTTCATTGGGGTCTACAAACGGATTCCAGAACTTGTCGTTTAGCAACTTCGAGAGCCGGTACATCCGTGTACGGAAGCTCTGTCCGCCCATGTGATCTTGGACACCCCTCCAACCACCATGCTGGACACAGTCGCGGCAATACTCGACCCAGGCCTCGTTGGCCGCCTTTGTTAGATCGGCACCTGTCGTTTTTGGCATAGGCTCTACCTTTAGGTCTGGCCATTCGGGAGGGCGGCCACCTGAGTTCTTGCGATCCGAGTGCAGGGCACGCCGCTATTACGACAGCAGCCGCTGCTGCTGTGGCTCAATCGAGAACGTCGCAAGGGATGCACGGGCCTTCAATGCTGCCGCTATCTGCAACCACTAGCCCTTATCTCATCCTTTGGCGCAGTCCAGACAGTGTCAGTTTGTGGAACTACTCTGATCGCTTTGACAGAGGAGCAGGTTGAGATGCCCATGGATATCCAGTTTGTGTCCTGGTGAGGACATCGCAGGTCCCCCATCGAATGTACACTAATGGTGCAAGGCGGCCAGCGGACTCAAATGTCACACCAGGTAGCACGCGGCCAACTTGACTTTACGGTAGAGCCCTGTCACTGGTGATACTTACTGATTGCTCGCGATCGCGCGACGCTGCCGCCGACATTGCGGCGCCTCATCCCGAGACAATTCCCGATCTAGTCCGCCCCCAGACAGCGCGTGGGTTAGGGCAAGCGTCCTCGCGGTCGCGCCGACTGGCGCGCCGTGTTCAGGCGTAAGGAAAAACTCTTTAGTGACAACTTCATTCAATCTGCTTGGCCTCGCCGAGCCGCTCCGGCTTGCGCTCAAAGCCGAGAATTACACGACACCAACGCCAATTCAGCTTCAAGCGATACCTACACTTATACGGGGTCGGGATCTGCTCGGCGTTGCCGAGACCGGCACCGGCAAGACGGCCGCCTTCGCATTGCCGCTTCTACATCGACTTTTTATCAACAGATCCGAACCGGCGACCCCCACCGCACCTCGGGCACTCGTTTTGGCGCCGACGCGCGAGCTTGCGGGACAAATCGCCGAACGGGTGAACGCCTATGGGCGCAACCTCAACATAAGGACTGCGGTAATCTTTGGTGGCGTCAATCAGTCAAAACAAGTCAACGCGCTGAGGACCGGCGTAGACATTCTGATCGCCACACCGGGGCGTTTGTTGGATCTCTGCGCCCAGCGACACGTAAGGCTCGACAAGGTCTCAATGCTTGTGCTCGACGAGGCCGATCGCATGCTTGATATGGGCTTCATCCGAGATGTGAGAAAGATTGTGGGGTTCTGTCGCAAAGATCGGCAAACGCTCCTGTTCTCCGCGACCATGCCGCCATCGATTGCCAAGCTGGCACACGACATCCTGCGCAACCCAGTACGCGTCGATATCTCGCCAGCAAAGGTGGCGGTGGAGCGCATTGAACAGCGTGTTTACTTCGTGGGCGCGAAGGACAAACGGACGGTGCTAACAGACCTGCTCAAAGCACCAAAGATGGATCGGGCGATTGTCTTTACACGGACAAAGCGTGGAGCCGACAGAGTTTGCCGTCACTTAGTACAGGCGGGGCTGGCAGCGAACGCAATACACGGCAACAAGGCACAGAACGCGCGTGTGCGCGCACTCGACGGTTTCCGCAAAGGCAAAGTGCGAATTCTCGTTGCAACCGACATCGCTGCACGGGGGATCGACGTGCCGGGCGTCTCTCACGTCATCAACTTCGAGCTGCCCAATGACCCGGAGAGCTATGTCCACCGTGTCGGGCGCACGGGCAGAGCTGGTGCGCAAGGCACAGCGCTTTCGCTGTGCGACCACAACGAGCGGTCTTATCTCAAGACCATCGAGCGGCTAATGCAGGAAAGCATTGAGGTAGCCGAACACCCTCTCGCGATGATGGCGGATCAAGTGGCGACGCGGGACTCTCCATCGCGCGAGGCAACGCGTCAGGGCAACAGGCGGCGGAAACGAACCCGCAATCGCCGGCCACACCGCACGTCCCCGGCGGCTACCAAGTCATCCCGCAAATCGGAAGCCCTGATATGAACAGAACTTTCCCCTCACGAATCTCAGCAGCCAGGCGCAACGCTGAGACAATCTTGAATCAGAGCCGTAAGCGGCAAGAGAGCTTTCAAATGGAGCAGAAGCTCGCCAGCGACGCTCGTGCGGAAAAGACAGCCCGCTTGCGCGAACTTCGCCTTGCCAAAGAGGCCGCAGACAGGGAAGCGGCAGCCTCCAAGCCTGCTGTTAAGGCAGCGCCCAAGGTACGCAAAGCTCGGCGATCCAAGCAAACGTGACAATCAGTTGGATCGGAACGGAGGTCCGCATGGCATTCAAGCCGAACTACAACTTTCAGAAAGCAGAGCGAGACCGGGCGAAGGTCCGAAAGAAACAGGAGAAGCTACAAAGGCTCCAGGAGGAGTCGGATAAGCGGAAAGCGGAGCGCGTTGAGCAGGCCGATCCGGAAATTCAAACGCTTACCGATCCGGGTGAGGCCTAGTCGGACTTCAAAGCAGAGCGCTTGTTGTGGTCATCGCAAGGCACTTGGAGGAAACGTGGAACACCCTGGCTTTTTTCAACGCGGGGCACCAATCCCACTGCAGCGCATTGCTGATGCAGTTGGCGCTGAGCTGCACCAGGCGAGCGATGGTCTGACTGAGATCGACGACCTAAGAGCACTGGGTGATGCGTCTGCCACACACCTTACATTTTGTACTGGCCCCAGGCATGCCGAGGCTCTGATCGCCACGAAGGCACGGGCCTGCCTCATAAAGCAGTCCGACCTGAGTCTTGTTCCGGCAGGTGTCGTCCCGATAATCACTGACGTGCCCCATAGAGCCTTCGCTATGGCTATTGGGCTTCTCTACCCGTCTACCCTTCAACCCGAGGCGTCTTCAGCGCAGGCCATCGCAGGTAGCCAGCTGGTTCACCCGACCGCTGAAATTGACGATAGCGCCATCATTGAGCCCGGCGCCATCATTGGTCGCGAGGCCAAGATAGGCGCCGGCACCACGATCGCTGCGGGCGCTGTGATTGGCTACAGAGTTTTCATAGGAGCCAACTGCTTTGTGGGCCCTGGCGCCTCCATAACGCATGCTTTGGTTGGCGATCGGGTGACCCTCCATGCTGGTTGTCGGGTCGGACAGGACGGCTTTGGCTACGTCATGAGTTCGGAAGGACACTTCAAGATCCCACAGATTGGCCGCGTGATCATTGGCGATCGCGTCGATCTGGGCGCGAATTCAACAGTTGATCGGGGGTTCTTAACGGACACGAAGATCGGCGAAGGAACGAAGATCGATAACCTTGTTCAGATTGGCCACAACGTCGTCATAGGGCGCCACTGCATTATTATATCCCAAACAGGGATTGCGGGGTCGGCTCAACTTGGCGACTTCGTCATCCTTGGGGCGCAGTCAGGCGTGGTTGAGCATGTGAGGGTCGGTGATGGGGCGCTGATTGCCGGCATGGCACACGTAAAGGACGACGTACCCAGCGGTGCTCGTATGGGCGGCACACCGGCACGGCCGTTCAACGAATGGGCAAGAGAGATTGCGGCAGTCAGACGGCTCGGCAAGAAACGCGGCCCTTCCAACAGTTAGTGGGTGGTGGGAGCATCAAATGTGCGCCCAGGCCAGAGGTTCCATGTCCGCTATTGGCACTTAGCTGACCTCCGAGACGAAGGCCGCCACGTCTGCTTACGGACGCGCGCCGGACGTCAGAAACTCGCAGTCTGATAACGCCTTGTGACCCAAAGCGTACACGTTTGCCGGGCTCCCGCGGCGAGAGAGCAGGCCTCTGATGGCATATCGCACAAAGGCAATGTAAAACAGCATTTATTTTTTGTTTGACAGAAACTTTTAACCGCTTTAGAGAAATCTCCATTCGGGATTTGGCTCGGTCGGGATCATCCTTGTTTGGAGAGTGCATCATGCGTTTTCAGCTGTTCGGCAGCGTACTTATGTTTGCTTTTCTGGGCGTGCTCGTGCTCAACACCGGTTGTGCCAAGACTCCGATGGCGAGCATGATGCATCTGGCAAAAGTCGACTTCCAGACCACGGATTTGTCTGCGGTGCGCGCTGCCATACTTCTTCCGCAAGGATTGCGCCCCTTGCCGGAGACGGAGCGCCTGACAGTCGCCGTCCGCCGTCCAGACGGATCAACGGAAGACCATGTGTTCGCGCTTCAAGCAGTCGACGACCCAGAGGTCGCCTTGCTGAACGAAGAGCATCACGGCAGAGAATGGTTTTTTGCCTACAAGCTCAATGCAAAGTCGGTCCGTACCTTAGAGCGGCTACGCAAAGAGGTGGCCACGAAGCGGAAAACCGGGTCAACGGGCGCAAGTTTGACTTTAGGCATCAGTTCAGAGGCCTGCTATCTTGCTACTGAGCCATCGGGTCCGCTTCCCATTTCGACTTACCTGAAGACCGAAGAAACCAAGAGTTTCGTGCCGCTGGTGCGGAAGGTCGACTTACGCTCGATCACCGGACACGCCCGCCTCGATCTCGTGCCCTGTCAATCTGGCTCCAGCGCGTAGACAACGAAAGGACATGCTAGTGCCCAACGCCATGACTTCGGACGCGGAATTACCTTCCATCGTGCGCTTTAGTCGTACAATGGAGGTCGTTCTTACCATCGCGCTTGCGCTCATCCCCTTTACTCTAGCGCTCGTCGCATTCCTGTTCTCCGAACAGCTTGCACGCTCAACAGCCTTGACGGGGATAAGCGCCGTGTCTGGGCCCTTGAGCTTTACTTGGTCGCTGGTCGCATTCTTGGTTCTTCTTGCTGCCTCCGCACCGCTGATGTACGCCGCAAACGCCGCGCGCTTAATGTTCGCTGGGTTTTGCCGTGGCGAAGTGTTTACCCCGCTTACGGCTACCCGCATCAAACAGATCGCACTCGGACTACTCGCCCAAGCCTTCGTCACGCCGCTCGCGGGACTAGCGCTCTCTTGGGTTTTGCGAAGCGCAGGAAAAGCCGACGGGCTTGCACTTAGCATAACTTCCAGCGACCTCTGGGTCGCTGTATTCGCCTTCATCTTCCTCGGGATCGCGAGGGTTATGCGAGCTGCTGCCCTTCTTGCCGAAGACAATGCTGCTATCGTTTAGCAACTGATGCCCATTGTCGTGACACTCGATGTGATGCTCGCGCGTCGCAAAATGAAGGCCAAGGACCTTGCGGCCTTTGTGGGCATTACGGGATCGAACCTCTCGTTGTTGCGCACTGGGAAGGTGCGCGGCGTACGCTTTGAGACCATCGCAAAGATCTGCGAGGCACTGGAGTGCCAGCCTGGCGATATTCTTCAGTATGTGCCAGAGGAGCCGACAGCAGACGATTGAGGCATATTGGTGTTGGGAGCCGCGTTCGGCTCACACTGATTGAGATTATCGGATCTCTCAATTCAAGGGCTACGCTTCGCTGCATTCCAAGGCATCTCAGCTGACGAGAATAGGCTCTTGGCTTGGCTTCTGTTCGCGAGCATTCGACAATTGCAGTCCGACGTCAGCGGAAACTGCCTCGTTCGCAATCCAGTCTTGCAGTATCTGAGCAAACAAGTCCGGGCGCGGCGGTTGAGGTCAGCGAAGCGCCAATGGCGGACATCCCTCTATAGGACCCGTGACGATCAGGCGGGAGGCTTTGGGGCCCCCTCTAATTTGTCGGGCGTGGTTTCGGTGAGATGGAGGCGCTTGACGGTAAGATCATCGATTTCCACCTGCCCAAGACGAAGATTTCGAGCCGTTCCTGGACTACGTGCGGGCGACCGGCGCGAGCCTGAAGGAATGCCAGAGCTTGCGATGGTCCGAGGTCGATTTGACCGAGCGGGTGATTCTGAAGAAAGGGAAGGGCGGTCGGATGACTCGCGTCCCGATCACGCCCCGCCGTGGCGGAGATCCTGCCACCGCTGCGCGGCCATCACCCGGTGTATATCTTCACATACGTGGCCCAGCGCACCCGTGGAGGCCGAATTAAGGGTCAGCGCTACCCGCTTAACCTGTAGCGGTGCCAAGACCATGTGGCGGCGTCTGAGAGCTAAGGCAGGGGTCAGAGACTTCCGTTTCCGTGACTTCCGGCATGACGTCGGAACGAAGCTTCTACGGCGGGCAGGCAACCTTAAGCTGGTTCAGAAGGCCCTCAATCATCAGGACACTAAGACGACGACGCGCTACGCACACGTCCATGACGACGAGGTGGCCGAGGCGCTGAGTGAATGCCAAGAGTCCAGAAATAAGCCCCGAAGCAAGCCTCGCAAGGCTAGCTAACTATTTGATGGAAATAGCGAATGTTAGACACTACAGCCAAGTCTGGGGGACCGGGGGTCGGGAGTTCAAATCTCCCCGCTCCGACCACTTCTCCCCAACACGACAATCATCGTCGATAGCCTTGAGTCCTGCGCATGCCGCAGGCCCGCGACGAGCTGTGCGTCATCCATATGGTGATAGGTCTAGTCGGGAGGAGATGCCGGCACTCGAACCAGAAGAAGCCCTGCCAGATGGCAAGGCTCCCTCCGTTTCCCTCGTGCCCCCGCGTCAACGCGCGTTGGGAATGATCTTACGGTTCCAATCTGGGCGAATATCGGGCAGCAGATCGGTTTGCAGTGAAAGTCTCCAAACTGTTGCATATGGGTGACTCTCTGGCTGGCCGGAGTTGGGCGCTCAAAAAACACATTTTTGTCATTTTCTAGGCATGCGCAGAAATGCTAGTATTCGATAGCGACGGAGTTTCCCTCCTCCGTCCAAGGTTCCCCCCCAAACAGGAACCGGTTTGAAAGCCCCGGCAGCCCCCCGTCCGGGGCTTTCTTTTGCCTGGGTCTCTCTTACGCCTTCGGCATGGCGGCGTCGGGCAACGGCGGAGCTATCCGGCCCTAGGCCGTTTGACGGATTGCGTGGCGGCCATCCCCCAGATCAAAGCCATAATCAGGTAGAAGTGCCGCCAGTGGTCCGTGTCGACCACCAACCCCTCGACTGCCATCCCTAGGAATGCCGCCAACAGGACGATGGTCAGACCGTTACTTTCGCGATCTCGAAGAACGAGCCTCAGCCCCAACGCGACGGTCCCCAATACCAGCAACAAGTAGAGAGTTCCGCCAAGCCATCCGGTGTTCAGGTACATGTTGAGAAAGACCTGATGAACATCTTCAGGATGATGAAGCCGGGCGAACTCAAGAGCGCCAATGCCCAAAGGGTGAGATGCAACCAGATCGGCCGCCTTCTGTTGGCCAGCGAAACGACCCTCTGGACCGAGGTCGTAGGACTGCTCGAAGCTTGCGCGCTCGCCAAGTCTCTCGGAGACTCCTGGCAGCGTTGCAATCGCCACCAAGCCGCCGATGAGACCCGCACTCGCAATTGCGGCCAAGACGAACAGCCTCACGCGCTTGCGATTCGAGCCCGACATGACAAAGGCAATGAACCCGTAGGCCATCAGGCCCACAACGGCATTGAGCCAGGCGCCGCGTGAAAAGGTCAGCAAGGTTGCCAGGAGTAGGATTCCAAGGGCCACGCTCCATAGGAGGGCCTTTGGCGCCCGTTCGTTCAACATGCCGTTCAGTGCATAAAGAACCGCGGGCACCAGAAAGGCGCCCAAGACGTTGGCATCTTTGAAGGTGCCACGCGCCCGACCGAACTCAGTGAGAACGTCATGGAAGGCTGGCACCACGTTGAAGTACCCGATCAGTGCGGCGATAGAAGCGATCAGGGCCGCAGCAAAATAGGCCGACATGATCAGCCTTGCATGAGGTATCGGGTTGTAGGCGACAAAAGCCGCCAACACGACGGAAGACAGGGCCAGATAAAGAGTGATTGTCACGTGCCTGACCGGCACTTCGAATGTGCCGGCTTGGGTCGACGCCACATAGCCTCCGGCAACAATGCCGCAGATGAGTAAGAGATAGACCGACAGCGCTCGGGGTAGCGCAATCAATCCAGCGATCGGAATAACGATCATGGCGCCAAGGAGCAGGACGTCATATGGCGCAGGCTCAACATAGACAAAGCCTCCCGTCGCAATGACGATCCAAAGATAGACCAGTACTAACCGTTTGAAGCCGGGCCGAACGCTTCCACCCAAATGACCTGCCGCCGGCAGAGGCCGCGCGCCTTGAGCGTCCAGTTCACCGATCGCCAGGGACACAGAGCCACTCCTAGAGCCTGTCATGGCTAGATTGAACCATTCTGCCGAGGGGTTTTGGGTGCAGGATCGAGGAAAAATTTGAGAGCATATCCTGCGATACGGTCGAGAATTTTTCCGACGATAATGAGCTCACAACGCCCGGTCCCGAAGGGATTGCGCCCTGATGGCGGTCTGCGGCGAAACACTCCTTGCCCGATGCTTGGGCATCGCGCTTCGGCCTGGTTCACCACAGCCCATCCATCAGATGCGCAACAGAATTGATTCAATCCAACCATGAAAGGCTCTAGTAGGCGTTTTCGCCCCGGATCAGGGCGAGTGGCGTCATTAGGAGGATGTAGAGGTCGAACGTCACTGACCAGTTCTCGATGTAGTAAAGGTCGTGCTCCACGCGACGTTCGATCTTCTCCTCCGTGTCCGTTTCTCCCCGCCAGCCGTTGATCTGCGCCCAGCCCGTGACGCCTGGTTTCACGCGATGGCGTGCAAAATACCCATCGACGGCATCGTGATAGAGTTTGTCGGCGGCCTTCGATTGCGCAGCATGCGGACGTGGTCCGACCAAAGACAGTTCTCCCTTCAACACGTTGAAGAACTGCGGCAGTTCGTCGAAACTCGTTCGACGCAGGATCCGTCCCACGCGCGTGACGCGAGGGTCGTCCTTTGTCACCTGTTGCGTCCCTTCGGGGCACTCGTCCTCGGTATACATTGAGCGAAACTTGAGGACGTCGATTATCTCGTTGTTGAAGCCCATGCGCTTTTGCCGAAACAGAACTGGTCCGTTCGAGTCGAGTTTGATGGCAACGGCAATCAACGTCATGAGCGGCGCGAGCGTCACAATGGCGAGCGTGGCCATGATCTTGTCGAAGAGCCACTTCTTGACGACATCCCAGTTGGCGATGGGCTTGTCGGTCAGGTCGATGAAGGGAACGTTTCCGATGTAGGAGTAAGTGCGGGGCCGGAATCTAAGTCGGCTGCCATGGACAGAGAGCCGTATATCGACCGGTAGGACTTGGAGCTGTTTGAGCAAGTGGAGCAGTCGCTGCTCGGCAGTAATCGGCAATGTCACAATCAGCACATCCAAACGCGACGTGCGCGCATAGTCGACCAACTCGCCGATGTTACCAAGCTTCGGATAACCGGCCACAATCGGTCCGACACGATCCGCACCGCGGTCATCGAAGATTCCAACGATGCGGATATCAGCATCGGCCGATGCCTCAAGTGCTTTGATTAAATGCTCGGCTTCGGGGCCACCACCGACGATCACGGCCCGACGATAGAG
>JASJEH010000133.1 GCA_030064755.1 Methyloceanibacter sp. | reverse complement strand
CATGTGTCATTGGACGACATCGGAAAGCGACATTGTGACGACTGGTTTGCGTCCGTGAGCAGATGCACAGCGGCGGTTGAAACACTAGCCCCACGGACCGCGCCGGCGTTCGACTTGAAACGGGCGGTGATGGGCTGGCTGAAACAGCGGCACACTGCTCTTCTTGAAGAATGGCACTAGCACCATTCCGGCAACAAACCCGCCGACATGAGCCCAGAAAGCAACTCCAGGCTCGCCTGCACTTGAAAGAAAGCCGCTCACAAGCTGCAACAACAACCATAGCCCCAACACGATGAGGGCCGGCAGGTATACAATTGTGAGAAAGAAGCCAAAGAAGATCACCGTGCGCACGGTGGCGTGCGGGTGGAGAAGCAGATATGCGCCGAGCACTCCGGAAATTGCTCCACTCGCGCCCACCATAGGCACGGTAGAGTCGGGATTGACGAGGGCTTGAGCCAACGCGGCGGCGATGCCGCAAGCAAGATAGAACGTCAGGTAGCGTATATGCCCCATGGAATCTTCGACGTTGTCACCAAAGATCCAGAGAAAGAGCATGTTGGAGCCAAGATGCATCCAGCCGCCATGCATAAACATGGATGTGAACACTGTGGACCATGCGGGAATAGAGGCGAAGTCGGGCTGAAGCACAGCAGTGCCGAACAAACGAGCGGGAATCATACCGTACTCATAGAAAGCAACCTTGCTCGCGTTCGCGCCCAACGAAAGTTGCCAGAAAAACACTAGAGCGCACGCGCCGATTATCAGCCACGTTACGATCGGCGTGCCTTTGCGAGGATTGTCGTCGGAGATGGGGAACAAACGTCTGCACCGCGATCTGAGGTTTGAGACACCGTTGAATACGACGCTGGTTAGCCAATAGCTCAATGTCGGCTGTGGCTGTCAACTATTCAGTAAGACAAGTTTCTCGCCGCGCACGGGAAGTCCGGGCCCGCGGTGCTTCTGCTTGGGGTCAGAAGCGCCTTAAGTACTGTCAATGGAGCACGTCCGGCCAATGCTGCCAAGCAAACTCCGTCAGATTCGGGAGGTCAGCTTCACTCTATAATTTAGCTGGCACGACATACTGCTCCAATTTACTGAGCCAGCGCCTAAGTCGCGAGAGATTGACGCCCCGATCGCTATAGCCGAGCTGAGAACGTGAGTACATCGCTAAGGTAGAGCCGGTAGGTTGCTCAATGTAGCGAACGACTATCGTGTCGGGAAACTTGAGGACTGCGCTTCGCTGTACATACCGCTCAGTCAACATGGCATCACTACTCTCAACCAGGGTGGTCCTTAGCTCGGTTGATATGACTTCGGCCATCGACGCTCGCAGAGCCGCCACGCCGACCCTGAACTCTGGCGTAGTAAGGTCTCTCTTCGCTTTGCAAAATCCCGGCGGGCATGCGAGGGCGTCATTGGGAGTGGTGCGACGTTCTAGTGCATCAAAGTCAACTGGTCCCAAATCAGACGCGCCGAAAAGGCTCCAGAACCGTTCAAGTATAGGCATATCAAGCTCAGTGCTCTCCCTCGCAAAGCCACAGCGTAGCAGATAATGAGCGTGCGCCATGTGTCATTGGGCGACGGTACTCGACAACGGCGTTGTCGGAACCGAACCCGCCGAACGTCCTATCTCATTCACGGGTATCGCGATCTGGGAGATTCGGTGAACTGATGACGGCCCGAAACTCGCCCAAAGCTGGGTGGAGCGAAGCGCCCGGGAACTTCACCAAAGACCAACGAGCAGCTCCAACGGCTAGTCTCAGTGATGGGTCAGTGGCGATGGCGGATACGTTCAACGGGGCTTCGAGTTGTCGCACATCGTTGATCGGTGTCTAATCGGCCGATCCGAAAAAACTCATGCGTGGAGACACTGTTCATGCGACCCCCACTGCCACCCTTTACGGAAGAGACTGCCCTACAAAAGGTCCGGGCAGCCGAAGACGGATGGAACAGCCGCGATCCAGCCAGCGTCTCACTTGCCTATACGGAGGATAGCGTGTGGCGAAACCGAGACCAATTCGCCACGGGACGAACCGAGATTGTCGCGTTTCTTACGGCGAAGTGGTCGCGAGAGTTGGAGTACCGACTCATAAAGGAGTTGTTCGCATTTCAGGGGAACCGGATCGCCGTCCGGTACGCCTATGAGTGTCACGATCGCAATGGACAGTGGTTCCGCTCTTATGGCAACGAGAATTGGGTCTTCGCGGAGGACGGTTTGATGGCCCGGCGCTACGCCAGCATCAACGACCTTCCGATAACGCAGGAGGAGCGCCTGTTTCATTGGCCGCTCGGACGACGTCCAGACGATCACCCGGGCCTCTCTGAACTTGGCCTTTGATGCAAATGCGCTCAGATGGCGAAGCGATCACCGGCTCGGCTGCAAGATCTCTGCTTGTCCGGTGCTGTTGACGGGGATTTCGAGTGGCCGATGTCGCTACAGATTCAGGACAACCCGCCCTTTGGGCTTGCCAACGCAAATCAAGGCCTCACCAGAGTCCGGCGGGCTAAGCGGCTCTTCGTCGTACGCGACCTCACCCTCGATAATCTCACACTGGCATGTATGACAGATGCCGGCGCGGCAACTGTAAGGCGGGGTTAGGCCGACGCTCTCAGCCAGATCCAGGAGGGATCCCTGACCATCCCATGTGGCCTCAATACTGGAGTTTGCAAAAACAACCTCTGTATCGCCCTCGCCAACTTCCGCTCTTTTCTGGGAGTGTTTATCAGGATCTTGCAATGCCGCGGCGGGCCCAAAGAACTCATAGTGTATGCGCCCCTCGTCGATGCCCATGGCGCAGAGACCGGAGAAGATATCGCGCATGAAAGGAGTGGGGCCCACCAGGTAGAAACCATAGTTGTCGAAGGGCAAGATCCTCTTGAGCAGATCGATGTTCACCCGGCCTATGGAGTCGTAATCCGTGCTCGCCACATCCGAGGCATCGGGTGCGCTATAGGCAATGTGAACGCTGATGTTATCGTGCTCCCTGGCAAGGTCTCTGACGTGTTGTCCAAAGGCGTGCTCCCGTCCGTTGCGCGCCCCGTGGATGAACCACACTTTTCGACCCGACGCGGCCACAGTATTGAGCATGCTCAGCAGCGGGGTAATGCCCACACCAGCGCTGAGCAGCACCAAAGTCCTCTCGTTGTCATCGTCAAGGACGAAGGACCCTCGTGGTGCGCCGACTTCAAGGACGGCGCCCTCTTCTACCCTGTCGTGGAAGTAACTGGATGATAAGCCTGGGGGCGCGTCGGGCGCATCCGACGGAGGATTCTCACGCTTGATGCTGACGCGGTAATAGGGGCAATGCGGGCTGTCGGATAAAGAGTACGTTCTCAAGACAGGTTCGTCCGAGTCAGGAATACTCAGCCGGAAAGTCAGAAACTGCCCTGGCTTGAAGGGTGAAAGGGGATCGCGATCCTTCGGCTCCAAGTAAAAGGACGTTATGTTCTGGCTCTCTGCGACCTTCTTCTTAACTACGAATTCCCGGAACCCGGAGCGGGATGCCTTTCGAAGTCTCTCTTCGAAGGACTGCTTCCAGCCGTGCGATAGCGCGCTGATCGACAGCGCCTGGCGGGTGCCGTCAAGATCGTCGACATCAAAATAGAGTAAATCGCTCACCGCACGAACACTCATGCCATCGGGGTCGCGGCCGACGAAATCGAAGCGATCGCCCGCACTTACTTGGCCCTCCTCGAGGACACGCAAATAGAATCCGAGGCGGCCTTCCTTGAGAAAACGTACCTGGAAATTCTCTATGCCCATCTTGATGGCGAGTTTGAAACACGGAACACGGGGCTGGGAAACTTCGACCAACGCCGTACCAATCCGGAAGCGATCGCCCACTCGTATGTCGTCTTCCAGCATCCCCACGACGGTGAGATTCTCTCCGAACTGGCCTGGCTGAAAGTCGTCCCGATGCAACTCGGAGGCCCAATAGTCGTAGTGTTCCGCAGGATAGACATAGATCGAGCGGAAGCTTCCGCCATGCCCCCAGAGGTCGGCTTGACCGTCTCCTTCAAGGTTCAAGAAGCGAGCCGGCACCGGTCCGTCAACGGTTTGCTTGAATATTCCGGTCGAGACGGCGCGCTCCTCGTGCTCAATCGTCTTTGGCATCGATACGTTGACATGGGTAATCCGCATCTCGCGATGATCGGCGGGCGGAGGCGCAAGCTGAGGGCCAACGATCTGAGGGGCGGGAAACTCAGGGGGCAGCGTTCCGCTGTCCAGCTCTACAGCGAGATGGCGAACGTCTTTCACCGTGATCGAGAGCACATACTCGGCACCGGGAAACCGGCTGAGGTGATCGTCACCCTGAAGCCAGACCAAGGCTCCGAGAATCACGACCGCTTCGCCGCTGGCAGGCTCCGGAAAGACCACCGCGACATCGTCCACGGTGTCGCCGATCTCTGTCGTGAGGCCACTGTACGCCGGAAGAAGGAGCGATGTCTCGTGGCCTACGATCGCGGTGCCCGGGTGGATACGCTGCTGCCAACTCGCTGTATCGCGCGTTGTCGCGACTGCAATGACATAGGTATCCACTGCAGCCACCAAGGCCGCTTCTGCTTTGTTCAAAGCGTCCCCGCGCCGAACCTCCCGCCTGATCTTGCCTTCAGGGATAACATCAGACAGCCAAGCCGTTAGCGTTGTGCTGTGGTCGATCACAAGCTCCTCCGGTAACGATCAGTCCATAGGCTCCAAACTCTGAAGAACAGTTGGGATAAGCTCACTGACAGTTGGGTGGATATGAACTGCCCGCGCAACGGTCTTGTAAGTTTGTTTGGCGTACATCACGTCTAACAAGCTGTGCACGGCCTCGTCTCCGCTCAGCCCCAGTATTGCAGCACCTAGGATCTCCTCCGTGTCGGCGTCGACCAGTATCTTCATGAAGCCCCGAGTCTCTCCGAACTCTCGAGCGCGGCCCACTCGCTCCATAGGGCGAATTCCGATAAGTGCTTTGCGCCCGGAAGCGCGAACCTCACGCTCGGACATGCCAATCCGCCCCAAGGGCGGGTCGATGAACAATCCGTAACAGAGAATACGATCTGTAACGCTTCGTGGATCGTTGTCCAAAAGGTTTGCGGCTACGATCTCGAAATCGTTGTACGCAGTGTGCGTGAACGCGCCGCGGGCATTGACCTCCCCCATGGCCCAGATCCCGTCGACGTTGGTCCTCAGCTGATCGTCTACCGGGATAAAGCCCCGTTCATCGGTTTCGACGCCTGCGTTTTCCAGGCCAAGGTCGTCCGTGTTCGGTACACGTCCGACCGCCAGCAGCACGTGGCTGCAGTCAATAGGAGTGTCGTCTTCAACACAATCAATGCCGACGCGAACACCTTCGGACAGCGCCTGGAAGGTGACGCACTCGGCGTTTAGCCGTATCGTCACGCCTTCGCCTTCGAGAATCTCTCGCACGGCTTCAGAGACATCCGAGTCTTCGCGGCCAACAAGATGGTCCCCCATCTCGATCACGGTGACCTTTGCGCCGAAGCGCCGATACATCTGCGCGAACTCAAGCCCGATGTAGCTACCCCCAATGATCGCCAAGTGTTCAGGCAGAAAGTCGACATCCATCATGCTTGAGTTGGTGAGACAGTTGATCTCGGTGGTCCCCGGAAAGTCGGGCACCCGCGCTCGAGCCCCAACATTGAGGAAGATCTGGTCTGCTTGAAGAGTTCGTTGGTCCACTCGGATGGTCTTCGGCGCGGTGAAGCGTGCGTGCCCTCGAATGAGCTCAACGTTTTCCATGCCAGCGATCCAAGCTTCAACGGATTGATTGGAACCGCCGGCGATTTCATCCTTACGCGCCTTGACCCGACGCATGTCGACTGACATTTGCGGGATGTTGACACCGAAGCGCGCAGCGTCACGCGCGGTATGGGCGACGCGGGCGCAGCCAACCAGTGTCTTCGTTGGAATGCAGCCAACATTGACGCAAGTTCCGCCAACCAGGTTGCGTTCGACGATGGCCACTTTCAGGCCCGCTCGGCTCAGCCGGTCCGCAAGAGCCGGGCCCGCCTGCCCAGCGCCAACTACGATCGCGTCAAATCGTTCTGTCATGCCGATTTGCCCTAAGTGCGAAGCACCTCGCACAAGTGGTAGCCACTATAGCCTAAGTGCGAAAGTCCGCGATCACCGTCGGGTCGGCGGCCTGTAGGCCAGTGAAACTAACGGCCGACGCTTTGATCGGCCGGGCGTCGATGCGGGAGTGGCGCAACCTCATCAAGGACGTCCACTCGCCGAGTCCTTTGGACAATGTCCGCGGTTTCTCGGCACCTAGTGCGCTGTCCAGCCGCCATCCACGGCGATCGTTGTGCCCGTGATCGAGGCAGCTGCGTCGGAGGTCAGGAAGACGGCAATCCCGCCGAGTTCGTCGGTCGTGGCGAAGCGCTTGTTCGGCTGCTGTGCCAACAGCACGTTGCGGACGACCTCTTCACGCGGGATGCCGTGGGCCTTTGCCTGGTCCTCGATCTGCGCTTCGACTAGCGGCGTATGGACATAACCGGGGGCGATCGCATTGCACGTGATACCTTTTTCGGCGACCTCGAGTGCCGTGACTTTGGTGAGGCCCAACACGCCGTGCTTTGCTGCAACGTAAGCCGATTTGAAGGCAGAACCCACGAGCCCATGGGCCGAGTCGATATTGATGATGCGCCCCCAACCCTTTTCTATCATTCGGGGAATTGCCAGGCGCGTTGTGTGAAAAACCGAGCTCAGATCAATAGCGATGATCGCGTCCCACTTTGCCACTGGAAACTCCTCGAGCGGCGCAACATGTTGAATGCCCGCATTGTTGACAAGAACGTCAACCGCTCCGAACTCGGAGAATGCGGCATCGAACATTTCTTCGATTGCCTCGGGATTGGACATGTCGGCATCGGAATAGCTCACCGATACTCCGAAGTCCTTCTCAATCGACACCTTCTCAGCCTCGATTTCTTCCGGCTTCCCGAACCCATTGATGATAACCGCAGAGCCAGCGGCAGCGAGCGCCCGAGCGATGCCAAGGCCAATGCCACTCGTGGAACCCGTGACGAGAGACGCCTTGCCCTCTAGTGGCCGATCAGTAGTGGGTGCTTTTTCTGGAACTGAAGTACTCATGTTAGGGCCCTTGTCTGGTTGGTATACGGTGCGGTGTACGCGCGAACTAGGTCATGATCGTTGAGCGCGAATGCAAGAGTTTGCGTGGTCCTTGAGCTTATGAGGACTCGAGATAGTCGTGAATGACACGACCGTAGGGCAATGTCAGATCTGCCTTGAAGTGCCGCCCTTCGACCACCCGTCGCACGGGGAGATCCGCAACCGGTGCATTGACGTGGGGTACCAGTTCCAGCCGCGCGGCGCCGGAATAGTGAAACTGCATGTTGATATCCGTTAGGTTATAGGCCACGAGTTCGGCAATGCGTGGCTCCCCGCTCACGCAGGGCAAGAGTTTGAGATTGACCTGGGTCTTCTTGAGGTGCTGGCCGCGTTTTGCGGGGTCGTTCTCAAGCTCATTCTCGTGCTTGTACCGCATTGTGCCCAGCGCGACGCGTTCGCCGGCGTACTCCAGCGTCCCGGTTAGCGTGTCCGAACTTACCTTGAGTCGGGGCTGTCCCCATCGCTTCGGAAAGCCCCAGATCTCGCGGCCGGCCGTGATTGGAGGCTCGGCGTTCAGAAACATCATGGCAGTATAGTTTACCGGTTCACCTTCATAGACACACGGAATGACCACACCCGATTCTACATAGCTACCGAAACCCGAGCTGTCGGGCATATTGATCCATTCGTAGTAGACCTGATTTGAACCGTCCGGCTGCAAGGGTTCGGGAACAAGACGACGAATAGCATCGCTATCGGTCTCGTAGATGATGATCATGTATTCCCGGCCGACAAATCGATATGGCCCCATGGGGTAGCTGGGATTGCCCGGTGGCATCGACGGCAGGGCTAAGATTTCATCAGGGGACATTTGGTTACGCTCCTTATGGTCGCACCAGCGACTTGATCAGATTACTGTCGGTCAAACACGAAGAATGAATGACAGCGGGTTGTGCAGGAAACTGCGATATCTTGAGCTCAGATAGCATGCGATGTTCAGCCGCAGGCTTGTAAGACAAGTTTCTCCAATCCGGCGTAATCTCCAGTACCTTGTGTCAGGCAGGATCAACGCCAAAGGAAGGCCGCAAGCTATTCCCGAACTTCTAGAGAGTTGGCTACGCTGGACACCACAAAGGCCAGCGCGGGCAATCCTTCGCGCCGGCTTTAGTTCAGTGAGAGTGAGAACATGAAACGGATCAATCTGGCACTCCAAGGAGGCGGCGCCCATGGTGCCTTTACGTGGGGTGTTCTCGATCGTCTGCTCGAAGACCCTCGCATACAGATCGATGCGATAAGCGGAACCAGCGCTGGGGCTATGAACGCGGTTGCGGTCGCCGACGGGATCATGAAGGGCGGCAATCAGGGCGCACGCGATGCTCTTGAGAAGTTCTGGCGAAAGGTCAGCCACGCCGCCTTCGCTAGCCCCTTTCGCCGAACGCCGATGGACCGGCTTACCGGAAACTGGAGCTTAGACTTCTCACCACCTTACCTCGCTGCCGATCTACTCGGCCGCATTGCCTCGCCATATGTGCTCAATCCGCTCAACGTCAATCCGTTGCTTGACCTTTTGAACGATCAGATTGACTTCGAAACCGTTCGTAGCTGCGACAAGGTGAAGGTGTTTGTTTCGGCGACAAATGTGGAGACGGGACGGATCAAGGTTTTCAACCGCAAGGAACTCACGGCCGACATGGTCATGGCCTCAGCCTGTTTGCCATTCGTCTATCAAGCGGTTGAGATCGACGGTGTGCCCTACTGGGACGGCGGCTATGCCGGCAATCCCGTTCTGTTTCCCTTTTTTAAGAACAGTCAAGCCGACGATATTGTTGTCGTTCAAATCAATCCTGTCTTGCGGAAGGGGACGCCACGCGGCGCACGGGACATTCTGAATCGCGTCAATGAGATCACTTTCAACAATAGTCTTTTGAAGGAGTTTAGGGCGATCGACTTCGTCTATCGTCTGATAGACGACGGCAAGCTCGGGAAAGAACACTACCGGCAGATGCATCTTCATGTGATCGGCGCTGACGAAGAGCTCAAGCCGCTTGGCGCATCTAGCAAGCTGAATGCTGAGTGGGAGTTCCTGCGGCACCTTTTCTCCATCGGCAGAGAGACGTGCGAACAGTGGATCTCTAAGAACTACGATGACATCGGCAGACAGTCGACTTTCAACGCGCGGGAAATGTTCGCGGGCTAGCCTTCTGCTCCAGCGCCGCGCCAGGGTCCTTCGCGGCCTGCTTGAAAGCAGGACCGCCAGCTCCCTCCGCGTCATTGCCGGACTTGATCCGGCAATCCATTAGGGCCGTGCTTCCACTGCAGACTCCCTAATGGATGCTC
>JASJEH010000132.1 GCA_030064755.1 Methyloceanibacter sp. | reverse complement strand
GTCCTGTTCGACGGTATTCCGCTCGACCAGGTTTCCGTGTCCATGACCATGAATGGCGCTGTGCTGCCGGTGCTCGCGCTCTTCATCGTGGCGGGCGAAGAACAAGGCGTCGGCCACGACCAGCTGTCCGGCACCATTCAGAATGACATTCTCAAAGAGTTCATGGTGCGGAATACCTACATATATCCGCCCGAACCCTCGATGCGCGCTATCGCGGACATTATCGGCTACACGTCGAGAGAGATGCCGCGCTTCAACTCGATCTCGATTTCCGGCTACCACATGCAGGAGGCCGGGGCGACGGCGGACCTAGAGCTTGGCTATACGCTTGCCGACGGCATCGAATACGTGCGGGCGGCGATTGCGTCGGGCCTGGACGTTGATGCGTTCGCCCCACGCCTGTCCTTCTTCTGGGCGATCGGCATGAACTATTTCATGGAAATCGCCAAGATGCGTGCGGCGCGTGTGCTCTGGGCGAAACTGATGCAGGAAGAGTTCGCACCCAAGAACGTGAAGTCACTGGCGCTGCGGACCCATAGCCAGACCAGTGGCTGGAGCTTGTCTGCGCAGGATGTCTACAACAACGTCATTCGCACCTGTGTCGAGGCCATGGCGGCAACCCAAGGCCACACGCAATCGCTGCACACCAACGGCCTCGACGAGGCGCTTGCGCTGCCCACGGACTTTTCCGCACGCATCGCGCGCAACACGCAGCTGATGCTGCAGAAGGAAAGCGGCACCACGCGCATCATCGACCCGTGGAGCGGCAGCTACTATGTGGAGCGCCTCACCCACGACCTCGCCGCAAAAGCGATGGCGCATATCAAAGAGATCAGTGACTTTGGCGGCATGGCCAAGGCCATCGAGGCTGGCATTCCCAAGCGCATGATCGAGCAGGCGGCCACGGCCACACAAGGGCGCATCGACTCCGGCCGTCAGACCATCGTCGGCGTCAACAAATATCGTTCCGAAACCGATGCTGACATTCATCTCCTCAAAGTCGACAACCGGTCGGTGCGCGAACAACAGCTCGCGAGGCTTGAGCGGCTCAGGGAAGAACGCGACGAGGCTGCCGTGACCGAGGCCCTCGATGCCCTCACGCAATACGCCGAAACAGGCAAGGGCAACCTGCTTGAAGGCGCCGTAGCCGCCGCGCGCGAGAAAGCAACCGTCGGCGAGATTTCCTATGCCCTTGAGAAGGTGTACGGTCGCCACCAGGCGAGCATCACGGCAATCACCGGTGTCTATAAGTCCGAGATGAAGAAAGACGGAAACATGGCCCGCGTGGCCGAGATGATCGATGCTTTCGAGGCGGAGCATGGCCGGCGGCCGCGCATTCTCGTGGCCAAGATGGGTCAGGATGGGCACGACCGTGGTCAGAAAGTCATTTCCTCGGCCTTCGCCGATCTCGGCTTTGACGTCGATATCGGCCCGCTCTTCCAGACGCCCGATGAGGCCGCGCGCCAAGCTATCGAAAACGACGTACACATCCTTGGTGTGTCGTCCCTGACGGCGGGCCATCTAACCCTCGTGCCAGCGCTGCGCCAGGCGTTGGAGGATCAAGGCCGTGGCGACATCATGATTGTTGTCGGCGGCGTTATTCCGCCCCAGGACTATCCCGAACTCCATGAGGCAGGCGCCAAGGCCATTTTCGGTCCAGGCACGCCCATCGCCAATGCCGCCATCGATATTCTTGGCAAGCTCGGCGCGGGCTCCCAGGCTGCTGCCGAATAGATGACAGCGACCGCTTCAAGCAGCCCCGACACCGTGGTGCAGCAACGCTCTGGAAAAACCGTCGAAGAGATCGCCGCCGGCGTTCGCAAGGGCAACCGTGTCGCGTTAGGACGCGCCATCACCCTGATCGAAAGCACGCGGCCTCAAGATCAGGTCCGGGCGCGCGAACTCCTGAAAAACCTGATGCCCGACACCGGCAAAGCGATCCGGATCGGCATTAGCGGCGTGCCCGGCGCAGGCAAGTCCACGCTCATCGATCAGTTTGGACTGAACCTCATCGAAGCGGGACACAAGGTGGCGGTATTGGCCGTAGACCCAACGTCGTCCCGCACAGGCGGCTCTATTCTCGGCGACAAGACACGCATGGGGCGGCTCGCCTCGGAAAGCGATGCCTTCATCCGGCCCTCGCCCGCCGGATCGAGCCTTGGCGGTGTCACCAAGACGACCCGCGAGACGATCGCAATTGCGGAGGCGGCGGGGTTCGACGTGGTGCTGGTGGAGACCGTGGGTGTCGGGCAGTCGGAAACCGCCGTGTCCAATATGGTGGACGTGTTCGTGGTCGTGGCCATTCCCGGCGCAGGCGACGAGCTGCAAGGCATCAAGCGTGGCCTCTTGGAGCTCGCCGATATCATCGCCGTGAACAAGGCTGACAGCGACAACGTGGAACGCGCCAACCGCGCGGCCACCGAGTACCGCGCGGCGCTGCATATTCTCGCCTCCGGCAACACAACCTGGCAGCCCGCCGTGTTGACCATGTCGGCCCGGGACAATACCGGGCTCGACACGCTGTGGGAGAAGATCGGGGAGTGCCGCCGAACGCTTGAGGAGGCCGGTGTGCTCGACGAACGGCGCGCCGAGCAGGCAGCCACATGGATGCGCGAGATCTTCGAACAGCGTCTGCTCGCAGCCTTCAAGGGTGGACGGCGCGCCGCGCGCGAGTGCGAAGACATCGAGGATCAGGTACGAAGAGGCACGATCAGTGCCGCCGAAGGCGCCGACGCACTGGCGAAGCTTGTCGGCCTAGAGGACCCCCAATAGCCCGCCGCGGGTTAACCGCAAGCCCGATTGGCCTTTCATCTGTCCCAAAGCAGGGCTAAGCCTGAAGCCATGGCAGACGTCTCGTCAGACCCGTTGGCAAACGATTCGGCCAAGCCACGCGTCCTCATCACGGGCTTTGGCCCCTTTCCCGGCGTTGTGGAGAACCCCTCGGGCTGGCTGGCCGAACGTGTGGCCTCTATGGAGACGCCCACGGACTGCATGCTCTACCGCGCCGTTTTTCCCGCCGAATGGCATGCGGTCGCCAGCCGCGTTGCCTATTTTCATCAGGCCATTCGGCCGCGCCTCATGATTCACTTCGGCCTGCAAGTGGAGGCTATGGACATCCAGTTGGAAGCTAGGGCTCACAACCAAGCGGAGTCGCGCCCGGACGCCTGCGGTGCCCATCCAGGGCGTAGCGATGTGATCACCGGATGTGGCGACATGCTGGAAACGTGGCTCCCAGTCGATGCCCTCGTCGCACGGCTGCAGGAGGAACAGATACCGTCCAGCGTATCCCAGTCCTGCGGGCGCTACTTGTGCAACGATCTTTACTTTCGCTCGCTCCACTGGGCGGAACAGAATGGAAGCGACGCGCTGTTCGTGCACGTCCCGCACATCCATGTCTTGAGCATGGATACCTTGATCAGGGCGGCGGAAATGATCCTGCAGGAGACGCTTCACGCTGTGCAGTTGCAGAGCAAGTTCGGCGCAGACCCGATGGAGTCGCCATGACGAAATCCCGAAACGCACCCGATCTGATTGGTGGCGCCATTGGCGGTCCACGAATCGGGCGGCGCGACGCCTTGCTGGCTGGCCTTGGCACCGGCGCCGGGCTCGGTATCGTGGGCCCCAGCGCGGCGCTCGCGCTTGAGGCATCGAGCAGCCATGGCATCGTACCCGCGGACGGCGCTGTGTCGCAGACCGCCACGCTCCAGCAAGCGCTTGACAATGCAGCGGCTACAGGAACCCCGCTCTTTCTACCGGCGGGCACCTACAAGACAGGCACATTAACTCTCGCTCCGGGCGCGCATGTGCAAGGCGTTCCTGGACGCACAATCTTGAAGTCGGATGGTGTGCCGGTCTTTAACGCGACGGGTGCGCAGAATGTGCGCCTGACGGGTCTTGTCGTCGACGGCGGCGGCGTACCGCTTGGCGACGACGGTGCCCTCATGATGGCGACGGAAACGACCGAACTCGATGTGTCGGTCTGCCGCTTTCTCAACAGCGGTGGCGGCGGGATCGCTTTGCGGAAATCGGCTGGCCGGATCGCGCAGTGCACATTCGGCAAGATCTCGAGCGAGGCGGTCTTTAGCGAAGACGCGCGCGGCCTTGAGATCAGCGACAATCACATCCATGACTGCGGCGACAATGGCATCCTCGTTTGGCGTTCAGAACAGGGCGAAGACGGTACGATCGTCACGGGCAACCGTATCGAACGCATCGCTGCCAAGAGCGGTGGCAGCGGACAGAACGGAAATGGCGTCAACATCTTCCGGGCCGGCTCGGCGCTGGTGACGCAGAACCGCATTTCCGATTGCGCCTATTCCGCCATCCGCAGCAATTCAGGGTCGAACTGCCAAATAGTGGCCAATTCCTGTGCGCGTCTTGGCGAAGTCGCGCTCTACGCCGAATTCGGTTTCGAGGGGGCGATCATCGCCAACAACATCGTGGATACTGCCGCGACGGGTATCTCCGTCACCAACTTTAACGAAGGCGGCCGGCTCGCGGTGGTGCAAGGCAACATCGTCCGCAATCTGTTCTTCCGGAAGACAGGCGAAGTGCGCGGAAGCGGTATAGCGGTGGAGGCCGATACCACAGTCACGGGCAACGTGGTGGAGGGCGCGCCAGCCTACGGCATCATCGTCGGGTGGGGTGAGTATCTGCGCGATGTGACCGTGACGGGAAACGTGGTGCGCAAGAGCCATATCGGGATCGGGGTGGCCGCCAGTGCTGGTGCCGGTGCTGCTCTCATCACTGACAATTTGATCGATGGCGCCCAGGAAGGAGCCATCCGCGCCATGAACGGGCCGACGCCGACCGGCCCGGATCTCGCGCGGGAGAGCGCTGAATCGTACCGAAACCTCGCTGTCTACGCCAACGTGGCGCGTTAGTCGGCGCGCCGCTAGGTCTCTGCGGCTTCTGACATCAATTCGGTCGGGACGCCCGCTGCTTGTTTTGATGTCCGAATGACGAGCGAGGTTTTGACGCTCTCCACATTCGGCGCTGCCGTCAGGTCCCGGATGATGAAGTCCTGAAACATAGTGAGGTCCGGCGCCACGCAGCGTAGGACAAAGTCGATTTCGCCAGAAAGCATGTGGCAATCGCGGACCAGGGCGCTCGTGGCGGCCCACTCCTCGAAGGCAATCAGATCCGGTTCGGCCTGGCTGTGAAGCTTAATCATGGCAAAGGCGGAGACGTCGAAACCCAGCGCCCGGTCATCCAGAAGGACCGTGAACCCCTTGATGATACCGGCTTCTTCGAGAGCCCGAACGCGGCGCAGGCACGGCGGCGCGGAGATGCCGACTTTGCGCGCCAGTTCGATGTTCGTGATCCGGCCATCGCCCTGAAGCTCACGCAGAATCAGCCAATCCGTGGAATCGAGACGGGTTGCACGCATTGGGGCCGAATTCTCCCTAGACCATGCTCCCTAGACGATCGTGGGCCCATCGCGGTAGAAGGCGCGATGGCAGGTCACAGACGTTTGAGGGGAAGTTTTGCATACTTTTATGCCGCCTACACAAAGAATCGAAAAGAATTTGGGCATTTTTCGTTCTGGAAATTCTCGTGAACAGGATTTAGGGAGCCCCATGCAGGAAACCTGGATCGTCACGGACGGCGCGGTGGGCATGGAGCAACAAGGCATCGCCGTGGCCGAAGCCGTGGGACTGCCCTATACTCTGAAGCGCGTTAGGCCCACGGGGCCAATGCGGCTGATTCCGGCCCGTTTTCAACACCTTGTGCCGGCGCGGGGGCGAATTATGGCCGCTGAGTCGAACTCCCCCCTCACCCCGCCCTGGCCGCGCCTCGTTATCTCCATCGGGCGGCGCAGCGTGCCGCTGGCGCTCGCGATCAAGCGCCTTGGCAACGCATACGGGCTCCATATTCAAAACCCCAAGGTCCCTGCCCGCCTATTCGACCTCGTGGCGGCGCCGGTGCACGACGATTTCGAGGGTCCGAACGTGATCACGACGTTCGGGGCCGTCCATGGCGTGACCAGCGACAAGTTGGATGAGGCCGGCGCGCGCTATGCGCCGCAGATCGCAGATCTGCCCCATCCCCGCATCGCGGTGCTGCTTGGGGGAGAGAGCCGCGCCTTCACCTTCTCGCCGGAAACCGGCGCACGCTTTGGGTCTGCCCTGGCGAAGGCCGCGCGCGACGTTGGCGGCGCGCTTCTGATCACGCCCTCGCGGCGCACGAGTGCCGAAACGCTTCAGGCGTTGGCCCAGGCGGTTCAGGACGTGCCGCATGTCATCTGGGATGGGAGCGGCGAGAATCCTTACTTCGCGTTTCTGTCCCTCGCGGACGCAATTGTTGTCACAGAAGACTCCGTCAACATGGTCACGGAGGCTACCGGCACAGGAAAGCCAGTCTACATTCAGGCCCTATCCGGCAAGTCCGCGCGATTGGCTCGCTTCCATGCGCTAATGCGCGAACGCGGCGCCACAAGGCCATTCAAGGGGAGCCTCGCCCCCTTCGATTATGCCCCGATCAACGACACCGAGGCCGTGGCGGCGCCTATCCGCAAGGCGCTCGGCCTTGATTCAACGCGATAAAGGGGTTGTGAAACGGTACGGGTTGCGCACGCGCGTGCAACTGCTTACCTCTCGCTTTCAAAGAGACAAGAAGAGGCACATGCCATGGGAACCCGTCACGAGAAGGTCATCATCATCGGCGCAGGGGCAGCCGGCTACACCGCCGCCATCTATGCGGCGCGCGCCATGATGAAGCCGCTCCTGATCGAGGGCATTCAGCCCGGCGGGCAGATGACCATCACCACCGACGTTGAGAACTTTCCCGGCTTCGCCGACGTGATCCAGGGCCCCTGGCTCATGGAGCAGATGCGCGCCCAAGCCGAGCATGTAGGCACCGAGATGGTCTCCGACACCATTGTCGAGGCGGACCTCTCTCAGCGCCCCTTCAAGCTGAAAGGCGATAGCGGCGATGAGTACTACGCCGACGCGCTGATCATCGCCACGGGCGCGAAAGCGCGCTGGCTCGGACTGCCTTCCGAGGACAAGTTTCAGGGCTTTGGCGTCTCCGCTTGCGCCACATGCGATGGCTTCTTCTATCGGGGCAAGAACGTCATCGTGGTTGGCGGCGGCAATACAGCCGTCGAAGAAGCGCTGTACCTCGCCAACCTCGCGGAGAAGGTTACGCTGGTGCACCGCCGTGACGAATTGCGCGCCGAGAAGATACTCCAAGAGCGCTTGTTCAAGCATCCAAAGATCGAAGTGCTATGGGACCACAATCTCATTGAGGTAATCGGTGACGAGGATCCCTTAGGCGTCACCCACGCCAAGCTTGCCCACGCCAAGAGCGGCGACGAGACCCAGATGGAGGTCGACGGCATCTTCATCGCCATCGGTCACTCGCCGCAAACCGATCTGTTCAAGGATCAATTGGATCTGAAGGCCGGCGGCTACATTCAGACGGAGCCCGGGACGACATTGACCAGCATCGACGGCGTGTTCGCGGCGGGTGACGTCACCGACGACGTCTACCGCCAGGCGGTAACGGCGGCCGGCATGGGCTGTATGGCTGCGCTTGACGTAGAGCGCTACCTGGCAAGCGCGGAGTCACACGCTGAGGCCGCCGAGTAAGCAATTAACCTATCTCCCCTTTAAGGGGAGGGATAATCACTGAGCTAGAACCACACCGACGCAACGCCGAAGAGACTCTCACCCGCCACCAACCCGGCAGCGACGCTCAAGAGAAAGCGTGCGGCCCAGTTGGGCGCGAACCTGTGCGCGACGGCGGCGAGCCCGGCGCCGGCGAACAGCATCAACGATGTGCTGGCGGGAATCACAAAGGCGAGGCCAAGTGCGGCACCGCTGGGAACGAAAATCAGATACTTCGGATTGAGCCAGCGCTCGACCAGAGCGAGCACGACGCCCAACACGCCGCCGGCGACCATAGCCCAGAGCGCGGACGGTGCGATGCCGTTGAGCCCCTGCCCAAGCGCCTCGGCCACAGCCTTCCAGACGGCAACCGCTGGCGCGGGCCATTCGGGCGTGAAGAGCTGTGTGGCTGGGTCCGGAATCAGCATCAGGTAGACGAGGCTGCTAACAACGCTGCCTACGACGACACCTGCGCACTGCGCAACGAACTGGCGCGTTGGATGCGCACCCACTTCGTAACCCGCACGAAAATCATTCAGCAGGTCGGCCGATTGCCCCGCCGACCCGCCTGCAACGTTGGCGGTCATGAGATTGGTAATCGGCTGGCCTGGCGCCATGATCCCGAAAGTCAGCTGGGAGACTTTACCGATCGCACCGATAGGCGCGACTGACGTCTCGCCCACCACGCGCGCGGCCACGGTTGCGAGCACGAAGGCGACGGGAATGGACACGAGCGCCATGGTCCAATGGATCCCGAACAAGACAACTTGCAGCATGATGGCGATCGCCGCCGCGACAGCGAAACCGGCGAACTGTGGCCATCCATTGCGAGACGTTGGCCTGCGACGCTGGCCATGCGGATGCTGCTTGGAAGCCGCGAACAACGACGCCGCAAAGCTCGTGAGACTTGCCGCCACCATCACGGCAACGCCGGGCCAGAGCAGCCAGCCAACCAGGGGCTCGAACCAGCTCGACTGGCCGCGGTCCACAAGAACGATTCCATGGTCGACCAGCGCCGGCCCCATTAGCCCCCAAGCGACCAGCGCCCCCGCAAGAAGGCCGAGTCCTGCGCGCAATCCAATGATGCCGCCAAAGCCGAGCAGCAACAGCGAGGGGTCGAAAACGAATGTGAACTTCGAGGCGGTGAGTGTCGGCCCCACCCGCGGGATGTGCCAGACGAACTTGTCGAGCACATTGAACAGCACGGCGAAGGTGAGAGACGACATCAGGACTTTCACGCGCGACATCGCCTCGTCCGCATGGGCGAACATGTCCCGCATTGTCTGGGCCGCGGCCATGCCGGCCGGAAAAACAAGCTCGGACTGCTCGATCATGCGCGGGCGTAGGAACCAGCCAATCCAAACGCCGAGAAAACTCACCGAAAAGACCCAGACAATGAGTGGGAACCAGGGCAGATTCTCGCCTGTCATCGCGGCAAGAGCTGGAATAGGCGCGACGAGACCGCTTGAGGTTATCGCTGCGGCCGCGGAGGCCGTAGTCTGATTAATGTTGCTTTCCAGCATTCCCCAGGAAGGCCGGCTGAAGGCGCGCGAAATGGGCGCCCAGAACGCGAATGCCAACAACAGGGCTGTGATCGACATATTGAAGGCCCAGCCGATCTTCAGACCTGAGTAGACATTGCAGGGCGCCAATAGAGCGCCAAGGATCAGACCGGTGGCAAGGGCCCGGGGCGTGAGTTCCCGTTGGCTCGAACTAGCCGCCGTTTTGTCCGCTGAAGCCGCCGTCAAGCTGTTGTGAATCCCCGCCATTTGTTCAGCTAACTGCCACGATCACGTGGCCTCACCAAGCGGGAACTCGCTAAGGGGCCCGCAAACGG
>JASJEH010000137.1 GCA_030064755.1 Methyloceanibacter sp. | reverse complement strand
CAGGCAGGTCATGGAACAAAGAAGCGCGCAGTAATAGTCAAGCTGCTCGCGCTCCGAGGATCAGAAAAACGCCAAAAAGGAGCACGAGCGCTGCACCGCCGACCTCCAGCGCGCGGCCTAGCCACCGTCGCGCCCCTTCCGTTCTCGAGAAGAACGATAGAAGTCGCGCCCGGGAGAGTGTGGCCAGAACCGCCACCGCCGAAATCGTGAGGACCATGCCTGCCGCCATGGCGGCAGTGACAGCAAGTCCAGCCGCGAGCAGGCCACGGGCCAACGCATAACTCATAATGAATGTCGTGAGCGGGCAGGGTACCAAGCCAGTTACGAAAGCAAGAGTACGCCCTTTTCGCCTGGACTCGCCATCGTCGTTTTCCGAGGCCGCGCGCCGGAAGGCCTGCCAAAGCAAATAGGCGCCAATGAGCGCGACCAGCACGCCGCTCGCGAGTTCAAACTGGGGCGTCCGTCCGCCATAGGCAAAGGCCCGCGAGATGACAGCAAAACCCGCGAGCACGAGAACAATGGCGATGGCAACATGGGTCAGCGCCAGGATGGCGCCATTGGCGATACTGGACAGAAGGTCGGATTTTTGGCCGAGATGATAAGAGAAGAGTACAGTCTTGCCGTGCCCCGGCATCAAGGCGTGGAGGATGCCGAACAGAACGGCCACCGCCATCGCAGCCAGGAGTGCTCCAAAGTTGCCGCCCGCGACATCCCCGAGGCCGCTGGCCATGCCCTCATAGAGCCAGCGCTGGAGGGCAATCAGGTCCTGCATGGTTTTGCTGTTTCACACAGGCGTGCGCGCGCAGCAAATCACGTCCGCGTGCGGACCCGCGAACCAAAAAAAGACCATGAACCGTCGAGATCTAGCGGAGGGAAACGCCAGAACGCCAAGCCGGTGTGGGCTGGCTGATTCCCGGAGCGGGGATGGCGATCGAATTGCCGTAATCAGTCGCAAACCCCGAGCCTTCACCGCCATTTGCGAAAGGCATCGCTAGCGAGCTTCCCTCAAATTGCGGCATCGAATAAGCCGGCGACAGGCCAAGATGCTCAGCCGCGCTCCTCGGGATATCGGCGTTCTCGCCCTGAATCTCGAAGGCCTGAGCGCTGAGCGACATCAGAGCCAAGCTCGAAGCAGTCACAAGCGCAAGGTAAAATGCACGCATCGATGTAATCCCTCGTCCGGCGAGCCCCCTCGCCATGCCCCATCCGATAATCGGACGTTCTATGGTGAGACTTTAGCGTGATTTGCCCTGCCGCACCAGACGCAGCCGCAGTTTCCCGACAATGTGATGCCGGGGTGTAACCGCGCGGTCACAAGCCTCAAGAACCAGAAAGGCTCAACGCTGGGGCGAAATTGGGGCAACCAGCTCGAAACGGGGCCACCGCCACACCAGGTTTTTTTGCCGATGCCGCGAAACTCCTGTATGAAACGGCCAATTTTTCTTGGGCACATTCGGCAGAGACCCATGATCGGCCAGCAATACGCGGGAAGGCTCGATCCGCTGTCGCTTGAGGCTCTACATCACCCAATCGCCTAAGTCGGGCCGGTTGTTGGTCGCATCGGAAACTGAGAGTGGGGCAAACATGGCCCGAGTGTCGGACACAGCTGCGGCCGGAGTGGACCCATCTGCTCGCGTGATTCTGACGAATCGCGCGACGCCGTTCGAGGTCAAGGCGTCTCAAGAAGCCCAGTAATGTCTCGCCGTCTCGCTATCCTCATAAATTCTCACCCCTATTTTCATCAGCACAAAGAAGCCCTCTTTAGGGATCTACCTGCTGATGTAGCTGTGACGCTGCACACCGGAGAGTACGACCCCGGCATCAGCCCGGATTTCGCAGGCCAAATCCGTCCGCTCGCCATCGATCGCTACGCGCATTTCCGGTTCGGCGATTTCCGAGCGCTGCGCCAGATGATCCAGATCTTTCGGCGTGACCGCCCCGACATCGTGGTCGCCATCACGCTAAAGGTGGTGCTGTTCACGCTCCTCGCCGGTGCGCTCAGCCGATGGACGGGACGGCCTTGCAGCAAGATCGTCTTGTTCTTTCCTGGCCTTGGCCGTGTGTTTGGCATGCGCAAAGACGGCCTCTTCAATAAGCTTAGGCTGTCTTCGTCGGTCGCAGCGCTCAGGACGCTCGCCGGGCACGGAAACTGCGCATTCGTTTTCGAGAATGAAACGGACCGCAGGCTGTTTGTGGCGTTGTCCATTGCCGAAAGGGACGCAACAAAGGTCATTAGCGGAACAGGCGTCCCAATCGATGTTCGTGTTCCGGAAAAGGACGCAAGCGGGCCCTTACGTGTTGCATTTGCCGGCCGGGTCTTGCGTGCAAAGGGAGTTGAACTCCTGATCAGGGCATTCAAGGGTCTTGGCGAACAGGAGCCTGTACAGCTGGACATATACGGTCCGTCGGATCCGAGCGACCCGGACAGCGTCCCGCTGCAAGCCGCGGCCCTGCCTCCGACGATCCGCTACCATGGGGCCGTTCCGTTGGATGCGGTCTACGAGGCGCTTGGCGCGGCACACTGCGTCTGCTTACCGACTCTTTACCGCGAGGGTCTGCCGCGAATTCTATTGGAGGGTGCGGCGCATGCGTGCGCGCTCATTTCGACGAATATGCCGGGGTGCAGATCGATCGTTAAGGACGGTGTGACGGGCCGCCTCATACTCGCAAGAGATCCCGTCGTGATCGAGGAGGATCTCGTGCGGACCCTGCGAGCTCTTGCGCACGACCGCGGCGCGGTTATCGCAATGGGACAGCGCGCAAGGAAACTTCTTCTCGACGGCGACTTCTCTGAGCAGGCCGTACGGGATGCCTTTCAGTCTTTCATTCTTCAGTAGCGGGCCTTCATACGAGACCGCATGCATCGCGAGGACGCTCATCGATTGCTGCCCAGGTCGGCGCGCATCATGCGGGCGATCCCGTCGGGCGTTTCGACCGTCGGGCTCCAGCCCGTCGCGATCAGCTTCGATGGGTCGATCTCGAAAGTACCGCATACCCTCTCCCAATCGGCTTCGCGCCCAAAAGACTTCATCAAGCGTCGTATGGCGGCGTGCGGCATCTTCACGAGCTGCGGCGAACGACCCAACCCTACCCGCATGGCTGCCACGATCCCGGCGACGCTGATAGGATCAGCATCGGCAACCAAATAGGTTTCGTTGCGCGTTTGCTCAGACTGCAGCACATGCCCGACGGCGGTATTGAGGTTTTCAATCGAAACCAGCGAGCGGCGATTGTCCAACCCACCAAATGGCAATGGCATCGGGGTCTTTGCGATGGTGGCGAGCGACGCGATGTTGCCCTTAACGCCCGGCCCATAGACGACAGCCGGACGCAGCACGGTGAAGTCGACGCCGCTTGCCGCGAGCCGTCGTTCCGCGTCGAGTTTCGTACGTCCGTAGATTTCCGTCGGCTCAGGCGGATCGTCTTCCGTGATCGTGTGTGTTGCAGACAAACCCGCCTGAGCGCGGACCGAGGACATCAGGATGAAACGTTCGACTAGTCCCTTCGCTTGACCGGCAAGCTCCGCCACGGCCTCCGTGTTGATCTGTGTGTAGGCATCGTCAGGCAGTGTGCCGGGCGCATGGGCGATACCCGCCAAGTGCACGATGTGGCTGATATCCTCAAGGGTCTCGGCCCAATCGGCGGGCTTGGATAGGTCCGACATCGCAACGGGCACGACATTGGGGCCCGCGGCAATTCTGGAGGGATCGCGCGCGGCGGCGCGGACGAAATAGCCTTGCTTCGCCAATGCCGGGACGAGACTTTGGCCGATGAACCCCGTGGCGCCTGTGACAAGGATGCGCGTCATCACTCAACGTCCTCGTGCGAAGGCTGTCAGGACAAGGCCGACGGCACCGACGCCCAGAGCGAGCGCTACCCCGTCGATGAGCAACGAACGGCCGAGCGCGGCCACGATCGCGAGCGCCGCCAGCCAGGTACACAGCAGGAGTATCCGCGTCGTGACTTCGGGCACGCTGAATCCACCAACCGTGGCCCGCTGATAGAAGTGCGAGCGGTGAGCGTCTGTCACCTTCTCGCCGTTTGCTAAGCGCCGGAAGAAGGTAAGACCGCTATCGGCGATCGTGTAGAGAGCCAGCAGAACAGCGGAGACGAAATGTGCCTCCGCGACCCAGATCAGCATAGTGGCGAGAAGAAGCCCGATGGGAAGGCTCCCCGAATCTCCCAGAAAGATGCTGGCCGGGTGCCTGTTAAAAATAGCGAAGCCGAGCATTGCTCCAAAAAGTGCAAGCGCCAGAACGCCGATCCCGATCGGAACGATGTCCAACCACCAAAGGATTGCGATGCCAAGCGACATCGGAATCACTTGGGCCACGGTCATCCAGTCCAGGCCATCCAGAAAGTTCACGATGTTGACGAAGCAGACCATGCCAAAGACGAGCATCGCCCGTTCCAAACCGGCCGGGAGCAGGGCGGGCAGCACATGAAAGTCCTGCGGGAGTGCCAGAACCACACCGAGCGCGACGAGCCCCTGCACCAGGAGACGCAAAGTGACGGGCAGGGGCCGGGCGTCGTCCACGCCGCCGAGAATGACCAGTACCGCAGCGCCGATCAGAACCGGGACGAGGTTTGGCTCAGGGACCAGCGCACCAACGAGAAGACTGGTGCAAACCGCGAAGACCGCGGCCATCACCCCGAATCCCGCGCCCTCCGGAGTTGCCTGAACGTGAGACGACCGCTCATTGGGGTGCGCCATCAAATGACGGGTGAGCACCGGTCTCAGGTAGAGTATCAGCGCCCAACTCAAGGTCGCGGCCGCACCGACGACGACGGCACTCAAGACAGCGTCGGAGTCAAACATAGGATCAGTGCAGCGTTTGCGATTGGGGTTGCCACTCGTCCGTGCCGGGGGCTGCTGCTGCGGTAGCGCTGTCGGGTGCATAGCCTTCTACGGTGGCACGCAGCATTTCTTGAACCTCGGCCAGATCGTTCTTCGCGATGGCTTTTTCAAACCGATCGAGCGCGGCGATCAGATCCTCATAGGCCAATACCGGTTCGGACGTCTTGAAGATTCGCGGATGGTCGGTGCCGGTCGCATCTTCGCCGATTAGGAGCTCCTCATAGAGCTTCTCGCCCGGACGCAGGCCTACGTAGCGGATCTCTACGTCCCCATCGGGATGTGCTTCGTCTTGGACCTCCAGGCCCGACAAGCGGACCATCGTGCGCGCCAAGTCGTCGATCTTGACCGGCGTCCCCATCTCCAGCACGAACACTTCGCCACCTTCGGCCATCGCGCCCGCCTGGATGACGAGCTGCGCCGCCTCCGGGATAGACATGAAATATCGGATCACGTCCGGATGGGTCACGGTTACCGGCCCCCCCGCCCTGATTTGTTTGCGGAACAGGCGCACGACAGAGCCGGAAGAATCCAAGACATTGCCGAAGCGCACCATCGTAAAGGTCGTCTTCTGTGGGTCCTCGGCCATGGCTTGTAATATCAGCTCGGCCAAACGTTTGCTGGCTCCCATGACGTTCGTGGGCCGCACCGCCTTGTCGCTCGAGATCAGCACGAAGCGTTCCACGCCAGCATCGCGTGCGGCCTCGGCGACCACGAGGGTCCCAAAGGTGTTGTTCTGCAAACCGACAGCGGGGTTCACTTCGACGATGGGCACATGCTTGTAAGCGGCCGCATGGTAGATGACCTCGACCTCGTGCTGATCAATGGTTCGGCGCACGAGGTCACTGTCGAGCACAGAGCCTAGGACCTGCACGACGGTCGTTTTTCGGTCCGACTTTCCAGAGCCGACGCGCATTCGGTTCTGCATCTCCGCGATTTCGAGCGAGATCTCGTAGAGCGCCGGCTCTGATACATCGAACAGAATCAGCGTCTTTGGTCCGAGTTGCAGAAGCTGTCGGGCCAGCTCGGAACCGATAGACCCCCCGGCACCTGTAATCAGAACCGACTTGTCTCGTACTTGAGATGCCAGAAGCGCCGTGTTGGGGGCAACCGGATCGCGGCCCAAGAGGTCCTCCACGTCGATGGGCCGCAAATCGCTGATCTCGACACGTCCCGACGCTATCTCTTCTAAAGCCGGCAGTGTCTTTACCTCGACGGGATATTGCTCCAGCATTTTGAGGGCGACACGGCGCTCGCTGCGCAGGGCGGATGGCGCTGCGAGGAGCACCTCGTCGACATTCTCGTCCGCGATGACCTTTCCGATCTTCTCGGGTCGAATGACCTTCACCCCATGCACGAACTGTCCAGCCAAGGATGGGCTGGAATCGATGAAGGCCACGGTGCGATACGTGCCCACATCGTTCAGTGCGCCCAGCAGCTGAATACCGGCGGGGCCCGCTCCGTAGATGATGACGTTCTTCTGCGCGTCCGACCGGACCGGTTCGAACTGAGGCGCGGCCTTGAGAAGCACGGATCCTGCCCATTGGCGGCTCAGCCGGATCAAGATCGCGGCAATCAACGCGTAGATCACAACCACGGACCGTGGGTGATTCTTGACGCCGCTCAAGTAAACGACGAGCGCCCACAGCACAGCTGCGATTATCACGGCGATGTAGATCTGGGTCGTCCCCGACGGGCCGATAAAGCGCGTGACGAGCTTGTAAAGCCCACGCCAGTAGAAGACGACGACCCCAATGACGGGCGCGGCCAGCAAGAGGGCCAGCGTCTGCCACGTTTCAGGGATATAGAGGCGGCTCAGGCGCAAAGAATAGGCCGCCCACAACGCGATGCCGAGCGCGGCGAAGTCGTTCGCAATTAGCAAGACCCGCTTGAACCAACGGGGGCGTTCGATCAGCCAAACGGCGAAGTTCATTGAGCCCGTCCCTCGCCAGGCTTTGCAAAGCCTAACCTAAGAACTTGATGCACGTCGGAAAGTTGATCGAACCATAGCGGAACGGCAAACCAAACGGAAGCAACGGGTTGAGGTCTTGTGATCTTACGGTCAAGCTCTGGATGTATTTGAGCCTAGCGGGTGGCGAGTCGTGATGAGGTCAATTTTTCTTAGAGCAGCGGTTCTGGCAAGCGGCCCATGGCTAGCTGGGTCTCCCCCTGCGGAAGCCGCGCCGGCCGAGGTCGTCACTCTTGAGACGCCGGTCGCCTTCGGAACGCACGTGCCAGGCCTCGGTACGCCTGCGCGCGAACTGGCCAAGCGCCTCAAGGAGAGCTCAGACGGTACCCTGCGGCTCGACCTGAAGGAGCCAGGTGACGGCACCGCGCCCTTTGAGATTCTTGATAAGGTTTCTGACGGAAAGGTCGATGCGGGCTTTGCGACCGCCGGCTATTGGGCAGCGAAACTGCCCGCGGCCAGCCTTTTCAGCGGATATCCGTTTGGTCCCGACGCTAAAGAGTACCAACAATGGTTCAATCGCGGCCATGGGCGTGCGCTCTATCAGGAGATGTACGACCAAGCCAAGGTGAAAGTACACGTGGTGCCATGTGCCTTTGGCGGTGCGGAGGCAGGCGGCTGGTTCGTTAAAGAGGTCAACTCCGTGGAGGACATGGAGGGCCTTCGGATCCGCATTTTCGGTCTGGGAGCGCGCGTGATAATGCGCCTTGGCGCCATTCCCGTCTTGGTACCCGGTAGCCAAATCGCCAAAGCCTTTGCGGACGGTAAGATCGACGCCGCAGAGGCCTATACGCCGGCCGTCGACCGCGCCAATGGTCTCCAGGAGGCGGCGAAAATACTTTACCAACCCGGCTGGAGCCAGCCTGCAACCGTCTTCGAGTTTCTGGTCAATCAGGATCGCTGGGATGCGCTGGGACCCGAGCGTCAATCCCTGATCGAGAGCACCTGCGGCGAGATGCTTCAGCGGACCTTGTCGGAGAGCGCCAACCAGCAATCGGCGGCGCTCAGCGCTTTCGTCAACAAGGATGGTGTCAGAATCCTCGAGCTGCCGGAGGATATTCAGGCGGCGTTGCGCAAGGGTTGGGATGAGGTCGCTCAAGAAGAGGGCGTGCGCGACTATCTCTTCAAGGAGGTTCTTGCCGATATCGAGACCTTTCGGTCCGGAGGCGAGGACAAATATAAGGCGGCTAAGGAAACGAACAGTACCGATCCGGCGGATGGGCCGGAGGGGGCAATGCCGCCACCGCCACCGCCTGGCGATGCGACCCCGGCGGGGCCATGAGCGACCAGGCCGATTCAGGCCAAATCAGGCCGCGTTCCGTTTGCGCCCGCGCCTTGTTAGACTGCGGTGCCGTGTTGCTCATCAGCCCTAGAAAATGCGAAGACGGGTGAGCATCCTTCATTTCAATGGCCTTTGGACGGCTTGGAGCCTGCAAACATGTCGACTGTGACCCTTCCAGATCCCGACCGCGCCGTCATGGCGCGCCGGAATGAAGTGGTGAAGCAGCTCAAGCGGCTGGCGCCGAAGGCGGTGGTGATCGCCGACCTTGAGGGGCGCCGGACATTCGAGTGCGACGCGCTTGCGGCCTACAGGCGTCTACCGCTCGCCGTGATCCTTCCGGTAAGCACGGAAGAGGTCTCGGCCATAATGCGTTTCTGCCATGAAAACCACGTCAAGGTGGTACCGCGCGGGGCGGGAACCTCGTTGTGCGGCGGTGCGACGCCGCTCGAAGACTCAATCGTTCTATGTCTTTCGCGGATGAACGAGGTCTTGGACATCGACGCCGCAAACCGCGTTGCCCGGGTCGAGGCCGGGATTACCAATATCGCCATTACCCAGGCCGCCGCCTCTCAAGGCTTCTTCTACGCCCCGGACCCATCCAGTCAGGTCGCTTGCACCGTCGGTGGCAATATCGCCACCAACTCAGGCGGCGCGCACTGCCTCAAATACGGGGTCACGGTCAATAACTTGCTGGCCGTCCGTATGGTCATGGTGGACGGCGAGATCGTCGACTTCGGCGGCACCTATCTCGATGCTCCGAATTACGACTTCCTCCCCTTGATTACGGGTTCGGAGGGCCAGCTTGGCATCGTGACGGAGGCAAGCGTCCGGTTGCTCGCTGCGCCCGAGGGCGCGCG
>JASJEH010000136.1 GCA_030064755.1 Methyloceanibacter sp. | reverse complement strand
GCGCTCTGCGCCATACTCTTCAAGCCTCACAACGCCGAGAAGAAGAGGGGGCTATTCGGACGTATCATCCATCGTGGCTTCGGCTGGTTCAATACGGGGTTCGACTGGGTCGCCGAAAAGTACGGTGCGCTGACGGCTCGGTTGATCCGCGTTGCCGGCGTTATGCTGACAATCTATGTGGGGCTCATCGGGCTCACGATCTATCAGTTCCGTGCCGCGCCGACCGGGTTCATTCCCAACCAAGACCTCGGTTATCTCATCAACATTATTCAGTTGCCGCCAGGCTCAGCCTTGTCCCGGACGAACGACGTTGCTCTTGAGGTGACAAAGATTGCGCTGGATACGCCCGGCGTTATCCACGCTGTGCCGATTGTCGGGCTTGACGGCGCGACCTTCACCACCGCATCGAACTCGGCCGTGGTGTTCACCCCGCTCGCGCCGTTCGGCGAACGTGCAAAGAAGGGCTTGAGTGCTGGTGCGATCTCCGGCGCCCTCAATCAGGGCTTCGCCTCCATCGAGGATGCGTTCATTTTGAGCATCTCGCCACCACCCGTCCGCGGTATCGGCACGACCGGCGGCTTCAAAATGCAGGTCCAGGACACGCAAGGCGGGCCGCTTTCGCAACTGGCCGACGTCGCGCAGCAGCTCATGGGAGCGGCGAACCAGGACCCCGTCCTGTCGCGCGTGTTCACGACATTCAATACAGGAACGCCAAGCGTGTATGCGGATATCGACCGGGTGCGCGCGGAAATGCTGGGTGTGAATGCCGACGATGTCTTCGAGACGCTTGAGGTTTATCTCGGCTCTCAATACGTGAACGACTTCAACTTCCTTGGACGCACATACCGGGTGACGGCCCAAGCGGACGGAAAGTATCGTCAAGACCTGCACGCGATATCGCAGCTCAGAGCCCGCAACGCTCAAGGTGAAATGGTGCCCCTGGGGTCGGTCGCCGCCTTCGAAGATATTACGGGCCCTTACCGCGTTGAGCGTTTCAATCTCTTCCCGTCCGCTGCGGTTCAAGGCGCGACGAACCCAGGGTACTCGAGCGGCGATGGACTGGCTGCGATGGAGCGCCTTGCTGGGGAGGTCCTCCCCGACGGCTACGACTACCAGTGGACCGAACTTGCCTTCCAAGAGAAGCAGGCGGGCGACACCGCCATATTCGTCTTTTTGGCCGCTGTGGTGTTCGTGTTTCTGTTGCTGGCTGCCCAATATGAGAGTTGGGGATTGCCGCTTGCCGTCATCTTGATCGTGCCGATGTGCTTGCTTGCCGCCGTCAGCGGCTTGTTATTGCGTGGCATGTCGGTGAACATTCTCGGGCAAATCGGCTTCGTCGTCTTAATCGCTTTGGCGGCCAAGAATGCGATCCTGATTGTCGAGTTTGCCCGGCAGAATGAGGAACAGGGTCAAGATCGGTTCCAGGCTGTCGTAGAGGCCGCCCGTGTGCGCCTACGGCCAATTCTCATGACGGCCCTAGCGTTTATCTTAGGCGTCGTCCCGCTGGTCATCGCGACGGGGGCAGGCGCCGAGATGCGCCAGTCTCTCGGTACTGCGGTGTTCTCGGGCATGCTCGGCGTGACCGCGTTCGGATTGATCTTCACGCCGATCTTCTACGTCCTGGTGCGAAAATTCGCGCCGGCCCGCAAAGCGCCCGGCGACCAGAGCCCAGAGCCTGCGGAATAGACCACAGCGTCGCGGGACGCTCGGGTCAGGGGCCGGCAAGGCGGTCGAACAAGGCTGAGTCGGCCAAGCCATCGAAGATGGTCTGCACAGCAAGCGCCGCAAGCAGAACGCCGAAGACGCGCACGATGACCTTTCGTGCTGTCACGCCGATGATTCGGTGCACCTCCTGCGCGAGGATCAACAGCGCGAGCGTCACGAGCATGACCGCCAAAATGCCGGCGACCACCGCGGCCAGGAGCGAGGGATCACCCTTGGTGTTTGCGGCCAGCACGATGGCACCGGTCATGGCGCCGGGCCCCGCGAGCAGTGGGGTCGCAAGCGGGAATACGGCGAGATCTGCGTGAGCTTCGGCCTTGGTTTCGGCCTCGGCGCTTTCCTTTATCGTGAGCAAAGAGGGCGTGGCACGCCGAGATAAGATCATATCGAGCGCGATGATGAACAGTATGATGCCACCTGCGGTCTGCAATGCGGCGAGCGTGACCCCGAGGCGCCGCAGGATAGGTTCGCCCACCAGCGCGAACAGCAGGATAATGACCGTGGCGATCGCAACCGCCTTGAACGAGACTTTGCGCCGTTCGGCCCGTGAGAGATTTGGCGTGAGGGAGGCGACCAGCACCGCCGAGTCGATGGGACCGATAACGGCGAAGAAAGTCGCAAAAGCAGTCAGTGCGGTTTCGACCATTCAGAGGCTCATCCTTAGTCGGCGGTCCAACGCGGGGGCAAGCATAGCTCCATGTTGCTCAAGGGAGCGGCATCCGCGTAAGATGCCTCAAAAGGACATCCTAGGGCGGAAACTGGCTTGAGGAATGGGCGTTCGCGGACGCTTAACGGAGACGGCTGGGCTTGCCCCAAGACACCGATATCTTGCCCCAAGACACCGATATCTTGCCCCAAGACACTGATATCTTGCCCCAAGACACCGATATGCTGACGGCAGGAAACGTCCCTCAGGGCGCTGCCGAGTACTACACAAAGTTTTTCAATGAGATGCGAGACGCCGAAGGAAATGTGCGACCGGCGTACAAGCAGCTCGCGAAATTTCTCGATGGTCTTTCCCTCGAGTCTCTGGCGACCAAGCAGGACGCTGCCGATGCACTCTTCCGCCGGCTTGGTATTACCTTCGCTGTCTACTCCGAGGGTGGGTCGACCGAACGACTAATTCCCTTCGATCTCATTCCGCGAATTCTGCACCAATCGGAATGGAATCTCGTAGAGCGCGGTTGCCTTCAACGCGTGAAGGCAATCAACATGTTTTTGTACGACATCTATCACGACCAGGAGATTCTGAAGGCCGAGCTCATCCCGTCTGAGCTGGTCTTTAAGAACCCGGCGTTTCGGCCCGAGATGTGCGGCGTCGATCTCCCAAAGGACGTCTACGCTCACGTTTCGGGTGTCGATCTCGTGCGCACGGGTGAACGAGACTTCTTCGTTTTGGAAGACAATGTCCGTACGCCGTCTGGCGTGTCTTATCTTCTCGAAAATCGAGAGATCATGATGCGGCTATTCCCGGATGCCTTTGACGGCCAGTCCGTCTCGCCGGTCGGTAATTATCCGGAACGCCTCTTGGAAAACCTCCGAGCCGTGGCGCCAGGCGGGGCGGACGATCCCGTGGTCGTGCTTCTCACCCCAGGGCGTTACAACAGCGCTTACTTCGAACATGTGTTTTTAGCAGAGCAGATGGGCATCGATCTCGTCGAGGGTGTCGACCTCTTTGTCCGCGATGGCTATGTCTGGATGCGAACAACCGAGGGGCCTGTCCGTGTCGACGTCATCTATCGCCGCCTCGACGACGACTTCATGGATCCGCTCGCCTTTTATCCGGGATCGTTACTCGCGGTGCCCGGCCTTCTGTCGGTGGTTCGTTCGGGCCATGTCGCCCTTGCGAATGCACTTGGCACGGGCGTGGCGGACGACAAGGCGATGTATGTCTACGTCCCGCGCATGATCGAGTTCTATCTCGGCGAACATGCGATACTAAAGAACGTGCAGACCTACATGCTGCGCGACCCCAAACAGTGCCAACATGTGCTGGACAACATCGAGAACTTGGTCGTCAAAGAGGTCCAAGGTTCCGGCGGCTACGGAATGCTGATTGGTCCTGCGTCCACGAAAGCCGAGCAGGAAGCCTATAAAGTAAAAGTACTGCAGAACCCCTCCAACTACATTGCGCAGCCAACGCTCTCGTTGTCTACAGCGCCGACTCTTTCGGGCGGCGCCTTGGTCCCTCGCCATGTCGACCTCCGGCCCTTTGTGCTGTCCGGCAATGACACGACCGTCATCCCTGGCGGCCTTACCCGCGTCGCACTGCGAGAGAAGTCATTGGTCGTAAACTCCAGCCAAGGCGGTGGAACGAAGGACACATGGGTTTTGGAGCCGGATCCATGTTGAGCCGCACCGCCGAGGATCTGTATTGGATGGCGCGCAATATGGAGCGTGCAGAGAATACCGCTCGAATGCTTGAGGTGAGCTTCCGTATGTCAATGCTCCCCTCGTCGCTCGATCGGGAGGCCGAGTTCCAGCCGATACTGACGATTGCGCCGGGCGATGGAACGTTTCACGAAAGATACGAGGGCTTGAGCTTCGAAAACGCGGTGCGGTATGTCGCGCTCGATGCGGAGAATAATGGTTCGATCTACTCCCTAATTCGCAATGCGCGCGAGAATGCAAGAGCTCGGAGAGCATCAATCTCGAGCGAGGCTTGGGAGACCCTAAACGCGACTTGGCTGCAGATGCAGAACTTCGATTTCAACGAAGTTCGCCGCTGGGGTTTCCGGGACTTCTTCGATTGGGTTAAGGAGCGCTCACATCTCTTTCGCGGGGTCGTGTTCGGCACGATGCTCCACGACGATGGATTTCGTTTCCTACGCCTTGGCACATTCATCGAGCGCGCCGACAACACGGCCCGAATTTTGGATGTGAAGTACCACGTTCTGCTGCCCGATACTGAGCAGGTCGGCGGGTATGTCGACTATTACCAGTGGGCGGCGCTGCTCCGGTCGGTTGGGGCCTACCGCGCCTACAAACGGATTTATCATGATACGATCTATCCTTGGCGCGTGGCGGAGCTTCTAATCTTGCGCGAGGACATGCCGCGCTCCCTGCATCACTGCTACGGCATCGTGCTGTCCACGTTGGACGAGCTTGCGAAGAAGAAGCCGCTCGAGTGCCGCCGCCTCGCGGGTCAGGCACATGCCCAACTCTGCTACGGGGAGATTCAAGCGGTCTTTCGCGAAGGTCTTCATGAGTATCTAACCCGCTTTATTGAGAACAACCACGCGCTGGGATCCCAGATCCAGGAAGACTTCCTCATGACCCCGCTGACGATGGCGGAGGCGGTCTAGAGAATGCTGATCCGGATCGAACACACCACAACCTATAAGTACACAGAGCCGCTTCTGGCGACGACGCAATATCTGCGGATGACACCGCTCTCTGGACGTACCCAGGCAGTGGAAAGCTGGAGTCTGATCTGTCCGGGCGCCACGGCGACCCCTTGGCAGGACCAGTATGGCAATGCCTGCCACACGCTTACGGTCAACAAGCCCGTAAATCGCCTCGGTATCAGGGTGAGCGGGCTCGTGCGAACGCGCGATACGAGCGGCGTGGTCGGGGTCGCCTCGCCGGAGTTGCCCGTGATGCTCTATCTGCGCCAGACGCCAGCGACGGCCGCGGTCGCCACGATCTGCGATCTTGCTAATGCGAGCCGAGGCAAGGCTGGCAGAGACCGGATCGACGTGCTCCACGACATCATGCTCCGGATAGCAGAGGCCGTGGCCTACAAGCCTGGCGAGACACATGTCCATACGACTGGTGCCGAGGCGTTGGAGCAAGGCAGCGGTGTCTGTCAGGACCACGCGCATATTTTCTGTGCTGCCGCCCGCGCGCTCGATATCCCGTCCCGCTATGTCAGCGGGTATATGACTCAAGGAGTTGGCCACGACGCCCATACGGCCAGCCACGCGTGGGCGGAAGCCTTCGTTGACTCTCTGGGCTGGGTGGGTTTCGATCCTACTAATCGCTCTTGCCCGGACGAGTCATATGTACGAACGGCGATCGGTCTCGACTATTCCGAAGCTGGCCCGATGCGCGGCGTTCGGGCAGGGGGAGGCGACGAAGAAATGAGTGTTCACGTCAGCTTTCCAAATCAGCAATAGGGTGGGGGACCCAAGGACGCGTGACGTATTGCGTCGGCATTCTGCTTGATGAAGGGGTTGTGCTCGCGTCGGATTCCCGAACCAACGCTGGCATCGATCGTGTTTCGACCTTCCGCAAGATGTTCACCTTCGAACGGCCGGGCGAGCGCTTCTTTACGCTTCTGACCGCCGGCAACCTGTCCCTGACCCAAAGCGTTGTCAGCCTGATCGGTGAATGGTTGGACTCGGAAGACCCGGATAGGGACCTCTATGCTACGGGTTCGATGTTTGGCGCCGCAAGGATCGTCGGTCGCGCTTTGCGCGAGGTCCATAGGGTCGACGCAGGATACTTGCAGCAGCAAGACATCGATTTCTCCGCCTCGTTTATCCTTGCGGGCCAGGTGCGGGGTGGCAAGCTGCGGCTCTTTCAGATCTACGATGCCGGCAATTTTATCGAGGCCATGGGAGACACGATCTACTTCCAGATCGGTGAGGTCAAATACGGCAAGCCTATTCTCGACCGGATCGTCCGCAGAGAGACAAGCCTGAAAGATGCCGCGAAGTGCGCCCTGATCTCCTTCGATTCCACCATGCGCTCTAATGTTTCGGTTGGGCCGCCCATCGATCTGATGATCTACCGTCGCGATACGCAAAGCCGCGGCTTCACAATCCGGCTAGAGGAAGACGATCCGTATCTACAGGAGCTCCGCGAGGGCTGGGGGGACGCCATCCACAATGCGTTCGACAATGTCGGTCACGATCCCGGATGGACCTTGTGATTTGAACAGCTAGTGTTAAGCCACGCTTGAACGACACGGAGACGGGAGACGATGGCGGGATCGAAGAAGCCGGCAGGCCACAGCAGTGCCGCTTCAGTAGACAAGAGCGGCGCGCGTGGCATGGCCGACATCATGCGCGCCGAACTCGGTCTCATCGCCGGCGTCATAACCACGGTACTCTTCTTTACCGTTGGCAAAGACTGGCTCTCCGACCTCAGCAGCGTCACCTGGCTCAGCCTTATGTTCATATGGCTGTTCGGCGTCATGATCTGGTGCGCCTTCGGCGTCGTTCGCCATGCGGATGCGTTAGCCGAGATACTCGGTGAGCCCTACGGCACGCTGATCTTGACCCTTGCGGTCATCAGCATCGAAGTCGCAATTCTAGCGACAATAATGTTGGGCAAAACGCCCAATCCCACGCTGCCGCGCGAGACCATGTTTGCGATTCTGATGATCGTCCTTAACGGCATGGTCGGGACGGTGCTGGCAGTCGGTGGTTTTCGATACGTCCAGCAACAATACAATCTGCAAGGCGCGCTCGCCTATCTCGCGGTCATCACGCCCTTGGCCTTTATCGCTTTGGTTTTACCGAGCTTCACCGCATCGACATCGGGACCAACGCTGGAAACCCAGCAAGCGATTGTCTTTGGTGGGCTAACGGCACTCCTCTACGGCGCCTTCTTGACGATCCAAACGACGCGCCATCGGCAGTTCTTCGTGCAGCCGAAATTCGCCAAGAAGGGCGCGGAAGATGCTCGAGGCAAAACCGGTGCGGTCCCCGAGCCGGATACACAGATGCCAGATCACGGCCATCATGGACCTTCCTACTCCGGTCCTGTCCATGGGGTGCTGCTACTTGCAACGCTCTTGCCGGTCGTACTGCTTTCCAAGCCCCTGGCAACGCTTCTGGATCATGGCATTGCGCAGATTGGGTTGCCCAACGCTCTGGGCGGTGTCGTGATCGCGATGCTGATCCTCTCGCCCGAATGGACGGCTGCAATTCAAGCCGCAATGCGCGATCAGCTTCAGCGCGCGGTCAATCTAAGCCTTGGAAGCGCGCTCTCCACCATTGGGCTCACCGTCCCCGTTATGCTGGCAATCAGCCTGTTTACGGGCACACCGCTTAAGCTCGGCCTCAACGCGGTCGATATCATTCTGCTCTCGGTGACGCTGTTCGTCTGTCACATCACGTTCTCGGGTGCCCCCACCAACATACTGCTTGGCTTGGTGCACCTGGTGCTCTTCGGAACCTACATCGTTCTGATCTTCAAGCCTTAGATACCGTTTGGCCTGGCGTCACCCCGCGCTTTTTTCGCCAACTTGTGGGGAACAAAGCACGTATCTGCCTACCTTTGGTTGATTGCCGTCTCGGTCCGCGCAGCATGGTTGCCGGGCTCCGCATGCTTCACCGGTTACGATAGCGCTTCAGCAACCAGTAGTAGTCATGCTGTAGCGGGGCAGGTCGGGTGTTCACAAGGGAGTACAAGAACAAACGTTACGCGTACTCGGTACCCCTTGGCCGCCGGCTTGTCCCCGCACTAACTATGAGCTTGATTGCAATGGTTGCCCCGATCCCTGGTTCGATCCTTGGCGCGGGTGCCGCCTCCGCTGAAGGCCAAGTGCCGAGGCGAGAGGTCTTCAGTGGCGTCGAAACAGGAAGCAACTACACGACCGTCTATGCCGGTTGTGGATATGCCTTCGGAAAGGGCTTCGATGCACCTGGCTGGCGTGTTCGCGCGGTCGGAGCCTGGGGCGCCTATCATTACGATGGCGCGCTTTCTGAAGGGAGTGACTATCGCAGCACCACGTTTAACGGGCAGGTTGCGTTTCTGGCCGCGCAGGTCGGATACCAGTTCAATCAGGGCCGCACCATTGCCAAGGCGTTCATTGGCATGGAGGCAGTGGATCAGGCTGTCAGGCCCTTCGACCCCAGCAACTCAGTCCAAGGGACCGAGCTTGGTCTTCGACTAACGCTCGAGACTTGGACCGACATCTCGGACCGCTGGTTTTTGAGTGCGGACGGTGCCTACGGGACAGCCTTCCAAGAATACTGGCAGCTTACCCGCATTGGTTATCGCCTGGGATCCATCCTATCGGTGGGTGTCGAAGGCGGGGTCTTGGGCAATCAAGAGTATGATGCCGCGCGCGGCGGCGGCTTTGTGCGCGGCAAGTTCAACGATCTTGAGGCCACGGTGTCGGGCGGGTTCACAGGCGACTACTTATTGGGCGATCCGAGCGGCTACGCCAGTGTGAGCGTTTACAGAAGGTTTTAGACCGCAAGCGCTCGCATCCGTCGGCGGTCGAATGGTTATGCGCTGGACGTGAAGAGGCTGGACATCAAAGTGCACTGCCGGCCCCGCCCCGGCAGTGCTGTTGACAGCGGCACACTGAAACAGCATCCCGCCTCGGTCGTACGTTCTGCGCGGAG
>JASJEH010000035.1 GCA_030064755.1 Methyloceanibacter sp. | reverse complement strand
TTACGCGATCGTGCTTCCGTGCAGAAACTGAAGTCCAGTGACGACGCGGAGACTCTCTATGCAGTCCTTACGCAGGACGATATGGCGTCGCACGCCGCGTAGCGCCGCTCAGCTGAAGAACGCCGGCAAGCGACCGGTAAGCGCAAATCCTGCGCGCGTCGTGCTTGGCTTTGCCGCCTAGTGGACGCTTAAGGGGACGAGATCGTTCTCGATCGCGTTGGCAATCGCGGCGTTTCGGCTATCCGCGAGCGCGATCGGCGTTCCGTCGGCGCCAAGCACGGCGAAGAGGTCTATTCCTTCTGGTGCCTCGTCAAGAGCGGGAAAGAGCCGCTCGGCGTCGTCGAAATCGACTTGCTTGATGTATGCAACTTCGCCTTCCCCGAGCAGCGCCAGCTCTTTTGGGCTCATCGTCGCTTCAGACTCGTCGTCTTGTCGTTCGTTCATCGAATTAGTTTCCAAACATCTCAGCCAGCGGATGTAATCCCGACCTTGAAAGCGCGCCTCTCCTCCGGTGGCTTCGCAAGCTCGATGGCAAGGAGCCCGTTATGTAACTCGGCTTTGCGCACTTCGACGCCGTTGACAAGAGCAAATGTCCTCTTGAAGCGGCGGCCAGCAAGACCGCGATGCAAATAGTCCTTGCGGTCTTCGTCCGGTTTCTCGCCTCGGATGCGTAGCGCGCCGCCTGCGATGCTGACGTCTAGCTCATCCCGGGCAAATCCGGCGACCGCCAGAGTAATACGCAAGCGTTCGGGATTCTGATCATCAGCAGACAGGATCTCGACGTTGTAGGGCGGGTAACCGCCCTCTGCCAGTTTGGCCGTGGAGCCCTTGCGAGCGGTTCCAAAGCTGATCCACAGGCTGCCGTTTAGTCGGGTCATACAGTTTCCGGCAAATGGCCTTTTCTCCAGGCGCTGTCCCGCGGGGCGGAAAACGCCAGAAATCTCACCCGATATGGGTGCCGCACGCGCGAAATCAAGCTTGGCTAAGGGCGGCGAGTCGTGCGCGCCGCCGCCTGTTCAGATAATTGTTCACAATGGATCACTTGAAATGCAGGGCAACTTGACGCACCTACCTAGTGATAGGTAGAATGAAGCCGTGATGACGAACGATCCTCGAAAGACGCCTGTAGGCCCGACCACGCCATCCGGCTGTGGCTATGGGGTCCATGGGCTATCGCGCCGGAATGTCCTGCTGGCATCCCTTGCGATCGCCTCCGTGCCCCTTCTGCGCTATGCGCCGGCCCACGCGGCGATCAACGACGTTATGGAGGTCGCGCCTGGCATCTTTGTGCATCAGGGGCGGTATGAGGTTCAGTCGCCCGCCAATGGCGGGGACATCGCCAATGCGAGTTTTGTTGTGGGGTCCGAGGGTGTTGCTGTCATCGATACCTCTGGCAGCGCAAGGCTTGGCGCCCAATTGCGCGATGCCATCCGCGCCGTTACGGACAAACCGATCAAATACGTCATCAACACGCATATGCATCCCGACCATGTGTTCGGGAACGCTGCCTTCAAGCAGGACAATCCGGAGTTTGTCGGACACTACAAGCTGGCCCGAGCGTTGGGGACGCGAAAGGACGGTTATCTCGCGGCGAACGAACAGATGATTGGCTCGGAAGCTTTCGCTGGGAGCGAGATCATTCTTCCGACACTTAGCATCAAGGAGCCGACAAAGCTTGACCTAGGCGACCGGGAGCTTCTCTTAGAGCCTCAGCCGACAGCCCACACCGACAACGATCTCATTGTGACGGACCTCAAGACGAACACGCTGTTTCTTGGCGATCTGCTCTTCTCCGTGCACGTTCCGACCATTGACGGTTCGATTAAGGGCTGGATCGACGTTCTCGACGAGATAGGGCAGCGCAAAGCGGCTCGCGTGGTACCCGGACACGGGCCAAGAACCATGGAACTGCCCGAGGCGCTAGTGCCTGAGCAGCGCTATTTATCTGCCATTGCGGACGATGTGCGAAAGCAGATCGCCGAAGGCAAGACGTTGGAGCAGGCGACAAAGACCGCCGGCTTTTCCGAAAAGGATGCATGGAAGCTGTTTGACCAGTATCATGTGCGAAACGTCACAGCGGCCTTTGCCGAACTAGAATGGGAATAGACCAGAACACAGCGACAAGAGGAAACCCAAGGTTATGACAATTGCATTTGCCAAGCTCAGCCGGACGATCTGTGGCGCCGTGCTCGCGGCCGGTATCGGTGTTCTTGCGACCGCGCCAGCGCATGCCGATGAAGACCTGTGGCCGCTGCTGCGTGAACAGGCTTTCGGTGATCGTCCAATCTCAGAGGAAAGTGGCTTTGTCGTTCTCGAAACGCCTCAGAAGGTGGAAGATGCCGCCATCGTACCGATCACGGTGCGGATCCCGCCTCACGTGAGGGACCAGCTTAAGTCCCTTTCGATCTTTATCGACAAAAACCCGGATCCGAAGGTCGCAACGCTCAATTTTGGACCTGCGGCTGGGGCCGGCGGTGAGCGTAGCTTTTCAACCCGCGTCCGGGTCGACAATTTCTCCCATGCTCGGGCCGTGCTTGAGCTGGAAGACGGCAGCCTCCACATGGCCACGAAGTTCCTGTCCGCAGCCGGCGGCTGTGCAGCCATGCAGGCAAAAGACCCAGACGCCGACATGACTGGACTGGGCAAGACCGTTGTCCGGACGTTCTCGCCCGCCCTGAGCAGCAACCCGATTTGGTCCGGCCAGGTGATGATCAAGCATCCGAACCACAACGGCATGCAGCTCGATATCAATACCGCCAAGTTCATTCCGGCCCGGTACGTCAAAGAAGTGAAGGTCGAACGTGATGGCGAGCTGGTGTTCACCCTCGACAGTACGTTTTCGATTTCGACCAACCCCAACTTCCGTTTCACCTTCGGCAAGGGCGATAACAACGAGCTCGACGTATCGGTGGTGGACACGGACGGTGTTGCATTCGAAGGGATGAGCAAACGACCGAGCGGCTCCTAGGCCGAAACAACGCAACTCGGTCAGGGAAGACTTCGGGGAAGACTATGTCAATTGGAACACGCGATCTCTTGTTGAAAGAGGCGGAGACGCTTGCCCGGACGCGCGGCTATGCAGCGTTTAGCTATGCGGACTTGGCTAAGCGGGTTGGCATTCGCAAGGCGAGCATTCATCATCACTTCCCGACGAAGGAAGTCCTCGGTGTCGAGCTGATCGATGTGTACCTCGCCGGCTTTAAGACGGCGCTTGCGAAAGTGCTTGAGGACGAGTCATCGGCCAAGGGCAGGCTCGCAGTCTATAGCGGCTTCTTCGTTGACAGCATTCGGGATGGGCTGATGCCGCTATGTGCGGCGTTGTCTGCAGAGGCAGCTGCGCTTCCGCCGTCAATGCGGTCACAGGTCTCGACCTTCTTCGAACTCCATCTCGACTGGCTTTCTGGCGTTGTGCGCGATGGGATTGCCGATGGAGAATTCCGTGACGATCTCGATGTGCGCCAAACGGCGACGATGCTCCTCAGTGTCCTCGAAGGGGCCAGCCTCGTCGCATGGGCGTTAAAGGATAGCGCGCGGATCGAGCCAACTTTTGCGCAAGCGATCGCGAGTCTTGCCGAAGCGGACGGGGACTAGCCCGCCTCTTCCACCCGCGTCATGGGAGTCGCTTGCAGGACCAAAGACCACGCGATCTGGACCTTGTCTCAGCAACTCATCGATCAGAACTGCTAGCGCCGTCTCCGAGGTCCGCGCTTTGTGCGCCGAGAAGGTCGCCGGGTGGATTGAGCGGATCGAAGCCTCGGCTCCCACCCTGACGGACTTCATGCCAAATCAAGGGCAAGCAGATGGCCCCTAGGCCGAGTGCTATCGTGAGGCCGGCGAGCAAGCTTACGTCGAACAGAGCCGCAGAAAAGAGCGCGAGAACAACCGCCCAGATCGCGGCCACGACAATCCACGCAATCCAGAACAGCGTGCTGCCTGCGGTGAATTGCGCATTCGGGCTGGCCTTGCCGATCCGCGCGGAAAGCTCCCGCACGAATGGGCCGTAGCGCGCACTGCGGTCCTCGAATTCGCCAAGGTCCAGATAGTGGGCCGAACGTATGATGATCTTTTCGCCAGACTTGCTTTTGAGCGTGCATTGCAGCGCGCGGCCGATTGGCGAGGCATAGGACATCAGCCGCATGGAGCGTGTGTCGGCATACGCAAGACGTCCATCCGACCGTCCGCTTTCCGCCCAGCAAAGTGCATCGCGCGTAAGCCGGTAGCGCCGCTCGGCGCCGAAGATCCCATTGCGAACCCGATAAGCACCATCCGTCATGGTGTACGGAGATAGCCCGTACTCAGCGAAGGGCCAAGCGCGGCCCTTGGCTCATTGGCGAAACCATGGACGATGAAGATCATCAATGCGGGGGATGGTGGAGCCAGGCGGGATCGAACCGCCGACCTCGTGAATGCCATTCACGCGCTCTCCCAACTGAGCTATGGCCCCTGAGCGGAAATTTGCCGAATCCGCGCCGCGCAGCGGCATCAGCGATTCCAGACCGCATCGTTTATGCCGAGCGGCCCCGGCGTTCAAGCGAAATGCGACTCCACTCAGAGGATCGATTGCCTTAGGGCGGCTGGTCTAAGGCTGTCAGCTACCCTAGGCTTCGTCTTCCCGGTCGCCCTTTACGATGCCCGAAACGTCGGTGTCCTCTTCTTCGTCGTCTTCGAGGAAGGCGTCCTCGTCGTCGCTATCGGGGATGTCCTCATCGTCATCTCCAATGTCGACGATTTCCTCATCGTCAGCGGCTGCCTCCTCGGCTTCCTCCGCTTCGTCGAGGCTGATGACTTCGGCACCAGCCATCACCGGCTTGCTCTCTTCCTCGGTCTCAGCCTCGGGCTTGGCGGCCGGCGCCGGAGCTGACGCACCGCGCCGTGCTGGTGCGGCAACGTGGAAGACGGCTTGGCAGACAGGGCAGGTAATTGGTGAACGACCCAGGTCGTAAAACCGCGCGCCGCAGCTTCCGCACACGCGCTTGGTTCCCCGTGCGGGTTTCGACATGACTCTCCTCAAACGTAGTCTAAGCGTGACTCCCCATTGCCACGCCTCATGCGTAGTGTCAAAAGCTATCAAGCATCCTCAAACAGCAATCTGACCTCCATGCAGCAGCCCCTCACAGCGCGCCGATCCGCGGCCATTTCCGGTCGAGTGAAAGTTCCAGGCGACAAGTCTATCTCACACCGTGCCCTCATCCTGGCGGGCCTCGCAATAGGACGAACACGCATCGAGGGTCTGCTCGAAGCGGACGATGTGTTGGCGACCGCACGCGCTGTGCAAGCGTTGGGTGTGCCGGTCTCTCAAGATGGCTCCGTGTTCGAGGTCCTGGGGCAAGGTGTCGGTGGTCTCGCGGCCCCAACAACTGCGCTCGACTTTGGCAATTCTGGAACCGCCAGCCGGCTGATGCTCGGTGTGTTGGCCGGGTATCCGATGCAGGTGTCTCTAACAGGCGACGCGTCTTTGTGCCGGCGGCCCATGAGCCGCGTGCTGAAGCCATTGGCACAGATGGGTCTGCAAGTGGAGGACGGCGAGGAAACGCTGCCGCTTACGGTCGTGGGGACAGAGGACCTGCTGCCGATCGTGTACGAGCTGCCGGTGCCGTCCGCCCAAGTGAAGTCGGCGATCCTGCTGGCGGGGCTTCATGCGCCGGGACGCACCACAGTGATCGAGCCGCTCCCAACGCGCGATCACACTGAGCGCATGCTGAGCTTCTTTGGTGCCGAGATTGATGTCGAAACCCGCGCGGACGGCTCGCGCGCTGTCTCCGTCTCCGGCGATGCCGAGCTCAAAGGCGCACATGTGGTTGTGCCGGGGGACCCCAGCTCGGCGGCGTTTATTGTCGCGGCCGCTTTGATCTGCCCGGACTCGGAACTCGTGGTTGAGAACGTGCTGCTCAATCCCACGCGAACCGGCTTCTTTGATACGTTGCGGGAGATGGGCGCGGACCTCGAGATTTTGAATGAACACGACGCGGCCGGCGAGCCTGTCGGCGACCTGCAGGTCCGGTCGAGCACACTAAAGGGTGTGCGTGTGCCGGCGGAGCGCGCGCCGTCCATGATTGACGAGTACCCAATCCTCGCCGTGCTGGCGGCCTTCGCCCAAGGAGAGACGCGGATGGAAGGGCTCGCGGAGTTGAAGGTGAAGGAGAGTGATCGTTTGGGGGCCACCGCAGCGGGTCTGGCCGCTTGTGGCGTTTCCGTGCGCATCGAGGGTGACGATCTCATCGTCACCGGTACTGGTGCGGTTCGGGGCGGTGGGACGATCGAAACGGAAATGGACCACCGGATCGCCATGGCCTTTCTCACCCTTGGGCTCGGCGCCGAAGAGCCAGTGACCGTGGACGACGTCTCGATGATTGCCACGAGTTTTCCGGTCTTCGTGCCGCTGATGACCGGATTGGGGGCGCAACTCGGATGATTATCGCGATGGACGGGCCGGCGGCATCCGGCAAAGGCACTTTGGCCAAACGGGTTGCCCTTCACTACAGCCTGCCCCACCTCGATACGGGCCTGCTGTACCGGGCAGTGGGGCGGGATGCGCTAGCGCGCGGCGTGGCCCTGGACGATGCGGAGGCCTTGGCCCAAGTCGCTTCTGGGCTCCAAGTCGCAACCCTGGATGACCCCGAACTGCGGACGGCGGGCGCAGGCGAGGCCGCCTCCCAGGTCGCCAGGCATCCGGCTGTTCGCGCCGTGCTGCTGACCTATCAGCGACACTTCGCCAGTGGTGAAGTCGGTGCGGTCCTTGACGGCCGGGATATTGGCACCGTGATCTGCCCTGACGCAGACGCAAAGCTCTTCGTTACGGCTACGCCCGAAGTGCGCGCCAAGCGCCGGTTTCTGGAACTAGCGGACCGGGGGGTCGATGTTGCCGAGGAGGCAGTGCTCGCCGATATCAGGGCACGGGACGAACGGGATTCGACAAGGGGGGCGTCGCCGCTGGTGCAAGCGCCCGACGCGGTCTTGCTCGACACCACAAATTTGAGTATAGACGCGGCGTTCAGGGCAGCACTCGATTTGATCGAGGCTGCGATGAGCCGCGCGGGGCGGGCCGGTTGAGGTTTTGCCCATTTGGCGTTGGCCTATCGTTTTTGAACAAGCTTGAAAGACTTTCCCGCGGTGAAGCGAAGCGGACCTGGCCTTTAGGAAAATGGCGAGGACCCGAGGCGCCTTCGTCGCGTTGCATCAACATCAAACCTCGGGTTCGGCCGTATCCGGCGCCGCCGGACAAACGAACGCCGAGTAGGAGTACAAATGAACGAGCCGCAGACCAGCATAAGCCAGCCTAGCCGCGACGAATTCGCAGCGCTTCTTGAGGAGTCTCTCACCGGCGCAGCGCTAGTGGAAGGCAGCGTGGTCAAAGGAACTGTCGTCAGCATCGAGAAAGATGTGGCGATCATCGATGTGGGCCTGAAGACCGAAGGCCGCGTCCCCCTCAAGGAGTTTGGCGTCGCCGGCGCCCCCTCCACGCTTTCGGAAGGTGACGAAGTCGACGTCTATCTTGAGCGTGTCGAGAACGCAGCCGGCGAGGCAGTCTTGTCCCGGGAGAAGGCCCGCCGGGAAGAAAGCTGGGTCCGCCTCGAAGAGAAGTACAAGGCCAATGAGAAGGTCGAGGGCGTGATCTTTAATCGCGTAAAGGGCGGCTTTACCGTCGATCTCGACGGGGCCGTGGCCTTCCTGCCGGGCAGTCAGGTGGACATTCGCCCGATCCGCGATGTCGGTCCGCTGATGAACACGCCGCAACCATTCCAGATTCTTAAGATGGACCGGCGCCGTGGCAATATCGTCGTATCCCGCCGCTCGGTTCTAGAAGAGTCTCGCGCCGAGAAGCGCGGCGAGATCGTCGCCCGCCTCAAGGAGGGCGAGGTTGTCGATGGCGTGGTCAAAAACATCACCGACTACGGCGCCTTTATCGACCTAGGCGGCATCGACGGTCTGCTTCACGTCACGGATATGGCGTGGCGCCGGGTCAACCACCCCAGCGAGATCGTAAATGTCGGCGACACGGTGAAGGTGCAGATTATTCGCATCAATCCGGACACGCAGCGCATCAGCCTTGGCATCAAGCAGCTTGAGGCCGATCCGTGGGAAGGTATCGCGGCCAAGTACCCGGTCGAGGCGCGCTTCACCGGAACGGTCACGAACATCACCGATTACGGCGCCTTCGTCGAGCTGGAGCCAGGCGTCGAAGGTCTGATCCACGTCTCAGAGATGAGTTGGACCAAGAAAAACATTCATCCCGGCAAAATCATCTCCACGAGCCAAGAGGTCGAGGTCCAGGTTTTGGAAGTCGATCCCGACAAGCGCCGCATCTCGCTCGGTCTCAAACAGACCCAAGAGAACCCTTGGGTGGCTTTCGCCGCGGCGCACCAGGCCGGTACCGAGATTGAGGGTCAGATTCGCAACATCACCGAGTTTGGTCTGTTCGTCGGCCTCGATGGCGGTATCGACGGCATGGTCCATCTGTCTGATCTCGACTGGTCCAAGTCTGGGGAGGAAGCCCTTAAAGACTATAAGAAGGGCGATACGGTTAAGGCGGTGGTTCTGGAAGCGGACTCCGACAAGGAACGCATCAGCCTTGGCATCAAGCAGCTGGGCGCCGATCCCTTCGAGGGTGCGGCCTCGTCCGACAAGCTCGGAAAGGGTGCGCGGGTCACGTGCGAGGTGACCGCGGTCAAGGACAATGGCATTGAGGCCAAGCTCCTGGATCACGACCTCACGACCTTTATCCGCCGTTCCGATCTGTCGCGTGACCGCTCAGAACAACGTCCCGATCGCTTTGGCGTTGGTGAGAAGTTTGACGCCGTCGTAACCCAGGTTGATCAGAAGACCAGGAAGATCTCCGCGTCCATCAAGGCCCTCGAGATCGCCGAAGAGAAGGAAGCGGTTGCCCAGTACGGTTCGACGGACTCCGGCGCTTCTTTGGGCGATATCCTGGGCGCGGCATTGAACAAGGCCAAGGATACCGACGAGGAGCCCGCAGAAGCAGAAGCAGAAGCAGAAGCAGATGCGGAAGCGGCTGCGGAGCCGGCGCCAAAGCCCAAGGCAAAGGCCAAACGCGCAGCCAAGGCGGCGGCCGACAAAGAGAGCGCGGACGAGGCCTCTGCGGATGACTAATCCGGCAGGTCTCACAGCTGCCTGATTTTCAATGTTTCACGGGCCGTGGTCTATTAGACTGCGGCCCGACTTACGTTTGGCCTGAGTGGCATGGCTCAAGCCGTCACAGCTTAGTCAAAACTCTTGAGATGCCAATATGAGTACTGATGTTGAACGCGTAGTCGAACGCCGCCGTCTCAAGCGGCGCGTTTCCGTATGGCGTATTGCCGCCGTGCTGCTCGGTGTTCTGTTCGTGGGCACGCTGGTGATGCGCAACTCCGAATCGAGTGGCACCACGGGCGGGATTCTGCCCCATGTGGCGCGGATCACGATTGACGGCGTAATCACCAACGATCGGAAAATGATCAGCCTAATCGACCGAGTAGGCAAGGCGAGCCAAGTCAAGGGCGTCATTATAGAGGTCAACAGCCCTGGCGGCACCACCACAGGAGGAGAGGCCCTCTACGATGCCATCCGCCGGCTCGCCAAAAAGAAGCCGGTGGTGGCGACCTGCGGGACTCTGGCGACCTCGGCCGCGTATATCGTTGCCCTCGCCACGGATCGGATCTTTGTCTACGGCAATACGATAACCGGCTCAGTCGGCGTGATCTTTCAATGGGCCAATGTGACAGAGCTCATGAAGACCATTGGAATCCAGTTCGAGGACGTCAAGAGCGGTTCGCTGAAGGCTGTGCCCAGCCCGTTTGAACCGACCACCGACGAGGCGCGCAAGGTTACTGAAGAGATGGTCGATGATGCCATGAAGTGGTTCATAGGCTTGGTGAAGACACGCCGCCAGGTTCTTCCGGATACAATCCCGGGGCTGACAGAAGGACGGATCTATTCTGGCCGCCAGGCCGTCGAATACATGCTGGCCGATCAGATTGGCGACGAGCGCGCCGCACGTACTTGGCTGGTCAAAGAACGCGGCATCCAGCCGGGGTTGCGGGTCCGGCAATGGAAGCCCGTGACGGAGGAGTCGGGCTTTTTGGGGTTAGCGGCGGAGTCCCTCGCTTCGGCATTCGGTTTCTCCGGAAGCAAGTTTGCATCTCTTTTCGACGATGCCACGGCGGTCCTCAAACTTGACGGTCTTGTCTCTGTTTGGCACCCTGCGGGCAATTAGTGGGGCTTGGATCGCAGCGTAGTGGGCTTGCGGTCCTTTTGGGGCGTGCCAATGATAAAATCCGAGTTGATTCAGCGGGTGGCCGCCGCCAATCCGCATTTGTTCCATCGTGATGTTGAGCGCATTATCAACATCATCCTCGATGAGATTACCGGCGCCCTGGCGCGCGGGGATCGTGTCGAGTTGCGCGGCTTCGGCGCCTTCACCGTCAAGCATCGCGCGGCGCGGCAAGGCCGCAACCCGCGGACAGGCGATACGGTCTTCGTGGAAGACAAGTATGTGCCCTTCTTCAAGACCGGCAAAGAACTGCGAGAACGCCTCAACCCAGGCGAAAACCAGGGTGGCGCATAGAGCGCGCCGACTGGGTGCGGTCTGTGTTAGGCGCTTGAGGAGCAAGAAGTGACGCGGAAGCTCGTCCTGGGACTTGTCGTCATCCCGCTTGGCCTAGCGTTAATTGCGCTCGCCGTCGTCAATCGCGGTCCAGCAGAACTCATCCTCGATCCGTTTGGCGGCAAGCAGGGGTTCATGGTCGAGGCGCCCTTATTTCTCTTTCTGCTCTGCGCTT
>JASJEH010000010.1 GCA_030064755.1 Methyloceanibacter sp. | reverse complement strand
GTGCCGAGTGGACCCAGCTTCTTGATGGGCAGTCGGGGGCACCATTGACAATCGGCGACACCGAACTCGCCGCAGCCGCTCAACGCGCTTTACCAAATACACCCGTATCAAGCTTTCATCGTCTCGAAACTGAGGATCTCTATTGGTACTCGCATCACAGGAAGCGGCCCATTCCTGTCGTGAGAGTCACCTTTGCTGACCCCTCGGCGACGTGGCTATTCGTGAATCCGGCCACGGCTGAAATCGCAGGTCTTAGCGACAGAAGCGCACGCGCCTATCGCTGGCTGTTTTACTTGGTTCACAACTACGACCTTCCGGTCCTGCTGAGGCATCAACCCGCGCGGGATCTCATCGTATGGGTCTTATCACTCTTTGGGCTGGTCGTTGGCGTGACAGGAGTCACATTGGGGTACCGTGCCTTGCGGCGCCGGCGGAGACTCCCCGGCTAGCGTTGCCTTACCGAAGGCGCGATCACGCCAAAACGCAATAAAACGAGAAGCGCGCGGTCGTGAGTTAGCCCGGGCGTCTTCACGGTCTAGCTCGCAGGCTTCACGAACTTTAGCGTCATACGATCACTCTCCCCGATCGCCATGTACTTCTCGCGATCTTCGTCGCCTAGTGTCAGCGAAGGGGGAAGTGTCCAGACGCCCTTTGCGTAGTCTTTGGTGTCGTTCGGATTAGCGTTGATCTCGGACTTCTCCGCGAGTTTGAAACCCGCTTTTTCGGCAAGCGCAATCACGTAGTCCTCGTTCACGTATCCTTTGCCGCCCTTGGGGTCCTGCTCAACATTGGGGTCGCCGCGATGCTGGACAACGCCAAGCACACCGCCTGGCTTGAGCGCTTCGAACATGGCGGCAAACGTCTCGTTCTCGGCGCCTCTGCGCATGAGACTATGGGTGTTGCGGAAGGTGAGCACGAGATCTGCCGGTTTCGAAAGCGCCATGTCCCCTTCGTTCGTGAGCGTCGTACGTTTCACGTCGCCATAGAGTTCCGGTGCGTCCTTCATCTTCTGATCGAAGGCTTCGACCGCTCTCTGACCCGGTCCATAGGAGGGGTCGCGCGGACGTTGAGCGGCATACAATGTGCCGCTGTCCTGGAGGTAAGGCGCAAGAATCTCTGTGTACCAGCCCCGGCCCGGGTAGATCTCGACCACCGTCATGTCCGGTCTGATACCGAAAAAGGTGAGAGTCTCGACAGGATGGCGGAACTTGTCGCGCGCCTTGTTCTCCTCGGACCGTTGATCGCCGGCAACAACCTCTCTGAGGCGCTCGTCTTGCACCGGCATCTGTTCTGCACGGGCCGCGAACGACGATATCGCGAGTAATCCAAGGGCGAAGAACGGAAGAGCGGAACGCGTACGCAGTGAGATCATGAATTCCTCGTGGCTGGATGGGTGGTACTCACAGTCAGCGTAGCAGCTAGCGGCCGCGCAAGATCCAGTGCGTCAGTTCAAGATTTGTTGAAAGCCATCAGGTGCGACATTTAGGTCGTGTAACTGATGGCCGCGTAGTAATCGAGCGCGTAGTCGGCAACCAGCCGCGGCTTGTCGCCCGGATTGATGATCGAGCGTGCTTGCACCCACCGGTCTCGATCCTCGTTGAAATAGTCGCCGAGCTTTTTGCCGGTGAAGACACCGTGTTCCATGCCGTAAAACATGATCTTAGCGGCAAGTTCGGGCTCAAGGGCCCCGTCGGCGGCCTCCTCCGAACTGGTCAGGTCGACACCGAATTTACGCTGCATCTTGGTGTAGTTGGAACGCCCGGTGAGCTGCACGTAACCGCGCCCGTGAAACAGCGCGCCATCGCCAGGGTGCACATTGCCGAGTTGGCGCGCAACTCGAGGCCGGTCCCCCTCGATGTCGTACATGCGGAAGAAGTAACGCCGGCCGCCATACTCGTTGATGGGCTGCATCGTGGCACCCGTCTCGTGATGCGTGGTCCCAAGCGCATAGGCCAACCAGCGGTCGTCCTTGCGCGCGTAGTGGGCTTCCCAGGTGTCGAGAATGAAGTTTAGTCCATCGACCTGCTTTTGCCGCATCCGTCCCTTGAACAGTACGCGCCGTGAAAAATCGAAGAAAAATCTGCGGTTGATCCCCATTGTAGGCCTCTCTGAAGTGCCTTTGCCTGAAAGGCGTTTCTGCGTTCTGCCCAAAGTGTAACGCCGCAACTCACCTGGGGGGTTGCGGGAGCATTGGAGAAGATATAAACATATCTTTATGTCAGATGCGCTTCAGGAAATGGACCAGCCGCGCGAACCCGAGTCGGGGACTGCGTCACGGCGCAAAAGCACGCCGGAAGTGACAGGCGGCCAAGGCCTTTCGAGCGCGCAGGTGCTCGCGTCGTTGCGGGGGGCCGGCGAGGCCACCCGTTTGCGAATCTTGGCCCTGTTGGCAGAGACCGAGCATAACGTCAAAGATCTCACGCAGATTCTGATTCAGAGCCAGCCTCGGATCAGCCGCCATTTGAAGCTCATGGCCGAAGCCGGGATCATCACCCGCTTTCGCGAGGGCTCATGGGTGTTCTTCCGAATTGCCGACACGGGTCCTGAAGGGGCGCTGGCCCGTGCAATTGTCGATAGCCTCGATCCATCGGACCTCACGTTGGCACGTGACCGCGCGCGCGCAGAGGCGGTTCAGAAGGCGCGCGCCGAAGCCGCGCAGGACTACTTCAAAGCCCATGCGGCGGAATGGGACTCCATCCGGGCTCTTCATGTGGCCGAGAGCCAAGTCGAGGCGGCGATGGCGGAGGCTCTTGGCGATGGGCCCTTTGAGCTCTTGGTCGATCTGGGGACAGGAACTGGTCGCATTCTCGAGCTGTTCGGTCCGCGTGCCGACAAGGCGCTGGGGTTCGACCTCAATCACGACATGTTGGCCTATGCACGGGCCAAGTTGGAGCGCGTCGGGCTAACCCAGGCGCAGCTGCGTCATGGCGACCTGTACAACATACCACTGCCCGATGGCACGGCCGATGCGGTCGTCGTGCACCAGGTTCTGCACTTCCTTGACGATCCCGCAACGGCTGTCACAGAGGCCGCCCGTCTGGTCGCCCCAGGCGGCAGGCTGCTTATTGTCGACTTCGCGCCGCACGAGCTTGAGTTTTTGCGAGAGCAGTCAGCGCATAGGCGCCTGGGCTTCGGCCGGGGACAGCTCGGCCGCATGATGGAGAGCGCGGGGCTCAAACTCTTGAGCTTCCAGGATCTCAACCCGCATGGCGACGCACCATCGAAGAACGGGATTGCGGAGCAGGCATCTTCGGAAGGCAAATTGACTGTATCGCTGTGGCTCGGTCAAAAGCCTGACGCCCTGCGCAAGGCGAGAAAACGTAATGGCAAGGTGGAGGTCGCTGCATAATGCTCGGTTCAGAAGAGTCACACGATCAGGAGCCACCGAAGCGCCGATTTCTAGGACGTGGTGCCATCGAGGTTTCGTTCGAATTCTTTCCGCCGCGCACACAGGCCATGGAGGAAACGCTCTGGCGCGCGATCAGGCGGCTGGAGCCGTTGCGCCCAAAATACGTCTCGGTGACCTATGGCGCCGGGGGATCGACGCGCGAGCGCACGCACGCCACCGTGGCCCGGATTCTAAGCGAGACGACACTCGTGCCTGCCGCCCATCTCACTTGCGTCAACGCAACCACGGATGAAGTGGACGAAATCATCCGCGATTATTGGGACCTTGGGGTTCGCAACCTCGTGGCCTTGCGGGGCGATCCGCCCGAGGGCGTCGGCGAACGCTACGTTCCGACTCCGGGCGGCTATGAAAACGCCGCGGCCCTGGTCGCCGGCATCAAGAGCATTGCACCGTTTGTGACGTCAGTGGCCTGCTACCCGGAGAAGCATCCGGAGTCGCCGTCCGTCGAAGCGGACATCGCCATGCTGAAAGCTAAGGTGGATGCGGGTGCGGATGGCGCCATCACGCAATTCTTCTTCGATAACGAAGTCTATTTCCGTTATCTCGATAGGGTACGGGCCGCGGGCATCGACATTCCGATCATTCCGGGCCTCATCCCCATCAACAATTTCAAGCAAGCCGCCAGTTTCGCGAAGCGATCCGGCGCGAGCGTCCCCGACTGGCTGGAACGGCGCTTCGAAGGGTTGGAAGAGGATTCGGAAACGCGGCATCTCGTGGCAGCAGCCGTCGCAGCCGAGCAGGTGCTTGGCCTCGTCGACCAGGGCATTACCTCTTTTCACTTCTACACGTTGAACCGTGCGGACCTTGTCTATGCGATTTGCCACCTTCTTGGCTTGCGTCCCGCAAAAGCGTTCGCAAAGAAGACGGAAACAGGCGCGGAGCCAACGAAGATCACAAAGGTGGCATCATGACCCGCGAAGAACGTATCCAGCATCTGAATGAGGCCATCAAAGAGCGCATCCACATTTTGGATGGCGCGATGGGGACCATGATCCAGCGGCACAAGTTGGATGAGGAGGGTTATCGCGGCGAGCGCTTCAAGGATTTCGATCGCGATCTGAAGGGAAATAACGACCTGCTGGTGATCACCCAGCCCGAGATCATACGCGATATCCATAGCGGTTACCTTGAGGCCGGCGCGGATATTGTCGGCACGAACACGTTTAATGCCCAGGCCATCAGCCAGGCCGACTATGGTCTGGAAGACATTAGCCACGAGATGAATGTCGTGGCCGCCAAGCTCGCGCGTGAAGCGGCCGATGCCTGGACCACCAAGACACCCGACAGGCCGCGTTACGTCGCGGGAGCCATAGGCCCGACCAACCGCACCGCGTCTATCTCGCCTGACGTCAACAATCCCGGTTTTCGCAACGTAGATTTCGATGAGCTGGTCGACGCCTATTCCACACAAGTGCGTGGGCTGATCGAAGGTGGTGTGGATCTAATGCTGATCGAGACCGTGTTCGATACGCTTAACGCAAAGGCAGCTGGGTTCGCTGTCGAACAAGTCTATGACGAGATGGATGTGCACTTGCCGATCATGATCTCGGGCACGGTGACGGATCTGTCGGGGCGCAACCTTTCAGGACAGACTCCTGAAGCGTTCTGGTACTCCATGCGTCACCTGAAGCCGTTCTCTATCGGCTTCAACTGCTCGTTTGGCGCCGAACAGCTACGGCCCTGCGTGGACGAGATCGCCAATGTGACAGAAGCCTATGTCAGCATTTATCCGAATGCTGGGTTGCCCAATGAGATGGGTGAGTATGACGAGACGCCAGAGTACATGGCGGGGCTTCTCGAAGACTGGGCCAAGAACGGCTTGATCAACATTGTTGGCGGCTGTTGCGGTACGACTCCAGATCATATTCGGGCCATTGCCGAAGCGGTCGCGCCCTATGCGCCACGCGCCATTCCGAAGGTCGAGCATAAGCTGCGCCTTTCGGGTCTCGAACCCTTCGTGCACGGCTGATTTCTACAGGTAAGAAGCAAGTGAGCAACGCTGCCCAGAACTTCGTTATGGTTGGTGAGCGGACCAACGTCACCGGATCTGCACGCTTCCGTAAACTGATCGAGGCCAACGACTATGCCGCCGCGCTCGAAGTAGCGCGTCAGCAGGTCGAGAATGGCGCGAATATGATCGACATCAACATGGACGAGGGCATGTTGAACTCTGAGGAAGCGATGAAGACCTTCCTTAATCTGATCGCGTCCGAGCCGGATATCTCACGCGTGCCCGTCATGATCGACTCGTCCAAATGGTCCGTGATCGAGGAAGGGCTCAAATGCGTGCAGGGCAAGGCGGTGGTGAATTCCATCAGCATGAAGGAAGGCGAGGAGCCGTTCCTGGAGCAGGCGCGGAAAGTCCTGCGCTACGGCGCTGCCGTCGTTGTGATGGCCTTCGACGAAACGGGGCAGGCGGAGACGGCCGAGCGCAAGTTCGAGATTTGTAAGCGGGCCTACGATCTCTTGACAAAGAAGGTCGGGTTCCCGGGCGAAGACATCATCTTCGACCCCAATATCTTCGCGGTCGCGACCGGCATTGAGGAACATAACGACTATGGCCGCGCCTTCATCGAAGCCACGAAGCGCATTAAGGCCGAACTCCCCTACGTGCATGTTTCTGGCGGTGTGTCGAACCTATCGTTTGCATTTCGGGGCAACGAGCGCGTTCGCGAAGCCATGCATACGGTGTTTCTGTATCACGCCATTCAGGCCGGCATGGATATGGGCATCGTCAATGCGGGGCAGCTTGGCCAGTACGACGACATCGAGCCGGAACTGCGCGACCTTGTGGAGGATGTGATCCTCAACCGCCGCGACGACGCCACCGATCGCCTGTTGGACGCCGCCGAGCGCTACAAGGGTGGCGCTGCGCAAAAGAAGGAAGCGGATTTGTCCTGGCGTGAGAAGCCCGTCGAGGAGCGTCTCAGCTATGCGCTCGTGCACGGCATCGGCGCCTATGTGGAAGAGGACACCGAAGAAGCGCGGCAGCGCGCGGAGCGGCCGCTACATGTGATCGAAGGCCCGCTGATGGACGGCATGAACGTCGTGGGCGATCTATTTGGCGCAGGCAAGATGTTTCTGCCGCAGGTGGTGAAGTCCGCGCGTGTGATGAAGCAGGCCGTGGCCTATCTCATGCCCTTCATGGAGAAGGAAAAGGAGGAGCTCGGCCTTGAGGATCAGCCTGCAGCCGGCAAAATCTTACTCGCGACTGTTAAGGGTGACGTCCACGACATCGGCAAGAACATCGTCGGTGTTGTGCTTCAGTGTAACAATTACGAAGTCATCGATCTTGGTGTGATGGTGCACTCGCAGGTCATTCTCGATACGGCGCGCGAGCAAAACGTCGACATCATTGGTCTGTCGGGCTTAATCACGCCATCGCTCGACGAAATGTGCCACGTTGCCTCCGAGATGGAACGCGAGGGCTTCGACATTCCACTGCTTATCGGCGGAGCGACCACGAGCAAAGTGCATACCGCGGTCAAGATCAGCCCCAACTACCAACGCAACCAGGCAATCTATGTGACCGACGCGAGCCGCGCGGTCGGCGTCGTCGCGGGATTGATCTCCGAGGAGCACCGGGACGACCACATTGCAAAGGTCCGTGCGGAATACGCCCAGATGGCGGAGTCTTATGCGCGCGGTCAGGCGGAGAAGGCACGGGCAAGCATCGCGCAGGCGAGGGGCAACGCGCTCAAGCTCGACTGGAATGGTTACACGCCGCCAAGGCCGTCTTTCTTGGGTGCCAGAACCTTCGAGGCCTACGACCTCGAAGAGCTTGCGCGCTACATCGATTGGACGCCCTTCTTCCATGCCTGGGAACTCAAGGGGTCTTACCCGCGCATTCTCGACGACGACAAATACGGTGAGGCCGCGCGGCCGCTCTTCGAAGATGCGCAGGCGATGTTGAAGCAGCTGATCGCGGAGAAGTGGCTGAAGGCAAGTGCTGTCGTCGGCTTCTGGCCCGCTAACAGTGTTGGCGACGATATCGAGCTGTATGCGGATGAAAGCCGGAAAAAGCCATTCGCGACTTTCCACACGCTCCGCCAGCAGATGGCCCGCGATTCAAGAAAGCCGAACCTCGCCTTGTCCGACTTTGTTGCTCCGAAGGAAACAGGTCTTGCGGACTATGTGGGCGGTTTCGCTGTCACAGCTGGCATTGGCGAGGAAGAGGTCGCCCGCCGGTTCGAACGAGCCAATGACGACTATTCGAAAATTCTCGTGTCAGCGCTTGCGGATCGCCTGGCGGAAGCCTTCGCAGAGGCCATGCATGAAAAAGTGCGCCGTGAGCTTTGGGGCTATGCGCCTGATGAGAACCTATCGAATGAAGCCCTTATCGCGGAAGAGTATCCTGGCATTCGCCCGGCGCCGGGTTATCCGTCTCAGCCCGATCATACGGAAAAGCGCACGCTATTCCGGCTGCTCGATGCGGAGTGCGAAATCGGTATGAAGCTGACGGAGTCGTACGCTATGTGGCCGGGCGCCGCCGTGTCGGGCCTCTACTTCTCGCATCCTGACTCACGCTACTTCGGCATCGGTAAGATTGGCCGCGATCAGGTCGCAGACTACGCCGCGCGCAAAGGATGGTCGCTTGAGGAAGCCGAAAAATGGCTTGGCCCGATCCTCAATTACGACCCGAAGCAGGTCACCGAGGTGGCAGCGTAACGTTCGTCAGGAACGAAAGCCAACACAGCAGAGAGAGCGCCATGACGGGGTCGTCCGTCTACGGCGTTTCTACTCTGCTGGCTTAGTGTTGGCGGCCCGAAGGCCCAAAACTCGCCCTAGATCATTCCAAGAATGACGGCAGCGAGGAAGCTGAACGATAGTACGACCGAAGCCACGGTCAGTTTGGCTGAAAATTCCATCGGAAACTCTCCTTTCCGATTGGAGGGGGGCCCGTTCTGCAATGACACCATTTTACAAACTCCCCGAATAACGTGCCAAGCTGTTTCATTGTTGCGCCGCACAAGGAAAGGGGCGCTGCAAGCGTTGTCATTCAACGCGTCAAGTGGAATTCAGTTCGGTGATCCAGAATTTTTTTCGGATTTCCGCCCTCGATGGACATGCATTTCGGCCGCGTGTTTGTGCGACATCATCTCGCGCCGGGCGGTGCGATTCATGTGGACAACTTTGCTGTTGTGGAAGGTCCCTGCCATTGCGCACCGTCAAGAAAGACGCTGCGCTATGTCAGAGGTTTTCTAAGCAGCGTTTCCGAAAACCCATCCGCGACAAGGTCGGGCACAGACCCTACTTCGACAAAACCACACCGCCTGTAGAAGTGCTGCGCGCGGTCATTGAAACCTGAAGCGCAGACCCAAACATTGCGTCCGCCGAACCGCCTTGTTTCTGCTTCCACGAATGAGAGAATCTCGGTCCCAAGTCCGTGCCCCTGATGTGTGGGAAGGACTGCGAGGAGTTCGATATAAGGGCCCTTTAGCCAGGGAAAACGCAAGGACACGATGCCTGCCAGCGCACCGTCAACAGCGACCGCGTAACGCTGAGCGCCGCCGTCCTCGCTCGAAAGATATTGGGCGAGTTCATCGGCGGAAATGTCCAATGTCGTCCAGGGCTGCATGGCGGCGAGAGCCTCTGCCAAAGAGCGTTGCTCCCCCGTCGCGACGGCCCGCAACTGTGCCGTGCTCAAGTCCGCCGTTGCAGGAAACGTAGCAGACGTCATTTCTTCCGCGCCTTTCGGCGCTTCTTGACCTTTGCATAGTATCGCTGGTCGCCAGGCCGCTCCGTGTAACAGCTTTGGGCAATCACTGGCTCACCAGCATCGAGCAACTCGCTCACGGTCACGAAGCGATAGCCCTTGTCTTTCAGCTTTGGAATAGCAATCCTGAGCGCGTCCGCCGTGTTACGTCCTTGGCCGTTCGCATGCCCGATAACAATGGCACCTGGATGGGCTTGGTCGAGGATGGTTTTTGCGATGCGTTTGGCCGACAGGCGCGGGTCAGGATCGCCGGTAACGATATCCCATTGGATTGCGAGCTGACCGGCTTCTCCGACGGCCGACAGCGATGCCGCGTTGCACCAACCATAGGGAAAGCGCATCAGCTTCAGATCCTCCTGGACAGCGAGTATCTCCGGCCTGTTCCAGGCACAGCTCTTCCTTATGAGCCGCCGCCGGGCGCGTAAGAATGCCGCCTCGGTCAGATAGATTTCGTCGTGTAGCGTGGCCCGGCTTGCCCGAGAAAAGTCGCGATGGCTGAGGCCATGACCGCCGATCTCGAAAGCCGCGTCCGCAATCAGTTGCGCACTCCTTTCGGGATGGCTCTCGAACCACTTGCCGCTCACGAACAGTGTTGCTTTGACATTCTCAGCGCGCAGATAATCGATGACGTCACCGTCATAGCCGGTTCGGCGACCGTTGCTTTCGCACAGGTCGAAGGTGAGGGCGATGAGCTTTTCATCATTTGGAATCGACACGCTGCGGATCGAGCCACGCAGTGGCTTTGGCACCGGGGGCCGATATGGCCTCGTCACCGCGCGTAGCGTATCGAGGTCAACACGGCTGCGGTTGACGGTAGAGCGCCGCTCTCGCTCGGTGCCCGCGAGTGCTCCGGCGCTCCAGCAGCGGGACAGCAGCGAGGCCGAAACGTCTTGCGCCTCGGAGAAGGTGCCGTTTGCCGCGAAGACCACACACGGTGTCAGAAAAGTGCCGACGGCAAAAAAGACCCGCCCGACGAAAAGCATTGCCACCCCATTCCCAAAGACCGTTGCCCAAAGAGTCTGGTTAAAGACTTCTTGGGATAGTCTTCGGCACCCCGTCAAACACAAAGATCGGCGGCGCGGGCTTTACGCTAGGGAATGGCGTCGAAAGTGAGCGGCGCTTGCGAAATCATGGGGCAGTCCAGCGTTTTCTCAAGGGCGTCGGCGAGCTCCTGCTCGTTATTGGCCTTGATGTACAGACCATTGTTCTGATCTGCGAGACACATCAGGTCCGTGATGCTGTTGTAACCCGTCCAGGAATAGCCAGCGTAGCGAAAGGCGATAACATGGACCGTCAGCTGAGCGGCATTGTCGTGAAGCCGCTTGGCTAGTTCGCAAGGTTGGCGGCCGCAGGTTTCTTCGCCGTCTGTTACGACGACGATCACGCCGGGTTTGTTACGATAATCGAGCGCTTCCGCTGCCTGCTCGACACCCGAAGTTAGCGGGGTCTTGCCGGCGGGAATAATACGGCTCACCGCGCGCAGGATTTTCTTCGCCGCGTTGGCAGTCGGTTTCATGGCCAGCGAAACGTTACACTGATTGTATGGGCCCGGACCGTAGGTCACGAGACCTACACGGCGATAGCGCGCTGCGCTCGGGAGCACCTGCCTTAGCGCCCAGCGCACTTCATCGATGCGGGGCTTTGAATTAGGAATACCCAGTTCCTGGTTTCCGGACATCGAGCCCGAGGCGTCGAACACTATCATAGCGTCGTCTGTACAGGGAGCCTTCGAGGCATCCTCTGCTTCGGTGTTCTCCGCGTGCGCGATCACAGACGAACCTGCTAGGGCAACGGCTGCAATGCCAGCGACCAACAGACTCCGCCAACGCAGTGCAGCTCCGCCGCCATGATCTTGCATAGTTCTTGCGCTCCCAAGGCAATTTTGGCGGAGCATAACCCAATTCGATTTGTCGAGGAATGGCAGAAAAGCCAGGAAACTGAGGGTGCAGCGGCGATTCAGGAAGAACTCGTTCGTGGCTGCCTGTGAAATCGGTGCCCTGGCTGGATCGAGCCGATTGAATCCCTCGTCGGAAACAATCTTGGACGGATTCTGGTGACGACAACACGGGCAATCCATGACGGCGAACTAGCCGAGGGGCCGGCTTTTATGTAATAGCCGTTTACATGAACAACTCCGGCCGCCGCTGGCAGCGGCGCTCCTATCACCACGGCAACCTCAAAGAGGTACTGCTGGAAGCCGCCCGCAAGCTCATCCAGGAGCATGGCGCCTTCGGCTTTAGCCTGACCGAGGCGGCGCGGCTCGCGGGCGTAAGCCCAGCGGCCCCTTATCGGCATTTCCGGGATCGCGACGCCCTGCTGGCCGAGATTGCGCGCAGTGGTTTCGAGCGGTTTGCGGCACGCCTGGATGCGGCCTGGAACAACGGCATTCCCACGCCCTTGTCGGCCTTTGAAGCCTTGGGCCGGGCCTACCTAACCTTTGCCCGTGAAGAGCCGGCGAGCTATGCAGTCATGTTCGAGACTGGGGCGTCGGCCGAGAGTGGCGGGGAGGCGATACAGGCCGCTGCTTCGTCGCCCGCCGCCGAGAAGGCATTCAACGTGCTGCAGCAGGCCGCCGCTGCGCTCTGCCGTCAGTTGCCGGAGACAGAACGTCCACCGCTGAAGCTCGTGGCGCTGCACATCTGGACCATGTCGCACGGCGTCGCCTCACTCTTCATCCAAGAAGGCAGCGCAGCGAAAAAGGTGCCGCTCTCTCCAGAAGAAGTGTTGGAAAGCGAGATGCTGATTTACTTGAAAGGGCTGGGCGTGTTGCCCGAAGCTACCGACGGAGTGGTGTCCACGGAACAGGCCTAGCGGGTCGCAGTCCGGGATCCCTGGCCAGCGGCCGCACGGCTCGCCTCAAGCCATCTCAGCACGAGATTCCAGTCGGCGCGCGAGCCGTTGTAGATGTTGCGGTCGCACGGTCCTTTGACGCCGGGCACATGGCCCGTCGCGGTGAACTGCCAGAAGGCCCATTTGCGGCCCGGGTATCGCTTATGCGGCTCGGCCGCAACAGACCGCAGCCAGAAGTGATAGTCCTCGAACTGACCCTGAAGGATGTCCTTGTGGAACTTCGGGTCGGTATAGATGATCGGCCGCTTGCCCGTATGGCGCTCCATGGCCTCGAGAATGACCTTGATCTTCTTGAGCGCGAGACTCCGAGAGATCTTCTTGGGGCAGGTCTTGGAAGTGGGATGCCACTCAAGATCAAGAACGGGCGGCAGTGCATCGGGATCGTTTGGCACATTGCGGATGAACCAGTCCGCCTGCTCTGAGGCAAGGCGGCACCAATAAATGAAGTGATAGGCCCCGCGGGCAACACCCGCCCGCTTCGCCGCGTGCCAGTTCTGGTGAAACTTGGGATCGAGGTGGTCGCCGCCTTCGGTCGCTTTGATAAAGGCGAATTCGATGCCGGCCTGCCGGACCTGATGCCAGTCGATATCGCCCTGGTAGTAGGAGACGTCGATTCCTTGAATCGGCATCGAATGAGCGCGCTTCACGCCATGATGGGGCTTGTGGTCGTTCAACGTCCGGGCGATGGCGGAACCATCGCCGAAAGTGACGACGGCAATGGCGAGCGCGGTGGCAAAACCCACGACTTGGCGATACGCAAAACTCATAGTGACGCCCCCAGAAAAAGCCCGGTAACCCTACAATTTTCGGAGAATTGGCGGGGAACTCTCGGGGTTCGCGGTTAATTTTGTCTTGGTGCGTGGAGCAGCTTGAGTCACCCAAAGCGCCACACGAAATCAGCTGGCTGCAGACAAGAATCAGAGAACAAGCCGTTGAACGGCTTGCCAGGGGAGCCCATATATGTGAATGTAAATAACATTCACTTAAGCCCTGAAAGGACCCCGATGCAGCTAGTTGCGACCCTCGACGAGTACGGAAAGCCCGCTTGGTTCGCCGCGATGATCCTTGGCTTCATCGTTTGGTGGCCAATCGGCCTCGGAGTTTTGGCTTATCTAATCTGGAGTGGACGAATGGGATGCGGAAACAGGAAAGCTTGGCGCTCGTACTTCAAGGAAGAGGCGCAGCGGTTTCAAAGCGGCTTTGGCTCGACCGGCAATCGCGCGTTCGATGCCTACCGGGAGGAAACCCTGAAGCGGCTTGAAGAAGAGGCCGAGGAGTTTCAGACATTTCTGAAGCGGCTTCGCGACGCCAAGGACAAGGCCGAGTTCGATCAGTTCATGGCCGAGCGTAAGCAGGTTCAGCCGGTCCAGACAAGCTAGGCGCGTTCCTCCCTGCGAACGTGCATGAGAAGGCGTGGGGCTCGTCCCCGCGCCTTTCATTTTGTGCGCGGGAGAGCCTTTTCTTCGACATCGTGCCTTGTAGGATGCGGCCCAGTGCGCCAAGGCAAATGGCGCGGCATGGAAACAGATAGCGTTTGAGGTGGGAAACGATGACTTGTTCGATGGGCCTTCGTCTGGCCTTTGTTGTTGCTGGTGTGGGGCTTTTCGCTTGCGCTTCACAGGTCCAGGCCGCCGAGCTCGGGGACCTTGCAGAAAACCCCCAGAACTATCTCGAGCAGAAAGTCGAGATGAAGGCGCGTTGCACCAAGGGCGGCAAGTCCGGGGATGTTTTGGGCTATGAGTGCACCACGAAAGAAGGCGTTTACCTCAATACGGACGACATCACGCCGGAAGAAGCGAAAGACAAACTGGCCAACGACTGCGCCGACGGCAAATGTGAGACGACAGTGACGTTCGAGCCCTATTCCTACTCAACGTCTGGCGTCATCGAGCCGGGCAAAGATGTTGTCATCTTTAATGCAAAGACCGCGGAAGTTGCCTTCTAGGCAATGCTAGGCTTCGTCGTCCTCAAGGATGCTTTTCGATCCAAAAGCGCGAAAAGCAAAGGGTAGAAGGAGCGGATGAAACATCGCTTTGGTCACCAGGTGCCGCAACCACGGTTTTGACTGCGCCGTGGGAATAAAGATCTTGGCGAAAGCGGCGGCATCCTCCTGCCGTGTGGCGATCTCCGGCTTCATCATCGCTTCATAGGCGGTAAAGGCGGCGGTGTGGTTGCCGTCGTAACGCTGAAGCTCCTGTGCCAGGATGTAGGCGCCTGCCATGGCCATATGGGATCCCTGTCCCGCCAGAAGCGTCAAACACCCGCATGCATCGCCCAGTAGCGTGACGCGTCCACGCGACCATCGCGGAATGGCGATTTGGGTGAGCGTATCGAAGTATAGCGGTGCGCTGCCCTTATAAGAGTCGAGCAGAGCTTCGCCAATCCAGCCGGCGCCTTTGAAGGCGCGCCGCACGAAAGTCAGCTGCTGGTCCGTGGGTACGTCGACTTCGTCGAGCCGGAAAACAAACGTTGCATCGAGTTTGCGTTCGCCGAGCGGATAGTAGAAGGCGACACGATTCGGCTCTTCATGGATCTGAGCTGTCCGCCGCACGGGAAGGTCATGGTCCTCGATATGAAACGCGGCAACATAGGCGCCGAGAAACCGGGCGAATTGACTCTCGTCGCCAAACATGAGGCGCCGCACGCCCGAGTGCACCCCATCGGCACCGAACACGAGCGCAAACTGGCCCCTGCCGCCATTGTCGAAAGTTACGTCCACATGGTCGTTCAACTCCCTCAGTTCGGCGATCTCGGTCCCGAATCGAAACTCGACACCGAGTTCCTTCGCGCGGTCGTACAAGATGCGCACAAGGTCGGGACGGCGCAGATAGACATACTTACCGTCCAAGGCGCGCTTGATACGCTTGATCGGGACTGACGTGTACGGCCTGCCGTCTGCGTTCACGAACTGAAGCTTATCTATGGGATACCGCAGCGTACGGAGCTTATCGGTGAGGCCCATGCGGTCGGCAACGTCCCAGCCGGTACCGTAGAAATCCATCATATAGCCTTGGTCGGGCAGCGCCGGGCTGTGCTCCACGACGACCGGGTCATCGCCATGCTCTTTCAAGCAAATGGCAAGTGTGAGGCCCGCGATCCCCGCGCCCGATATCAATGCCCTGCCATCAATCGCCATTCATTGTCGCCCTTTGGGGGGAGTCCTCAGTGAGAATTACCTGAGTAGTCGCGCACGTCGCTGGATGCAGCCTATTCGGATCTACTCGGTTTCGTCAGGGGATGGCTTACCATAACCGCCGCCGGTCGGTGTCTTGATTATCACGGCTTCGCCTTGGGCGACCCTGGTTTGATCGGCCCCTCTCAGAGCCTCGAGCGCACCGGACTTTCTGCGCACCCATGTGTTCCCTGTGCGACCCGGCATGCCGCCCTTGGTTCCAAATGGATGCTGCTTACGGAAGCCAGACAGAATCGCGCAGTCCATCTCCTCAAGGAACCTCAGCGTGCGAGCCGTTCCATCGCCCGCGTTCCACCGCCCAATGCCACCCGAACCCCGTTCGATCTCGAAGCGCTCGAGAAGGACCGGATACCGTAGCTCCAGAACTTCAGGGTCTGTCAGTCGCGAGTTTGTCATATGTGTTTGAACAGCAGATGCGCCATCGAAGCCAGGTCCGGCGGGCGCACCCGAGCAGATCGTCTCGTAATACTGCACGCGCTCGTTCCCAAAGGTTAGGTTGTTCATCGTTCCTTGTGCGGACCCAAGGACGCCTAATGCGCCATAGAGACAGTTCACGACCGCTTGGCTTGTCTCCACGTTGCCGCCCGCAACCGGTGCTGGGAATCTCGGCTTGAGGAGCGATCCTTGAGGCACCATGATATCGATGTGGCGAAGGCAGCCTGCGTTGAGGGGAATGTCCTCATCCACCAGCGTCCGGAAGACGTAAAGCACGCAAGCCTGCGTGATTGGTTCAGGTGCGTTGAACGTCGTTTCTGATTGCGCGCTCGTGCCGGCGAAATCGACGATAGCTCTGTTCCGCTGACGGTCTATGCTGATGGCGACGGCAATCCGGCTGCCTTGGTCCGTCTCCAGCGCAAAGTTCGAATTCTTCAGTGTTGCAATAGCTTTGCGTACCGCCTCGGCGGCATTGTCCTGCACATGACCCATATAGGCAGCCACCGTGGAAAGCCCATATTGGCGCACCATCTTGCGCAATTCGATGACGCCTTTTTCATTAGCGGCGGCCTGCGCCTTTAGGTCCGAAATGTTCTGCTCGACGTTTCGAGCCGGGTAGGGCGCGTCTGTGAAGAGACGCCGCACCGCGTCTTCCTGAAAGCGCTCGTCGCGGATAAGCCGGAAGGGATCGATATAGATTCCCTCTTCTTCGATCGTCGCCGCTTGCGGGCTCATTGATCCCGGGGCAATGCCGCCCACATCCGCGTGGTGGCCGCGCGAAGCGACGAAGAAGAGAATCTCCATGCCGCCTTCATCAAACACCGGCGTCACAACGGTGATGTCTGGCAGATGCGTTCCGCCGTTGTAGGGTGCGTTCAACATCCACACATCGCCTGGGCGAAGCTCGGCGCCAATCTCCCGGACGATCGTTTCCACACTCTTGTCCATCGAGCCGAGATGGACCGGAATATGCGGTGCATTCGCGATCAGTGCGCCGCTGGCGTCGAAAATGGCGCAAGAGAAATCAAGTCGTTCCTTGATATTGACCGAGCGGGCAGTGTTCTGCAGTGCGTAGCCCATCTGCTCGGCGATTGACACGAAGAGGCTGTTAAACACTTCGAGCATGACGGGGTCGGCCTTGGCGCCGACAGTCTCTTGGGCACGCTTCTCATGCGCGCGCGTCAGAAGAAGGTGGTTCTTGGGCGTCACCGAGCCGCGCCATTCAGGCTCGATAACGACGGTTTGATGATCCTCAATCAGAAGCGCCGGTCCTTCGATTGAGGCGCCTGGCCTCAGGCTGGTCCGGCGAAAGACGGGTACGTCATGCCAGCGCCCCTGGGTGAACATGTCGGCGCGGGCCTGCGGTTCTGCTCTCGGCGGGGCGTCTAGGTGGGCCACATCAGTCTCGGCGATCAGCGAGCCGCCCCCAATGGCCTCAACCTCGATCGCCTCGATCTCAATGTCCTTTTCAGGGCTGATGAAGCCGAAGCGTTTCTGATGCGCCGCCTCGAACTCTTCGCGCATCGCCGTCAAGGAAGAGACGGGAATTGGGAGCGCGCTATCCGTCCCCTCGTAGCGCAGATGTGCTTGCGCCACGATGGCGACGTCATCTGCGTCGATACCCTGCAAGGAGAGTTCGAGACGGACCTCGCGGTCCAACGGCTCACGGACTTCGCTGAGCTTCGACATGCCGTCGGTGTCCAGTGACGCGAGCACCGCATGGGTGCGCGTCGCGCGGACGCTCGCGAGCCCCATGCCATAGGCCGACAGCACGCCGGACAGGGGATGCAGGAGCACATTCTCGATCCCAAGCGCGTCGGCCACAAGGCAGGCATGTTGCCCGCCCGCGCCACCGAAACAATTCAGCACGTAGCCGGAGACGTCATAGCCGCGCTGCACGGAGATTGTCTTGATGGCGTTGGCCATGTTGGCCACTGCAATCTTGATAAAGCCCGCGGCGATCTCCTCTGGTTGACGCCCGTCGCCGAGCTGCCGCGCCAGCCCATGGAATTCCTTCACCACCGAGCGACGATCGAGCGGTTGGTCCTGTTCCGCGCCGAAGATGTGCGGGAAAAGGTCGGGCTGAAGCTTGCCTGTCATGACATTTGCGTCCGTGACCGTGAGCGGACCGCCGCGGCGATAGGCGCAAGGGCCAGGATCGGCGCCTGCTGAGTCCGGTCCGACCCGAAAGCGGGACTCGTCGCAATGCAGGATCGAGCCTCCGCCAGCCGCAACCGTGTGGATCAGCATCATCGGCGCGCGGACACGGGCACCAGCAACAACGCTCTCGAATGTGCGTTCGAGCACGCCGTCGTAGTGGCACACATCCGTTGACGTGCCTCCCATGTCGAAACCGATCACCTTCGAGAAACCGGCGGCCTCGGCGGTCTCCACGGCGCCGACCACACCACCGGCCGGTCCGGACAGGATTGCATCCTTGCCGCGGAACAGATGCGCGGAGGTGAGACCGCCCGACGACTGCATGAAGAGCAGCCGCGTCGCTGCGTCGCCTACGGTCTCACCGCCATGGGCCGAGAGTGCGCCCGCCACGCGGTTCACATAGCGGCGTAGCAGTGGTGACAGATACGCGTCAGCGACGGTCGTGTCGCCGCGTCCGACGAACTTAACGAGGGGACTGACTTCGTGGCTGACTGAGACTTGAGCGAAGCCCAGTTCGCGGGCGAGCCTTGCTGCTTCACGCTCGTGCCCAGGGTGGGAATAGGCATGCATGAAAACGATAGCGACGGAGTCGATGCCGTCCTTGCGGGCGCCGTCAAGGATGCCGCGCATTGTCTCGAGGTTCAGCGGAATCTCAACGGTCCCGTCCGCGCGGATCCGCTCGGGAACCTCGACGACGCGCTCGTAGAGCATTGAGGGCTTTTGGATATGCCGTGCGAAGATACTCGGCCGGGCTTGATAGCCAATCTCAAGAGCGTCTCGAAATCCTTCGCTGACAATGAGGAGAACGCGGTCACCCTTGCGCTCGAGCAGCGCATTGGTGGCGACTGTCGTTCCCATCCGTACGGTCTCGATACGGCTAGGGGGCAGCGGCGCATCGCGCGGAGCGCCGAGGAGATCGGCGATGCCGGCGATGGCGGCATCCTCATACGACTCAGGATTCTCAGAGAGCAGCTTAGTGGTTACAACCGCACCGTCGGGCCTCCGCCCGACAATGTCCGTGAACGTGCCACCACGGTCGATGAAGAACTGCCATCTGCCGGTCATTTCGCGGCCTATACGCCCGTCACGAGATCCGCCTCAAACCGGCCGCATACTGCTTCCACCGGCGTACATAGACGTCCGCACCCCGGGCGATCATGGCGCGCATCTTGTCGTCCACCTCGCGCACCGCCTTGGCGGGTGATCCGATGATCATGGAATTGTCCGGGAACTCTTTGCCCTCGGTAATCAGCGCGCCTGCGCCTACCAGACAGTTCGAACCGATCTTCGCCCCGTTTAGGACGGTCGCGCCCATGCCAATCAGCGAATTGTCACCGATTGTGCAGCCATGAAGGACTACGTTGTGTCCGATCACGCAATCCTGACCGATGGTCAGCGGGAATCCGGGGTCGGTGTGGAGCGTGGAGTTGTCTTGGACTTGCGAACGGGTGCCGATCTCGATCCACTCGTTGTCGCCGCGCAGCACCGAGCCATACCAGACACTGGCGTCGGATTTCAGCCGGACTCTGCCCGTCAAGACGGCTGTTTCGGCGACCCAGTAGAGCCCATCCTCGGGAAACTCGGGTGCCTGCCCGTCAAGCTCATAGACCGCCATTGTTGCTCCTTTCGCCGCTTCGCCGCCACGGATACAATTCTACGGCATCCTTGTCATTCAAGATCGGGCGGGAACTGGGACGGCTATAGATGCTCGAACCCCTTGTGCCAAAGGGGTTGCCCCGGTAAGGAAAAGCGCCCCTAGCAGATTCTCAAGGGTTTGAGTGAGCTGATGAGCACCGAGAACGCCAAAAAAGGCGGAAATCCAATATCGATCTTTGTTGTTTCGCTTTGCGCCGCCATTGTGATGGCGGGCGGCTTCGCGATTGTGATCGAGGCCTTCATCCTTGCTGCGGCTAATCTCTTCGAACTGGGATCGATGTTCGTCTGGATTGCAAGCGGCGCCAATGCGCTTTTGGGCTTGTGGTTTTTTGTTTGGACCTTCGTCAGGTCGTGGCACGTGGAGCGGCGCCTCGCCGATGGTCTTGAGGTTGACGAGCCCAAGATGTCGATTGGCGGCAATCTCCGGGATGGCAGCACGTAGTTGTTGAGGCGGTCATGGGCCGCCAGATTGAATTGCCCATGCGAGATGGCCGAAAGGCTCGTATGGTTCAACAGGACGAAAGATCTCAAGGGGGTCTACTATGTCGGTTTGGGGAAAGCTCGCAGGCGCAGCGGCAGGTCTCGCAGTCGGAGGGCCGATTGGCGCGCTCCTTGGCGGCGTCGCAGGGCACTATGTGATTGACCGCGACGGCGAAGAGGGCGCCGGTGGCGAGGGCGAGGATCAGGTGGCCTTCACCGTAGGCGTGATCGCGCTCGGCGCCAAGATGGCCAAGGCAGACGGCGTTGTCACGATGGACGAGGTCAACGCCTTCAAAGAGGTCTTCAAGGTTCCTGATGGCGAAATGAAGAACGTGGCCCGGGTTTTCAACCTCGCCAAGCAGGAGGTCTCCGGGTACGAGGCTTATGCAGATCAACTGGCGGGAATGTTCAAGGGCAACCGAAAGCTGCTCGAAGACGTGCTGGACGGGCTGTTCCATATCGCTAAGGCCGACGATGAGTTCGATCCGAGCGAGGAAGAGTTTCTGAAGCAAGTTGCCAAGCGATTCGGCTTCACGGATACCGAGTTCAGCTACATCAAGGCTCGTCACGTCGTCGCGTCGAAGCGCAATCCATACGAGGTGCTCGAGGTTCAACCGACGGTTTCCAACGACGATCTGAAGGCCCAGTACCGCAAGCTGATCGCAGAGAACCATCCGGACAAGCTGATCGCGCGCGGCGTGCCGGAAGAGTTCGTTTCCATCGCCACGGACAAGGTTGCCGCGATCAACGAGGCGTATCAGCAGATCGCAAAGGAACGCGGTCTCTAGGCGCTTGTTGCGTCGTGCCGCCTTGGGCGACAGCCAGGTCGCCGATCGCGGGCGTTTGGGCTGCCTAGCATAATGGACAGACTTCGATGACGGCTGCACCGGATAGCAAGCTCGCCACGCATTGGGTTCCTTCGCCCAATTTCGAAGAACGGTGGCACGGGCGCAAACCCGACATGCTGATCCTCCACTACACGGGGATGGAAACCCACGATGCGGCCCGCGATTGGCTCGCCTCCGAAGAGTCCAAAGTCTCGGCGCATTACATCGTCGATGAGGATGGCACCATCACGCAGATGGTGGCGGAGGCGGAGCGGGCATGGCACGCCGGCCAGAGCTTTTGGGCCGGCGAGAAGGACCTCAACTCCGCATCAATCGGCATCGAGATCCACAATCCCGGCCACGACTTCGACTATCCGCCCTTTCCCGATGTCCAGATGGACGCTGTTGAGGCGCTGTGCCAAGACATTCTTAGCCGCCATGAGATTCCGATAGACCGTGTGCTCGCGCACTCGGATATCGCCCCGGGGCGCAAGCGCGATCCCGGTGAGCGCTTCGATTGGGCGCGGCTTGCCCGTGCCGGGGTCGGCCTATGGACGGAGCCGGTTCCCGCAGGTGACGATGCGGGCCTAGGCCTTGGTGACGAGAGCGCGGCCGTCGCCCAGTTGCAGCAAGACTTGGTGGACTTGGGATACGGGCTCGAGGCTACATCGACCTATGGTCGGGGCACAGAGATCGTGGTGGAGGCATTTCAGCGGCATTTTCGCCCTGAACGGATCAATGGTCGAGCGGACCGTTCCACCTGCGAGACGCTGAAGAAGCTGCTCTTGGTTCGCGCTGGGGCAGGAGTTTAGGGCCAACCGGCCGAGCCATCGCGATCAGAGCCGCCACGAAAAAGGCCCGCCCAGACTTTGGGCGAGCCTTGAAATCGCTATTCAGGGCGCCCAAAGCGCCGCTGACGCTACTGATTGTCGTTGTAGAAGCTCTCAGCCTTCTCGAGGTTACCCTTGGAGTCCTTCATGAACTCCTCTTTGGCAGACTGCTTGCTGAAGCAGTAGACCTTGCCGTCGATCTTCTCCATCACTGAGCAATCGGTGTACTTCTTCACACCTTTGGTGAGGCCAAAGGCACAGTTGTTTCCGAACTCACCGGCGGCGCCAGCGGCAAAAGCGGCGGAAACGGGAGCGGCAACCATTGCGGCGGCGACGGCAGCGGCGAGAACAACCTTATTCATAAATTCTTCCTCCAAGACTTCTGGATACGTGACTTTTGGATAGATGACTTTCGTGTGCGTGGCGCATCCGGCCAACGAGACGCCATTGAATCATCAGAAAAGGGCACCCCGTCAATGGACAATTGCAATGCCAAGGCGGCTGAGGCGGGTTTGTAAGGGGAAGACCAAGCAGGCCATGCCGGATCTTCCCCGTTGACTAGCCTTGAGCAGCGGCGCGCTACTGATTGTCGTTGTAGAAGCTCTGAGCTTTCTTGAGGTTGCCTTCGGTGTCCTTCATGAACATCGCCTTGGCTTCCTCATTGCCGAAGCAATAGGTGTTGCCGTTGATCTCCGCATTGACCGAGCAGTCCGTCTCGACCTTCTTCTCAATCGCAAGGCCCATGGCGCACATATTGTCGTATTCGCCGGTGGCCGCGATTGCGGGGGCGGCAAAAAGAAGGGCGCCGGCAACAAGGGCAGGGGTCAGGTACTTCATCTTAGGTTCCTCCATAGGTTGGTTTGTTCCATGTCTGATCGCCGCAGGCACGATCTGCCGTAGACGCAAGAGCACGGTACAGTCGAATAACGCGCTTCGAATGTGACTGGACTCACGCAACGGCCATCACAACTTCGCGATTTCGCCGGGCAACATTGGCAATAGAAAACCGCCCCTCCATGTGAAGGGGCGGGAAAGTTTGGTAAGTGCTCGCCGGAATGCGAGCTGGAGGAACTAGAAGCTTTCGGGGCTAGAGCGTTTCTTCGAAGTCCATGCCTTCGAACGTGTAGCGGTCAACCTGCGTCCAGATTCCGTCCTCTTGGACTGGCACTTTGTGGACCTTCACATTGCCGACCTTTAGCTCTCCGTCCTTCTCGTCGACCCAGAAGTCGAGATCGTAATACTCGTCCTTGCTACCTGGCTTGCGGAAGTCGGTGCAGGCAAAGTACTTCCCTTCACCCATCAGCCGCCGGACGGGCCGGTGCATTTCGACAAACTGCAGCTTCAGGTCTTCTCCGGTCTTCTCATCCTTGACGGTGATGTTCCCGTCCTCATCCTTGTTTTCGAGGATGTAGTCGTGGATGGCGGCCATCACATGCCAGGCGCGGGCACCTTCAATACTGCCGGGATGCTCCTGCACCGGCAGCCACCACCACGCAACGGGAAGACGCGTAATCATAAAGTAGCCGTCGCCGTCGCGCCTGGGACCCTTCTGCACGCGGATGTCCTGAAGCGTGAGCTGCTGGCCTTCCGGCTTGAACCAGAAGTCGATGGCGTATTGCTTCTTAGGCTCTTCGACATCGTTGAAAATGACATTGGCGAACCAGCCATAGCCTTCCATGCCGCGAACGATTTTGATTTGGTCGAAGTTGAGCTTGAGGTCCGCCGCGAGCTTGGGGTCGTGGAATACGAAGGCGCCGTCCTGCGAGCGTTCATCGATGACTTCCTGCACGCGCGCGTTGACGTCCTCCTCCGTGAAGACTTTCTGGCCAGCGGCCGCCTTGGCGGCGGCTTTGGCCTTTTGTTCTGCGAGGAATTGCTTCGCGCGCGTGATATTGCCGTCTGGGTCCTTCAGAAAGGCACTCTTAGAGTTTTCGCTCGAGAAGCAGTAGACCTTGCCGTCTTCGCCGGTCCAGCTAACCGAGCAATCCGTCTTGACCATCTGCCCGTCGGCCAGGCCCATAGCACAACTCTCGCCAAAATCAGCGTCGGAGTCTCCGTGCGCATCCATCGCGGCCGCGAAAGAGGGGAGACCCACCAAGAACACGCCAGCCACCAGTGCGGGCAATGTCAGCCGGGAGATAAGCCGTCTCGGTGTTGTGTCTGTCATTGTCTTCGGTCCTCCGGCGTTTCTTCTCTTCGAGTCATGTTCTGTTTGATTCTTGGAACTTCTGCTCTCGATCGTCCTTAAGTTGCACTCCCCGACCTTGTCTGTGACCTGAGTTACGTTGCCGGGCCGTCATGCCTGGGAGCCTGCTTTCAAGGCCGGGCGTGGAAGAGCCGCATCGCCTGCGCCGTAGGCTGCGAGCGCATCCCGGTCTAGGACCTCGATCGAACCGCGCGAGGAGCGGACCCAGCCCAGTCTCTCCCATTCCGAGATGTAACGGCTGATGACCTCACGAACACTTCCAAGATCCAGCGCGAGCTGCTGATGGGTCTTCGAGACGACGCTGCTGCTTTCGGTTTCGGCCAGGAGACGCCGGGCCAGGCGAAGGTCGAGGCTTGCGAAGGCCACTTCGTCCACGAGCATGATTAGGCTCGACAACAGGTCTCCGTAGTTTGACAGCACGTAGTTCCGAAACTTGGGTGACGATGACATGAGCTGGTGGAAGACATCCGCCGGGATGGCCGCAAGCAAGGCATCCGCCTGCGCGTTACTTTCGGCGGGAAAGGGGTTCCCTGCGATCAAGCAGGACGTAGTTAGAACACACGTCTCTCCGGCGCCGACCTGGTAGAGCATGATCTCCCGGCCCGATTCCGACGTCTTATAGACGCGCGTTTGGCCCTCGATGCACATGACGTAGTTCTGGCAAAGCTGGCCTTGGTAGTAAGCCGTGTCACCGCGGCGGAGCCGTTCGAACTGGGTGACCTCGAAGAGCGTCTCTTTCGTTTCTGGCTCAAGCTCTGCCAGTTCTGGAAACACCGTGAGCCAGCGTGCGATCAGAACTTGATTTGTCATTGCTCGAAGTGCCCTTGCAAAGGGTTGCACCGCTTCCGCAAGCCTCGGAAAAGCTGAATTTCCATCATTATGCGGCAAGTTGCCGCGAGCATATGGGAACAATGGTAACCGGGCGATCAAAAAGCCGTGACGAGACCGGACCGTACATGATGGCGGAATGCGCTGGAGGTGGATTGGCCACTCGCACGTCCCGCACTTGACGAGAACCCTGGAAATCCCCTTATTTCAGGGAGTCAGCAGGCCGGATGGCCGCTCCTCGACTTGAGGGGAGGAAAGTCCGGGCTCCATGGAAGCACGGTGCCGGATAACGTCCGGCGGGGGCGACCCCAGGGAAAGTGCCACAGAAAGCAAACCGCCCTTCGGGCCGAACGGTCCTTCAAAAGGGTAAGGGTGAAAGGGTGCGGTAAGAGCGCACCGCGTCTTTGGTAACAAAGGCGGCACGGCAAACCCCACCGGGAGCAAGACCGAATAGGGGCCGCAAGGTCGATTGATCGTAAGTTGCGAGAAATCGTTCAGGTCTGTTTCCAGACCAGCGGCCCGGGTTGGTTGCACGAGGCGCGCCGCAAGGCGGGCCCCAGATGAATGGCCATCACCTCGCAGCTGCGAGGTACAGAACCCGGCTTACAGGCTTGGTGACATGTTAGGACCGGCGTGAGGGACGCCCCCTCGCGCCGGTCTCCATTTGTGCAGTCGCGACCTGACGCGGTCAGCTGAGACTTGACGTGTATGGTCCAGGCTTGCCGAAACCGCAAAGTGAGAACGGCTGGCGGTTGAGGCACGCCAGCCGTTCTGCGGGGAAGCGCCAGATGAGGAGGGGCGCTTCAGCTTTCGATAAACGCCAAGCTCGGCCAGGGCGATTGGGCCAAGTCGATTGGGCCAAGTCGCTTAGACCAAGTCGCTTAGACCAAGTCGAAACGGTCCGCGTTCATGACCTTTGTCCAGGCGGCCACGAAGTCGTTCACGAATTTCTCGCTCGCATCGTCTTGAGCGTAAACCTCCGAGTACGCGCGCAAGATGGAGTTCGATCCAAAGATCAAGTCCATGCGCGTGGCGGTCCATTTTACCTCGTCGGACTTGCGGTCACGGATCTCATAGATGCCGTCCTCCGTGGCGACCCACTTATAGGCCATGTCGGTGAGGTTGGTGAAGAAGTCCGTGGTCAGAGCACCTTCGCGGTCGGTGAAGACGCCATGCTTGGTGCCGCCATAATTGGTGCCAATGGCGCGCATGCCGCCCACCAGCACCGTCATCTCTGGTGCTGTTAGCCGCATGAGCTGTGTGCGATCCAGCATCAGCTCTTCGGGGGTGACCGCGTAGTCTTTCTTCAGCCAATTGCGGTAGCCATCGGCGAGCGGCTCCAGCGGCTCGAAGGACTCCGCGTCGGTCATCTCGTCCGTGGCGTCGCCACGACCTGGCTCGAAGGGCACGGTTACGTCGTAACCGGCCGCCTTCGCAGCTTGCTCAACACCAAGATTGCCCGCGAGCACGATCACATCCGCAATGCTGGCGCCCGCGTCCTTGGCGATCGGCTCGAGAACCGACAGTACCTTGGCGAGACGCTCGGGCTCGTTGCCTTCCCAGTCCTTCTGCGGGGCCAGACGAATGCGCGCGCCGTTGGCGCCGCCGCGCATGTCCGACCCGCGATAGGTACGGGCGCTGTCCCAAGCGGTGGAGACCATTTCGGCGATGCTCAGGCCGGATGCCGCGATCTTGGCTTTGACGGCGTCCACGTCGTAGCCGGTGGGACCGACCGGAATCGGGTCCTGCCATATCAGGTCTTCTTCCGGGACGTCCGGACCGATGTAGCGGGCCTTCGGACCCATGTCGCGATGGGTCAGCTTGAACCAAGCCCGTGCGAAAGTGTCCCTGAAGTATTCCGGATCGGCGATGAACTTTTCGCAGATCGCCTTGTAGGCCGGGTCGAATCGCATGGCCATGTCCGCATCGGTCATGATGGGCTTGTGGCGCTTGGAGGGATCGCTGGCGTCGACCGGCATATCCTCTTCCTTGATGTCGACCGGCTCCCACTGGTTGGCGCCGGCAGGGCTCTTCTGCACCCACCAATCGTGGCCGAAGAGCATGTCGAAGTAACCCATGTCGAACTCGAGCGGTTTGGTCGTCCAGGCACCCTCAAGACCCGACGTCACGGCGCGGCTCGCGAGCCCATCCTGTTCGGGGTTGGCCCAGCCAAGGCCCTGCATTTCGACGCCGGCGTCCTCCGGATCCGGACCGAGCGCGTCGGCATCGCCATTGCCGTGGGTTTTGCCCACGGTGTGGCCGCCAGCAGTCAACGCCGCAGTTTCCTCGTCGTTCATTGCCATGCGCTTGAAGGTCTCGCGGACCTGGGCCGCGGTCTTGATCGGATCGGGATTACCGTTCACGCCTTCCGGGTTCACGTAGATCAGACCCATCTGAACCGCCGCGAGTGGATTCTCCATGGTGTCGGGCTCATCGACGTCGGTGTAGCGTTCGTCGCTCGGCGCGAGCCATTCCTTTTCGGCGCCCCAATACGTGTCGATTTCCGGATGCCAAATGTCCTCGCGGCCAAAGCCGAAGCCGAAGGTCTTAAGCCCCATGGATTCGTAGGCGATGTTGCCGGCCAGGATGATCAGGTCCGCCCAAGATACCTTGTTCCCGTATTTCTTCTTGATCGGCCACAGAAGACGACGCGCCTTATCGAGGCTGACATTGTCCGGCCAGGAATTCAGCGGCGCGAAACGCTGGTTGCCGGTGCCGGCGCCGCCCCGCCCGTCGCCCATCCGATAGGAACCAGCAGCGTGCCAGGCCATGCGGATCATCAGCCCGCCATAGTGGCCCCAGTCTGCCGGCCACCATTCCTGGCTGTCGGTCATCAGCGCGTGCATGTCCTTCTTCAGCGCGTCGAAGTCGAGCGTCTGGACTTCCTCGCGATAGTCGAAGTCCTTTCCCATCGGGTCGGTTTTCGTGTCGTGCTGGCTCAGGATGTCCAGGTTGAGGGACTTCGGCCACCAGTCCATCACCGAATTGCGGATCTCCGTGACCGCGCCGTGCATCACGGGGCAGCCGCCGGACTTCTCGACTTTCACATCCATTTCCTCATCTCCTTACGTTCTTGATTTTGGATTGTAGGGCCGCTCGGGTGTGCGCCAGTTGGGCGCACAGTGCGCGCCAAAGTCCATAAGCGCAAATCGTATTTCCTTATTGTGTCTATAAGAAAAACTAATACTGCCTCGTCTCATCCGCCATAGGGCGATTCGAGGCTCGGCGAGCCTAAAGGCGCGCCACGACAGGTTTGCTTCAGCGCGCCAAAAAGTTCTGTATGAGCCGGAGAGTGGCCTCGGGCTGTTCCTCCTGCGGCATGTGCCCGCACTGCTCAATGACTTCGAGACGGGAGGTCGGCATGTTTCGTCGAAGCTCTAGCCCAATATCGAGCGGTACGATTTTGTCGCTGTCGCACCACGCGATCAGCGTCGGTTGGGTTATCGTCGAATAGCGTTTGGAAATCTCCTCGAGACCATGCGGCACAATCTGGCGTGCGCTTTGGATGACGGCATGCTTTCCCGCGATTGTGCGAAGTGGGGCCGCATAGGTCTCGACGGTGTCTTCCCCGATTTTGCTGTCGTCGAAATAGGCAAGTCTCAGCGCCACACGGGCTTGCATTTCGGGTGGGACCATCCGAACGCCGAGATGGGACATGAGGGGCATGTCCATCATCTTGAAGGCGACTGGGATGTTCTGCGGGTACGCAATCGTGTCCAAGAGGACGAGTTTCGAGATGCGCCCTTCCAGGCGCGGATCCTTGTCGAGAGCCAGCATCAGAGAGATACCGCCCCCGTAAGAGTGTCCAATCAAAGTCAGGTCCTTGAGATCCTTCTCAAGGATGAGCTGCTTGATGAGCTGGGCTTGGTCGAAAATCGAGTAGTGCTCGTCAAGCGGCTTGTCGGACTGTCCGAAGCCCTTCAGATCGACGGCGATCACCCTGTGTGTTGTCGCTAACGCCGGAGCAATGCGCCGCCAAGTAAATGTACTCGATCCAAAGCCGTGGATGAGGAGCAACGGGTCGCCCGAGCCCATTGTTTCATAGAACAGCTTGACCGGGGCTTCCGGTGGCCCGAGGCGCGCAAAGGCCGCGCCGTCCGCCATCGCCGGGGGGGCTGCGGCGCGTACGACTGCCGTACCCACGGCGATAACCAGCGCCGTGAGGGCCATCAGGCCAAAGACGCGGTGATATAGTCTTCGCTGCATAGCCGCCACGTGTTGCGTTGCCATCTTGTCGATGGCTTGCCTCAGGCCATCAGTAGGCGTTGCAAATGCGCCACCCATATGGCCGCGCCCTGATGCGGACGCGAAGAAGCGCCGCTGCCTGATTGCTCCCCTCTCTGACCGGGTTCGATCCTCGTCCGGTTCTACCCTACGCCCTCCAGCTCCGCCACGCTGCGCGCTCCAAATCACGGTACGCCTCGCCTTGGCGTGTCCTCCAGTCCCACGCAAAAGCGCCAATTCCCGAGTATTTCCGTTGACGCCCATGATATCCCATGCTATCCCATAACTGCCCGTTCGGTGAGTGGGGTGGAGGAAGCAGGCAGCGCTTCCTTTGAGGCCACGGGGGGATCCGCGCCGCTTCCTCCACCCATTTTCCGAGCTTGCGGAAGGCCAGCGCCGAAGCGCCGTTTTTCAGTTCCGTGTTCATTCAGTCGGCTTCGTAGCGCGTGAGGGGGAGATGGATCAGTTTGTCTCGTCATTCACCAATAGGATCGACGCCAAGGGCCGCGTTTCGGTTCCCGCGCCGTTCCGAACGGTTCTCGCCAAGGACGGGCTTGAGGGCATCTACTGCTATCCATCGCTTGATGCGCCTGCGCTCGATGCAGGCGGTAAGCGTCTCGTCGATAAAATCAATTCTCTTGTCGAAGATCTCGCGCCGTATTCCGATGAGCGCGATCAGCTCGCTACGGCGCTCTTCGGCACATCCGAAATTCTCTCCATCGATCAAGACGGCCGTACGATTCTCCCGGAGCGCTTGCGCGAACATGCCGGCATCACCAGCCACATCACCTTTGTGGGGTTGGGGGAGAAATTTCAGCTCTGGGAGCCGAAACGTTTTGACGCACATTTGGCAGAAGCGCGGGACAAAGTCCGCGATCTTCGCAAGTTACTCGGCGCGGGGCGCCGCGGAAGCGGCGGTGCAGAGGGAGTACGGGAATGATGACGGACCGCGGCAGACCATCGTCTGTCGCTGGCGGACTGGTCCGTCACATTCCCGTGCTGCTTTCAGAGGTTCTGGCCGCGCTCAAGCCTGAAGACGGCGACATCATCATCGACGGCACATTCGGAGCAGGCGGCTATTCGAGAGCTATCCTTGAAACGGCCAACTGCCGCGTGATGGCTATCGATCGCGATCCGCAAGCACTCGCCAATGCGGAAACACTCGCCTCCGAGTTCCCAAACCGTTTCGAAGCCGTATTGGGCCGCTATGGCGAGATGGAAGGCCTTGCAGAGGCCCAAGGCATCGACACTGTCGATGGCGTCGTGCTCGATATCGGCGTCTCATCGATGCAGCTGGATCAGCCCGAGCGCGGTTTCTCCTTCGCCAAGGACGGTCCGCTCGACATGCGCATGGGGGCGGAAGGGATATCCGCTGCGGACGTCGTTAACAGCTTCGAAGAAACCCAGATCGCTGATATTATTTACGTTTTCGGTGAAGAGCGCCGGTCGCGCGCCATTGCCAAGGCCATCGTGAAGGCGCGCACTGAGGCCCCGATCACCCGGACGGGGACGCTGGCCGAGCTTGTCGTCGGCGTGCTTGGCCGAGCCCGTAACGAGGCGAAACACCCCGCAACTCGCACGTTTCAAGGGCTTCGGCTGTATGTGAATTCGGAATTGGAGGAGCTTGCCGCGGGTCTCATTGCCGCTGAGCGGCTGTTGAAGCCAGGCGGACGCCTCGTGGTGGTGACGTTTCACTCCCTGGAAGACCGAATTGTGAAGCGTTTTTTCGCAGACCGTAGCTCCCCTCCCCAAAAAGGCTCCCGGCATTTGCCCGATCAGGACACCAAAGAATTCTTGCCACGCTTCCAGCTTCTTAACCGTCGGCCCGTAGAACCAAGTGAAGAAGAGGTCCGGAGCAACCCAAGAGCTCGGTCGGCCAGGCTAAGAGCCGGCCTCCGAACGGAAGCTCCGGCCCAAGATTTCGACTTAGCCGGGCTTGGGGTGCCCGAGCTGCGCCAGCTGAGGGGTGCTTGAGAGTTTTGCGTTGAGGGACGCGTCGCTGTTGGGACGCGGTAGTGTGATGTTGCGTTTTGTGAATATCTGCCTGGTTCTCGGCCTCGCCGCCTTGGCCACAGTGATCTACCAGGTGAAGTACGAGGCACGGAGCCTGGACGAGAAGATCGTCCTGCTTCAGCGGCAAATCGAAGAAGAGCGCGATTCCCTAGCCGTCGCGCGCGCCGAGTGGAGCCTTCTTAATCGGCCGGAACGCATTGAGCGCCTCGCCAAGAAGTACCTCGAACTGAGCCCAGCTCATCCCCAGCAAATTGTCATCCTGGATGAAGTGACCGAGACGGACTTTGAGCGTGTCCGCAAGTTGGCGCAGTCAGCCAAGACCGCTGACGCCAATACCGCAAACATCAATGCGGCGGCTCAGTAGGCTCGGATTCGGATGGCTCAGCGCGAAAATCAAAACCCGACTCCTGCGGAAGCACGCGCGGCGCGCGCCTACCATGCCCGCTGCCGAACCCGGTTTCGCCTCGCATGTTTGGGATTTGCCTTAGCCTTCGTCTTGATCGGCGGACGCCTCGTATCGCTCGGCCTTGCTGGTCACGGCCCGGGCCGAGCTGGGTCCTACGACATATCGACGACGATCCACCGGCCGGACATTCTCGACCGCAACGGTCAACTGCTCGCAACAGATATTCGCGGCGCAACACTCTATGCCGACCCCAAACGCATCCTCGATGCCGACGAAGTCGTGGACGGCGTCTCGCGCGTTCTGCCGAACATCAACAAGGTGAAGCTGCGGAAGCAGCTCAAGGGGCGGGGACGCTTTGTGCGCATCGCTCGTGAGCTGGCACCGGGCCAGCAGCAGAGCGTGCATGATCTCGGACTTCCCGGTCTTGGCTTTATCCAGGAGTACCGCCGCTTTTATCCCGTTGGCGCGACGGCTAGCCATGTCGTAGGCCTCGTCGATGTGGACAATCGCGGTCTCGGCGGCATCGAGAAGTTTATCGACAACAACCCTCAGCTCACGATGATGAACCCTCAGACCGAGACGGGCGGTGAGACCGTAGCCGTCTCCCTGGACGTTGGCGCGCAGCACGTTCTGAGGGAAGAGCTTGTGAGCGCGATGACGCTGTATAAGGCCAAGGCTGCCTCGGGCATCGTCATGAATGTGCATACCGGAGAGATCGTAGCCCTCGCCTCGCTGCCCGACTTCGATCCTCATCGCCGTCACGAAGCGCTGGACAAGAATAGGATCAACCGTGTCGGCTTTGGCGTGTACGAGTTGGGCTCGATCGTCAAGGCGGTCACCGTCGCAGGCGTCCTCGATTCCGGTTTAGCGAATTTGAACACCGTATACGACGCAACAAGCCCGATCTATTTCGGCCGTTTTTCGATCAGCGATTTCCACGGCAAACGCAGGCCGCTCACCGTCGCCGAGGCCTTCATTTACTCCTCGAATATTGCGTCCGCCAAAATGGCTATGCATATGGGCGTTCCGGCTCATCGTGCTTTCCTCAAGAAGCTTGGACTACTCGATCCTGTCGTCACCGAACTCGGGCCTAGCGCGGCGCCCATCGTTCCCAGCCGTTGGAAAAAGCTGAACACGATGACGATCGCTTTCGGCCACGGCTTGTCAGTGACACCTCTTCAGCTAGCGACGGCGACCGTACCGCTTGTGAATGGCGGCTATGCAATTCCGCCGACATTTCTGCCGCGCACGCGTGAGGAAGCCATGGTGGCTGCAAAACGCGTCGTATCGTCTGAGACCAGTGCGGCGGTGGTGAAGCTGATGCGAGAGAACGTTATACGCGGGTCGGGAAAACGGGCAGATGCGGAAGGCTACCGGGTCGGCGGCAAAACTGGAACTGCCGAGAAGGTTGTCAACGGGCGTTATGCGCGTCACTCGCTGTTGAACAGTTTCCTATCGGTCTTCCCGACGGACGATCCACAGTATGTTGTCCTCGTGACGCTGGATGAGCCTCAGCGCGTCGAAGCCACCAACTATGTTTCCACAGCGGGCCGGAATGCGGCGCCGACGGTTGGCAACGTTGTGGCTCGGATAGCACCGATACTTGGCGTGCAGCCCAAGTTCGATGAGACTGCATCCCGGTTTGACGCCACGACCCCGGCCACCTATTAGAAGACGGCTGTGGCGCAATACCATTTGTCACGGCCTTGAGTTTTCCTTCATTTTTTGAGCCGGTTACGGGCAGTCGGACATGACCCTCGGTGAATTGTTAGGACCGGAGGCGAAGCTGAGCGCGGGTGTTGCGGCTCTCTCGATTTCTGGCATTGCGGCTGACAGCCGGCAGGTGAAGCCCGGCTATCTCTTTGCAGCGCTGCCTGGCGTCAACACGGACGGCGCTCGATATGCAGCCGATGCGGTGGCGCGCGGCGCTGTCGCGGTCCTCGCGCCCAACGAGATGGATGTTGACGTGCCGGTCGTCCCGGTACCCGACCCACGCAAAACCCTCGCTATGGCTGCCGCAAAGTTTTATGGCGCGCAGCCTGGGACGACGGTGGCCGTCACCGGCACGAACGGCAAGACCTCCGTGGCAGCCTTCACGCGGCAGCTCTGGAGTGATGCGGGCTATGCCGCGGCGAGTCTTGGGACGGTTGGCGTCGTGTCGCCGCGCGGCACAAAGACCCTGAAGCATACCACTCCCGATCCCATCGAGCTGCATGGCCTTCTGGCCGAGCTCAGCGCTGAGGGTGTAACCCATCTCGCGCTGGAAGCCTCAAGCCACGGATTGCAACAGCGGCGTCTGGATGGAGTTGCGCTCGAAGCCGCAGCCTTCACCAACATTTCGCGGGATCACTTGGACTACCACGCCAGCTTCGAAGATTACTTTGCGCAAAAGCTGCGTCTCTTCACCGAACTCCTGCAACCCGGGGCGACGGCGGTGATCGACATGGATGGTTCGGAAAGTGCGCGGGTCGCCGATGCCGCCAGAGTAAGGGGTTTGAAGGTCTTTACGGTAGGTCACGCGGGGGAAGGCCTGCGCCTGGTGTCTGCGGAGATCGACGGCTTCGCGCAACGCCTGGCCATCGAGTATGAAGGAACAACGTATACGGTGCGCTTGCCTCTTGTCGGGGCGTTTCAAGCGAGCAATGCCCTCGTGGCGGCTGGTCTCGTCATGGCGACAGGCGCGTCCGCCGCCGACGTTCTGCCGCGGCTTGAGAGGCTGCAAGGCGCGACCGGGCGTCTCGATCTTGCGGGGACGTCGGCCTATGGCGCGCCTATCTTCATCGACTACGCGCATACGCCCGATGCGCTAGCCAAGGCGCTCGACGCCTTAAGGCCCTATGCGGCAAACAAGCTCTTCGTCGTGTTCGGCTGCGGTGGCGATCGCGATCGCGGTAAGCGCCCCGAGATGGGTGCGACTGCTGCAGAGAAGGCCGACGTGGTGATCGTGACCGACGACAATCCGCGCAGCGAGGACCCCGCCGCCATTCGCGATGAGATCTTGGTGGCCGTTCCCGGGGGGCGTGAGATCGGCGACCGCGCGACTGCGATTTCAGAGGCGATCCGTATGCTGCGCGAAGGCGACGTTTTGCTCGTAGCCGGCAAGGGACATGAGACGGGTCAGACCATCGGCACGACCGTCATTCCATTTTCCGATCACGACGCGGTTGCAGCTGCGTTAACCAAGGGGGCAAGACTTGGCTGATCCTGTTTGGACGTTGGGCGAGGTCATCAGCGCAACGGGAGGGCGCTGCGAAGGCGACCCCGCCGCACCGATCTCCGGCTTCTCAATCGACAGTCGTGCCATTCAGCCTGGCGAGGGCTTCATTGCGATCCGAGGGCACAACCGCGATGGTCACGATTTCGTACCCAAGGCTCTGACCGCCGAAGCGGGCTGTGCCGTCGTCGAAGAGACGTTTCCCGCTGGCACCTCTATCGAAGCGCAGACGGGTGACGCGCCGTCCGATTTCGACGAAACGCGTCTCGTTCGGGTGCGAGACACGTTCGATGCACTTAACGACCTTGGACGCGCCGGGCGCGACCGCACCGAGCACGCGGTTGTGATCGGCGTGACCGGGAGCGCGGGAAAGACCGGAACCAAGGAAGCCTTGCGTGTCGCGCTCAGCTCAAGCGGTAGTGTCCATGCTTCGGCCAAGTCGTTCAACAATCACTGGGGCGTGCCGCTGACACTTGCCAACATGCCGCGCGACATCGACTACGGGGTGTTCGAGATGGGCATGAACCACGCCGGCGAGATTTCGGCGCTCACGCGTCTCGTGCGTCCGCATATCGCCATCATCACAACCGTGGAGCCCGTTCATATCGAATTCTTCAACTCGGTCGAAGAGATCGCAGATGCTAAGGCCGAGATCTTCGAGGGCCTGGAGCCGGGCGGCGCCGCCATTCTTAATCGCGACAATCCACATTTCGAGCGGTTGGCGGCCGCCGCGCGTGGTCAGGGTGCTGAGATTTTTTCATTCGGTGAAGATGAGCGCTCGAGGGTAAGGCTGATCAATTACGATCTCACCCCGGAGGGCTCGGTGGTTACGTCGGATCTTCTGGGCGAGATGCTTACCTATCGCGTCGGTGCGCCGGGTCGCCACGTGGTCCAGAACACGCTTGCGGTTCTCGCGGCGGCGAAACTCGCCGGTGCCGATCTTGACGCTGCCGCAGAGGCGCTCGGGGCGGTTCAAGCGCCTGCCGGACGCGGCCAGCGGTTCGTTACATCGATGGAACGAGGGCCCGTCTGCATCGTTGACGAGTCGTATAACGCCAATCCGGCCTCTGTGCGGGCGGCGCTCGCGACGCTCGGTCTTACACCGCGGAGCGAATACAAACGGCGGATTGCCGTGCTTGGCGACATGCTCGAACTCGGGGAGGAAAGCCGGAGACTTCATCGAGAACTGGCGGAAGCCGTTGACGCGGCGGGCATAGATGTTGTTTTTGCGTGCGGCGCGGACATGGCTTCTTTGTTCGAGGCCTTGCCGCACAACCGCAAGGGGGCTTACGCCGAAACGTCGGAGGCGTTGGCGCCGTCGCTGTTGTCGAGCGTGCAGCCGGGCGACATCGTGATGGTGAAGGGGTCGCTGGGAAGCCGTATGGCGCCGCTGGTCGAGGGGCTCAAGCGCGCGTTGGAAGACTAAGAGAATTTGCCATCGGGGCCTAAGTCCCGAAGGGCTGCTTAACAGGGGGATGAATCGCGATGTTACTTTTGCTGGCGGAGCTTGCGCCCGACGTCGCTATTCTCAATCTCTTCCGCTACATCACATTCAGGACGGGCGGCGCTATCCTCACCGCGTTGCTCTTTGTGTTCTTCTTCGGGCCGCGCGTAATCCGTTCTCTGCGCGTGCGTCAAGGAAAGGGTCAGCCCATCCGCACTGAAGGCCCCAAGACGCATATCATTCAGAAGCAGGGCACGCCGACAATGGGCGGCCTGATGATTCTCTCCGGCCTTGTGTTCTCGGTGCTGCTTTGGGCAAACCTCTCCAACCCATATGTTTGGGTCGTCTTGTTCCTGACTTTGGTTTACGGCGCGGTGGGCCTTTACGACGACTACCTTAAGGTCACGAAGCAATCGGTGCTAGGGTTCGCGGGCCGTATCAAGATTGTTATCGAAGCCGTCGCGGCGATTTTCGCGTGCTACGTGATCGCGTCCGTCGGTGAGCCACCGCTGTCGACCGCTTTGACTATTCCTTTTTTCAAGGATCTCATCATTCCGCTTGGGACGTGGCTATTCGTAATCTTCGGTACCTTCATCATCGTTGGCGCGGGCAATGCAGTGAACCTTACCGACGGCTTGGACGGTCTCGCGATCGTGCCGGTCATGATCGCTGCCGCCACGTTCGGTCTCATCGCTTACATGGTGGGTAGCGCCAACTTCGCCGACCATCTGCAAGTCCATCATGTTGCTGGGACCGCCGAGCTTGCCGTCATTTGCGGTGCGCTGCTCGGTGCGGGTCTTGGCTTCCTCTGGTTCAATGCCCCGCCCGCGCTGATCTTCATGGGCGATACGGGCTCGCTCGCTTTGGGTGGAGCGCTGGGCACCATTGCGGTTGCGACGAAGCACGAACTGGTCCTGGCGATAGTTGGCGGGCTATTCGTTCTCGAGGCAGTTTCTGTGATCGTCCAAGTCGCGTCGTTCAAGATGTTCGGTAAGCGCGTGTTCCGCATGGCGCCGCTCCACCACCACTTTGAGCAGAAGGGCTGGCCGGAATCGACGGTCGTTATTCGCTTCTGGATCATTGCCGTCGTGTTGGCGCTCATCGGCTTGGCGACGCTGAAATTGCGGTAATCTTCACTCATTATGATTCCCGTTACGATCTTCGCAGGACGCAAGCTGGCGGTCGTTGGCGCAGGTCTCAGCGGTCTTGCGACGGCGCGATCACTACAGGAGGGTGGCGCCGACGTCGTTATGTGGGACGACAAGGAAGCGGGCCGGACGCAAGCCGTCGAGGCGGGCTTTGCCGTCGAGGATCTGTCAGATGCAGACTTCGGCGCCTTCGCCGCGCTCGTTCTCGCGCCCGGCATCCCGCTGACACACCCGGAGCCCCATTGGAGCGTCAGGAAGGCGCGCTCTGCCGGGATCGACGTCATCGGCGACGTGGAGCTTTTCTTCAGGGCGCGCGAGGCGTCCTGTGTTGACTGCAAGGTGGTTGCGATCACGGGCACGAACGGCAAGTCGACGACGACAGCGTTGACGGCGCATCTGTTGGAGCAGGCGGGGAGGGACGTGGCGCTTGGCGGCAATATCGGTACGGCCGTTCTGGATCTGCCGCCATTCGAGGCGGGACGCACTTACGTTCTCGAACTGTCATCCTATCAGATCGATCTGACCCCCTCGCTAAAGCCCGATACAGCGGCGCTCCTGAACATCACGCCGGATCACCTCGACCGTCACGGCTCATTCGAAGGTTATGCAGGCGTTAAGGCACGCGTTTTCGCTCAGCTCGGGCCGGACGCGACGGCCGTAATCGGCGTCGACGATGAGCCGTGCCGGGCCATCGCCGAGACTCTCGACGGACCCTACAGGGTCAAGCACATCGCCATCGGTCGGCCCGTTCAGAACGGTGTTTGGGGTGCCGACGCGATTCTCGTGGAGATGGAGGGCGGCAACGAAGTCGCGCGCGCTAACCTGACAGGCATCGGCTCCTTGCGCGGTGCGCATAACTGGCAGAACGCCGCAACGGCTTACGCACTAGCCCGATCGCAAGGTATCGAGCCGGATGTGCTCCAGGAGGGGCTTCGGACCTTCGGGGGCCTCGCCCACCGTATGGAGCAGGTCGCGAAAGCCGGCAGGGTTCTATTCGTGAACGACTCCAAGGCGACCAACGCCGATGCCGCCGGGAAGGCGCTTGGCAGTTTCGATGACATCTATTGGATCGTGGGCGGCGTGGCCAAAGATGGCGGCCTTGCAGGGCTTGAGCCCTTTTTCCCGCGAATCGCGCGGGCTTATTTGATTGGCGAAGCCTCTAACGCCTTCGCAGACCAGCTTGGCGACGCCATCCCGCATGTGGCTTGCGGTACGCTCGACCGCGCCGTGGCGCAAGCCGCCGAGGATGCAAGCCGGTCGCAGGCGGCCGAGCCGGTTGTGCTATTGTCTCCAGCCTGTGCGTCGTTCGACCAGTATCCCAATTTTGTGAAGCGCGGCGACGCATTCAAGCAACTTGTACTCCAGCGTAACGATGTCACAAGCCTTGACGGCTAGGGTAGCGTGCCATGCGGATCACGCGCGCCGATAAAAGCATCCTCTCTGATTGGTGGTTCACCGTCGATCGGCTGATGCTTGCCGCCTTGTTGCTGCTGATGGGGGCTGGAGTCGTGCTGTCGCTCGCGGCCAGTCCGCCAATCGCTGAAAAGCTGGACTTGGAACAATTTCACTTCGTGCGGCGCCATGTGGCGATGCTCTTGCCAGCCTTCGCGATCATGTTCGCCGCCTCGACCCTCACGCCCAAGCAAATTCGGCGTGCCAGCCTCATTATCTTCCTCGTCGGCATCGTCCTGATGCTGGGTATTCTGTTTATCGGGCCAGAGGTGAAAGGCGCAAAGCGCTGGCTCCATATGGGTCCCATCAGCATCCAGCCGTCGGAGTTTGTAAAGCCGGCCTTCATCGTCCTCACCGCCTGGCTCTTCAACGAAAGTCAGAAGCGCAAAGATGTCCCGGGGCTGGAGCTGGCGATCCTACTTTATGCAGTGTTTGCACTGCTTCTCGTGCTGCAGCCGGACTTCGGTCAGACGCTCCTCGTGAGTGTCGTCTGGGGCGCGCTATTCTTTATGGCCGGCATCAACATGATCTGGATCGTCTTGTTGATGGGGCTCGGCGTGATAGGCCTCGTCTCCGCCTACCTATTGCTGCCGCATGTGGCGTCGCGTATCGACCGGTTCCTCTATCCCGCGTCCGGCGACACCTATCAGGCTGATCGCTCTCTAGAGTCTTTTCTGCGCGGTGGCTGGTTCGGGCGCGGACCGGGTGAGGGAACCGTCAAGGATGTCCTACCGGACTCCCATACCGACTTTATCTTTGCGGTCGCTGCCGAGGAATACGGCCTGATTGCCTGCATGATCTTGTTGATCCTATTCGCCTTTATCGTATTGAGAGGGCTCTCTAAGGCCTCTCAAGAGCCGGATGGGTTCATCCGTCACGCCATTGCGGGGCTTGTGATGCTGTTCGGCTTGCAGACCCTGATCAACATGGCCGTAAATGTTGGCCTGCTGCCCGCGAAGGGTATGACGTTGCCCTTCATTTCCTCAGGTGGCTCGTCCATGCTTGCCATGGCGCTCACCATGGGGTTTACGCTGGGGTTGACCCGCAAAAGACCGATGGCGGGAAGATTGCAGCATCCGGCAAGCGCCGGGCATGATGGGGATCCTGCGAGAGCCAGGGGACAGACCGCTTGACTCAGACCATTCTTCTTGCTGCCGGGGGAACAGGCGGACATCTGTTCCCCGCGACGGCTTTGGCACAGGAACTGACGCGGCGTGGTTTCGCCGTGGAACTCGCGACCGACGAGCGGGCTGAGCAATACGGCGCCGACTTTCCGGCGCGCGCGACCTACCAGGTACCCTCGGCCACCTTCTCCGGGCGATCGCCTGGTGCCGTCATGAATACGCTTTCAACATTGGCCAAAGGTTACTTCCGGGCTCGGCGCTTGCTCGAGATGGTGCAGCCACATGTGGTGGTGGGCTTTGGTGGCTATCCGACGCTGCCGCCCTTATTGGCGGCGCGGTCGCTTGCGATTCCCACCGTGCTGCACGAGCAGAACGCAGTGATGGGGCGCGCTAACCGGTTGCTGTCTCGGTTTGCCGACGCCATTGCCTTGTCCTTTGAGACGACAAAGCATCTGCGGCGCAGCGCGGAGAAGCGCGCGGTCTTTACGGGTAACCCCGTACGCGATGCCGTCGTTGCGTTCCGTGATCAAGACTACATCCCGCCTGAGTCCGCGGGCCGGCTCTTGCTGCTCGTCTTTGGCGGCAGTCAGGGAGCCCGGTTCTTCTCGGAGATGATGCCGCAAGCCCTGGCCAAATTGCCGTCGCCCCTACGCTGGCGTTTGACGGTCGTGCAGCAGGCCCGTCCCGAAGACGTCGCTGAAGTGCGCGATGCCTATCGCGAGGCCGAGATCACGGCCCATGTAGCGCCATTCTTTCAGGACCTGCCCGAGCGGATTGCGAATTCGCATCTGGTCATTTCGAGGGCGGGAGCATCGACCGTGGCGGAGCTGACAGCCATCGGCCGTCCTGCCATTCTCGTGCCGCTGCCCCATGCGATCGATAACGATCAGCTTGAGAACGCACGCCGTCTCGAGGACAGCGGGGGTGGATGGTGCATGCACCAGTCTAGCATTTCGCCTGAATTTTTGGCGGGGCGGCTGGAGGAGTTGCTCAGCAATCCAGACAGGCTGGCACAGGCCGCCGAGAAGTCCAAAGCTATGGGCAATGTGTACGCAGTGAACAGGCTCGCTGACCTCGTGGCGGACTTGGCCGGTCCGGACGGAGTATAGGCCGCTATGCATTTGCCACCGCCTGAAACGACCGGCCTATTTCATATCGTCGGCATTGGCGGCATCGGCATGAGCGCCATTGCCGAAGTGATGCATACGCGAGGCTATCGCGTGCAGGGCAGCGACCTAAAGGAAGGGCCCAACTTGGCGCGACTTCGCGACCATGGCATCGAATGCACTATCGGCCACGATCCGCGCAACGTGAACGGCGCGTCCTACCTCGTCATCTCCAGTGCCGTGAAACCCGGGAACCCGGAATTCGAGGCGGCACACGAACGCGGTATACCGATCATCCGGCGCGCCGAGATGCTCGCCGAGCTCATGCGTCCGTGTACAACCGTCTCGGTGACCGGTACCCACGGAAAGACCACGACGACATGCTTGGTGGCAGACCTTCTTTATGGCGGCGGGCTCGATCCAACCGTGATCACGGGCGGCATCATCAATTCCTGGGGAACGAATGCGCGGATCGGGCAAGGCGAATGGATGGTCGTTGAAGCAGACGAATCCGACGGAACGTTCTTGAAGCTGCCCACGCAGATTGGCGTGATTACCAATCTCGATCCCGAGCACATGGATTTCTGGGAGTCTGAGGAAGTCCTCCATCAAGCGTTTGAGCAGTTCATTGAGGCGATCCCGTTCTACGGGACCGTTGTCGCTTGTATCGACCATCCTGTCGTGCGCGGGCTGATGGCAGCCTTGGGCGGTGCAGAGAATGGACGGCGCACTCTAACCTATGGTGTGAGGCGTTCTGCAGACCTTCGTCTTTTCAACGTGCGGCCCGATCACGCGACCATGACATTCGACGTTCGCCTCGGGTCGGGCGTTGCTGGTGGTGCACGCGAGATCAAAGACCTGATGCTGCCGGCTCTCGGCCACTACAATGCGCTCAATGCGCTTGCGGCGCTTGCCGTCGCAACGGAAGCTGGCATCGATGATGAGACGATCCGGACAACACTCGCTGAGTTCTCCGGGGTGAAGCGGCGCTTCACTCGGGTTGCGGAGTGGCAGGGTGTGGCGATCTATGATGACTATGCGCACCATCCCGTGGAGATCGCGGCTGTCTTGCGCGGTGCAAATGCTGCGGGCAAGGGACGCATCGTGGCGGTGATGCAGCCGCATCGCTATACGCGGCTTCAGGCTCTGTTCAACGATTTTTCGGCGTGCTTCGATGACGCCGATGTGGTGATCCTCACACCGGTCTACTCGGCCGGCGAGGCCCCAATCCCCGGTATCGACCGGGACGAACTCGCCGCAGGCTTGCGACGCCACGGGCATTCTAACGTGCTCGTGGTAGACGATGCGGAGTCACTGGCTGATACCGTCGCGACGGTGGCAGAGGATGGTGATCTCGTCATAGGACTGGGCGCCGGGACGATCACGGACTGGATTAATGCGCTGCCCGCCAAGCTCGCTGCACAAGGAGGCGCCTCGTGAGCGGAATGGACCTTTTCGAAAGGCTCGAAGCATTGATGCCGGATCTGCGTGGCAGGCTCAGGACTGGATCAGAGCTCAAGGAATACACATGGTTCCGTGTTGGCGGTCCCGCCGAGGTGCTTTTCTCTCCGGCCGACGAAGCGGATCTCGGTTACTTCATGAAGGCGCTGCCCGCCGACGTGCCCGTGACGACGATCGGGCTTGGGTCGAACCTTCTTGTGCGCGATGGCGGTATTGACGGCGTCGTCATCCGGCTTGGGCGCGGGTTCAACGAGATCAAAGTCGAAGCGGGCAATCGTTTGCGCGTCGGCACGGCTGTTCCCGATGTCAAAGTGGCACGCGCTGCGGCCGATGCCGGTATCGCGGGCCTGGCCTTCTATCGGGGCATTCCCGGGGGCATTGGCGGCGCGTTGCGCATGAATGGCGGGGCGCACGGGACGGAGACCTGCGACGTGCTCGTCGAAGCGCGAGCTGTCGACCGCGCCGGCAACATCCACGTCCTCTCCGTCGACGACATGAATTACACCTATCGGCATTGCGGCGCGCCGGAGGATTACATCTTCACCGAAGCGTTGTTCCAGGGCGAGCCCGGCGATCCCGCGAAGATCAATGTCCAGATGGACGAAATCGCCGCATATCGCGAAGAGGTGCAACCCATCAAAAGCCGCACCGGCGGTTCGACCTTCAAGAACCCGGAAGGCAACAAGTCCTGGCAGTTGATCGATGCGGCGGGCTGCCGGGGACTCACCGTGGGCGATGCGAAAGTGTCGGAATTGCATTGCAACTTCCTGATCAACGAGGGGGATGCCTCGGCCGCCGACTTGGAAACGCTCGGCGAGACCGTGCGGGCGCGGGTCAAGGAAACGAGCGGCGTCCAGCTCGAATGGGAAATCAAGCGCCTCGGCAAGCCCGCCTAAGCCCCGCGCTTCCATTTTTCACTACCAGCAGCGTGTGTCCGTGCGCGAACACGGTTAATGCGGCGTTAACCAAATCGGGGTGTCTTGCGTCTAGAGGGACGTGAGGCGCCGTTTCGCATCTCAGTCCAACCACCGGGGGCCTTTTGATGGCAGAAAAGCAAAAGCACGTCGCCGTTCTGATGGGCGGAATGTCCTCCGAGCGTGAGATATCGCTCCGATCCGGCGCCGCCTGTGCTGAGGCCCTGGAGGGAGAGGGCTATAAGGTCACCAGGCTCGATGTGGGCCGCGATGTCGCCCAGCGTTTGATCGAAATCGAGCCCGATGTTTGCTTCAACGCGCTGCACGGCAAGTTCGGCGAAGATGGGTGCATTCAGGGCGTCCTGGAGACCTTGGAGCTTCCTTACACGCACTCTGGCGTTTTAGCTTCAGCGCTCGCAATGCACAAGGAGCGCGCAAAGGCCGTCCTGCGCGAAGCGGGTGTACCTGTTGCTGAGAGCAAGATCGTGAGCCGCGCTGAAGCGGCCCGCGGGCACCCCATCGAGCCGCCTTACGTGATCAAGCCGCCTACGGAGGGCTCGTCTGTTGGCGTCTACATCATCCTTGAAGATCAAGCCCACCCGCCACAGGAACTGCACTCCGCCGATTGGGCGCTTGGCGAGGAGCTCATGGTGGAGCGTTTTATCCATGGCCGGGAACTGACTTGCGCGGTCATGGGGGACGAAGCGCTGGACGTGATCGAGATCCGCCCGGCCGAAGGCCTGACCTTCTATGACTACGAGTCAAAATACGCGCCAGGGGGCTCAATTCACCTCCTGCCGGCACCAATTAAACTAAATGTTTACCAATTGGTACGGAAGCTGTCGGTAGCGGCTCATAGGGCACTGGGCTGCCGTGGGGTCAGTCGGAGCGACTTCCGTTACGACGACCGGCCTGATGGAACGGGGGAGCTGATCTGTCTTGAGGTCAACACCCAACCGGGCATGACGTCCACGTCACTGGTGCCGGAGCTTGCAGCCCATGTTGGGCGTTCATTTGGCGAGCTGGTCCGTTGGATCGTGGAGGATGCGTCGTGCAATCGCTAGGCACGTCAAGAGGTTACGGTAGGCACGGGGAGCCCCGCAGGGCGCCAATGGCGCGTGGCGTGTCGAACCCCTACGCCCACCAGCTCCCAGTAGCGCAAGGCGGCAGATCGGTCACCCCGAAGGGTCCGCGACGCGTCCATCTCGGCCGAACTCGGCGAGGTCCGTTGAGCGGCAAATGGCAGCTTCTCTGCGCGGCCTTCGTGGCCAGCGCCGTCCTATATGGTGCGATCGTCGGCGGTCACATCGAACAGATTTTTAACGCGGCGGTAACGGGCGCTCAGCGCGCCGCCGTCGCGATGGGCTTCGGGGTCGAGCGCGTGGTCGTCGAGGGCCAGAACAACGCCACCGACTTCGCAATTACCACGGCTCTCGGGGCAGGCCCGGAAACCTTCATGCTGGCATTCGATACCGATGCCGCCAAAGACCGCCTCGAAGCAGTCCCGTGGATCCGCCACGCGCGCGTGATGCGGCTTCTGCCCTCGACGCTGCAGGTCGAGATCGAGGAACGCGATCCTTACGCGATCTGGCAGAACAAGAGACAGACTTTTGTCGTGGACAGTGAGGGTGTGGTGTTGGCGCCGGCCTTGCCTCAGGCGTTCCCGCATCTGCCGCTCGTCGTTGGCGAGGGTGCGGGCAAGCATGCGGCGGCGCTTTACGAGACGCTACGTGCCTACAAGGATCTGCGCGACCGTATGCTCGCGGCGTTGCGCGTCGGCGATCGCCGCTGGACGCTCAAGCTGCGCACCGGCACGGAAGTGATGTTGCCTGACGGCAATATCGAGATGGCTCTCGACGCGCTTCAAAAGCTCGAACGGGAACGCGGCATTCTCGAACAGGACATTGCGGCGATCGATATGCGTCTCCTCGACCGGGTCACGTTGCGACTCCGCGAGTCTACGGCCGTCTCCATCGAAGAGGTTGCGCCCGCCGGCGTACCGACATCGGCGACCGGCTCGGTCAATCAACCCGCAGTCCATCAACCCGCTACCCATCAACTCGGTGGCAGAACGTGAGACGGAGCTGAGAGCAGGGGGATGACCTACAACGCATCGATCAGAGGAAAGCGCCAGCGCATCGTGACCGCCCTTGATATCGGCACGAGCAAAGTGTGCTGCCTGATCGGCAAGACCTCCACCGTCCCTGATTGGGCCGACGACGGCGCCGATGCTGTCCAGTTCGATATGCTTGGCTTCGGCCACACGCGTGCGGAAGGGTTGAAGGCCGGCATGGTCACCCATCTCGACAGCGCCGAGCGCTCCATTCGAGCCGCCGTCGACTCCGCCGAACGCATGGCCGGCGTGATCATTGAAGACGTGCACCTCTCCGTTACCGCTGGCCGCCTCAAGAGCGATAGTTTCTCGGCAGGCGTTGGCCTTCCATCGGGTGCGGTGCGCGATGACGATGTGCACCGGCTGCTTGCCGGGGGCCGCCAATACGCTGCGCGCGATCGGCGGACCGTGCTTCATGCCCTTCCCACGGATTTTCGTCTCGACGATAATGGCGGTATAGCCGAGCCACGCGGCATGTGCGGCGAGCGTCTGTCGGTCGACCTGCACACTGTCACTGCAGACGAGGCCGCCACCCGCAATCTGATGCTTTGCGTCGAGCGTTGCCATCTTGGTGTCGGCGGGCTCGTCGCGGCGCCCTATGCCAGTGCGTTATCCGTCGTTACGCCCGACGAAGCCAAGCTGGGCGTGGCGATCATCGACTTCGGCGCCGGTACGACGACCCTGTCGGTCATCGCAGATGGACACTTCCTGCATGCCGACGCGATCGCGCTTGGCGGCAACGGCGTCACGATCGATATCGCACGAACGCTTGGCGCGCCGATGGAACATGCCGAGCGCCTCAAGACGCTGCACGGTGCTGCCTTCGCGACGCTGTCTGACGAGCGCGAGATCGTCACCTATCCGTGCGTGACCGGCGTTTCGCAAGGAAACATCAATCAAATCACGAAGGCCCAGCTCGCCTGCATCATCCGTCCGCGCATCGAGGAGATCCTCGATCTCATGCGCCACCGGTTGGCATCGAGCGGTTTCCCGGCCGAAGTCGCCCAGCACGTGGTGCTGACCGGCGGTGGAAGCCAGCTCACCGGCCTCGTGGAACTTGCCTCGAACATGTTTGGACGCCCGGCCCGGCTTGGCCGCCCGCGCGTCATGACGGGATTGCCGCCAGCCGCCGCCGCGCCGGACTTCTCCGCCGCGATCGGTTTGCTTCTGCATTGGGCGCGCGGTGACGAAAAGCTCGGGACCCACACCGAGCAGCGTTTCTTGCGTACGGGGACAGGTTACTTCGCCCGAGTGGGCGAATGGATAATGGAGAACTTTTAACGGACACGAAGCCAGACGCCGCGCGTTGATTGGGGGTGTGGGTGTCGGCTCAATAGCAAGGGGCAATTCGCAGGAATTGGAAGCCGCCATGACGATCAATCTCAAAGTGCCAGATCTTACTGAGCTCAAGCCGCGCATCACCGTATTCGGTGTTGGCGGTGCCGGCGGCAACGCCGTGAACAACATGATTGAGCGCGGGCTCAATGGGGTGGAATTCGTCGTCGCCAACACCGACGCGCAAGCCCTTGCAAGCTCGAGCGCTGAACGCCGCATCCAGATGGGCAACAACGTCACCGAGGGTCTCGGCGCCGGGTCCAAGCCGGAGATCGGAGCCGCTGCAGCCGAAGAAGCCATGGCGGACGTCAAGGCGCATCTCGTCGGTTGCCACATGGCCTTCATCACGGCTGGTATGGGTGGCGGAACCGGAACGGGTGCCGCGCCGGTCATCGCCCGTGCCTCGCGCGAGGAAGGCATCCTGACGGTCGGTGTCGTCACAAAGCCGTTCCAGTTTGAGGGCTCTCGCCGAATGCGTGCTGCGGAGGCCGGCATCGAGGAACTGCAGAAGTATGTCGATACGCTGCTGATCATTCCGAACCAAAATCTGTTCCGGGTCGCAAACGAGAAGACGACCTTCACGGACGCGTTCGGCATGGCCGATGACGTGCTGCGGTCCGGTGTGGGTTGCATCACCGACCTGATGGTCAAGGAAGGCCTGATCAATCTCGACTTCGCCGATGTCCGCACCATCATGGCTGGCATGGGTAAGGCGATGATGGGTACTGGTGAAGCGAGTGGCGAGCGGCGCGCAATTGACGCGGCGGAAGCTGCGATCTCGAACCCGCTGCTGGACGATGTCTGCATGAAGGGCTCAAGCGGGCTGCTTGTTTCCATCACCGGAGGCAGTGATCTGACCCTCTATGAAGTTGACGAAGCCGCAAGCCGCATTCGGACGGAGGCCGACGAAGACGCTAACATTATCGTCGGTGCGACCTACGACGATGAGCTTGACGGCGTTATCCGCGTATCGGTGGTTGCCACAGGCATTGGCACCGCGTCCGCTGAGGATGAAGCTTCCGATGCGACGGCCAAAGCGCAGCCGCAAGCGGATCGCGGACGTCTCACGGAGCGGTTGGCCGGTTTGACAACGGTTCCTGGCGGAGGCTCGGACGAGCCGGTCGATCTCGACGAGAGCCTCTTAGTTTCAGCACCGGAGCCAGCTCAGGATGCGCAGGTTTGGCGCGCACCGAACGACGTGACGATCGAAAAGCGGCCTCAGGCCGTCAGCGGTGTTGCCTTGCCGCGGCCTCCAGCTTCGCCGAAGCCGGCAGAATCGCCGCGGAACTTCCAGCCGGCGCCGCCTGCTGCCATCAAGCGGCCAGTGCGCCGGATGCCGAGTGTCGAGGAGCTTCCGAGGGTGGCTCAGCAGGCGCTTCAGGCGAAGGCGGGTGAGGGCGATAGCGCTGGCCTGAATGCTCAAAAGAAGAAGGTTGGCTTTCTGGAGCGCCTTGCAAGCGTCGGACGGGGCAAGAAGGACGAAGATGCGGAAATGTCGCCCAAGATGGAGCCGGACTTCGCGCCGACCCCGGTGGCCGGCCGTCCCGCGCCACGTCCGCCGGCACCGCCGGCCGCGGTTGCCCAAGCTCAGGCCCCGCAGGCCCAAGCGCCTCGGTCGCTAACCGTGCAGCCGATGCCCAGCCATCAGAACCCCGCACCCCGGCGCCTGGAGGCCCAGCCGCGCGTCGCACACGCTCAGGCCGCCGCTGTTGCGCAAGTGGAATCGCTTGGCGATGACGACCTGGAGATTCCCGCCTTCCTGCGCAGGCGCGCTAATTGAGACAGCGGGCGGGCGTTAACGATAATGCCCGCCCTCTTCTCCCGCGTTTCGAAAAACGTTTAAAAATCATATAGTTATGGGCTATGTGCGCCGGTAATACAGTGTAAGAAACCGTGATTTGTCCCGCGACTAACCGGGAGAGTATGGTTCCTAATAGATTGAACGGTCGACTCAATTAGGCACACCCGAGAGACCAACAATAACGGGTGCAGCGATCCAAAAAATGGGAAAACGGATCGTTTGGAGTGCAGAGGCGGCGGATCGATTGGGGGGCTCGGGGATGTTCTCTGGGCTTGAGTAGGGACCAAAGACTTCGCGGGGGCCATTGGGGGCCATGAAAGGTTTCATCGGGGCAAGACAAACGACGCTTGCCAACGAGGTGTCACTTACAGGTATCGGGGTCCATAGCGGCGCTCCTGTTTCCTTGACATTATGTCCGGCCGATAGCGACACCGGGCTTCGCTTCCTAGTTTCCAATGACGACGCAGACGGCGTTGAGATCGTTGCCAATCAGCAATGCGTCTCCGGCGTTACGCTTTGCACTATTCTCGGCGATGGGAATGGGGCGTCTGTTGCGACTGTCGAGCATGTACTTGCAGCACTGCGCGGTCTTGGCGTCGACAACGTGCTGATCGAGATCGACAGCGGTGAAGTTCCGATTATGGACGGCAGCTCCGCGCCGTTCGTCGAGGCGATCGACGAGGCGGGGATTGCGGAGCTTGAGGCGCCGCGGCGCTTTCTGAAGGTTCTCAAGCCAATTTGTGTCGAGGACAACGGCGCCGTCGGCGAGCTTACCCCCTATAACGGCTTCCATCTCGACGTGGAGATCGATTTCGAGAACCCGCTCATCGGCAAGCAGAGTCTTTCTCTTGAGCTCAATCCTGGCGCTTTCCGCCGCGATATTGCTCGGGCCCGCACCTTCGGCTTCATGAAGGACGTGGAGAATCTCTGGGCTGCGGGCCTTGCTCTCGGCGCTTCTCTCGACAATACGGTGGCTCTTGGTGACGACCGCGTCATCAACCGCGAAGGTCTGCGCTACGCGGACGAGTTCGTGCGCCACAAGGCTCTGGACGCAGTTGGCGATCTGGCACTGGCCGGTGCGCCAATTCTTGGAGCCTACCGGAGCCGCCGTGGCGGGCATCGGCTTAACGCGCTGGTCCTGAAGGCGCTCTTCGCCGATTCGGAGGCCTGGACCATGGTTGAGGCCCCCCGCTATCGCGAAGTCCGCCATGCCGAGCTCACCCCTGGCTTGGCGGCCGCGCATTTCGCTGCTGATCGCAGCTAACAGGCGTCATTCCTAAACGTTTTGATGTCATTTTGTGGCATGGTGCCGCTACCGTAGCGGTTCCTCGCGCCATAAGGGGCGCGCGGAGCCCAAAAGACACCATAATGCGGGAGTTTGTTGTGGTCTCATCCGCTTAGCGCTTGCCGCCAGCGGATACTGCGCGACATTAACCGCATTTGTGACCGGCGATTTGAGGGGGAACATGTCCGGACCGGCTCGGCCGTCTTTGGGGACAGGACAGATGGAACGGCGCGGACGGTCGCTGTCTGTGCTGCTTTCGGCCGTGGTTCTTTTGACTGTGCCCTTGGTTGGCGGTTGTGGATCGTTCGACGGGTTTGACTCCCTGGGGTCATCCGGGCCGTTTACTTCGATCTTCGGCAAGAAGGACGAGGTGGAGCCGCTCAACACAGACCCCGCCGAAGTCATCTACGGCCAAGCCGATCAGATGGCCGATCAGGGCAAATTCAAGGAAGCCGCTCGCCAGTACGAAGAAGTAGACATTGCGCACCCCTATTCGCGGGAAGCGCGCCGGGCCATCATCATGGCTTCGTATTCCTATTATCGCGCGGGCAAGTATGACGAGGCGATCTCCTCGGCCGACCGCTACTTGACGCTGCATCCAGGAACAAAAGAAGCGGCCTTCGCCCAAGACATCATCGCCAAGTCCTACTACGACCGCATCCTCGATCCTAAGCGCGACCAGACCTTCGCGCGCCGATCACTGGCGGCTTACGAAAAACTCGTACAGCGTTATCCGACGTCGCAGTATGCAGCCGAGGCCGCGAATCGCATTCGGATCCTCCAGGACTTGATCGCGGCGAGCGAGATGCAGGTGGGACGTTACTATCTGCGCCGGAACAACTATCTTGCAGCCATCAACCGCTTCAAGACGGTGGTGACCGAGTACCAGACAACCGAACAAGTCGAAGAAGCCTTGATGCGCTTGACCGAGGCCTATATGGCCTTAGGTATTGTCAATGAGGCCCAGACGGCCGCCGCCGTGCTTGGCCACAACTTTCCGGACAGTAAGTGGTACAAGCACGCTTACAAACTCCTAGGACAGCGCGGTCTCGAGCCTCAGCAGTATCCGGGATCGTGGATCACCCGAGCCTGGCAAACCCGGAGCTGGACCGGCGGCGGCCAAACCTAACAGGCGCCCCGTGTTAGCGGCCCTATCGATCCGCGACATCGTATTGATAGACAAGCTCGACCTTGAGTTTGGCGAAGGTCTCTCGGCGCTGACCGGCGAAACCGGCGCCGGAAAATCGATTCTGCTCGATGCGTTGTCCCTGGCACTTGGTGGGCGCGGTGATGCCTCCCTCGTTCGGAGCGGTGCGGAGCAGGGGCAAGTCACTGCCATGTTCGAACTTGGGCCGGATCACCCCGTCTTTGCGTTGCTGTCGAACAACGGTATCGCGATAGAAGACAGCGTGCTCATTCTCCGTCGCCTGCAAGGCAACGATGGCCGCAGCCGCGCCTTTATCAACGACATGAGCGTCAGCGTACAGCTCATGCGCCAGGTCGGCCGTGCGCTGGTGGAGATCCATGGGCAGCACGATGAGCGTGCGCTAATCGATCCGAGCGGTCATCGTGATTTGGTCGATGCGTTTGGCGGTTTGGAACGCGATGCCGCCGAAGTTGCAGGCCTCTACGAGGCTTGGTCCGAGGCGGACGCGGCGCGTCTGCGACACGAAGGCGAAATCGCGGCTGCACGTGCCAATGCAGACTATCTTGCTCATGCCCTGGAGGAGTTGCAGACGCTCGCTCCCGAGACCGGCGAGGAGGAGACGCTTTCCTCCCGGCGACAGCTTATGATGAATGCCGAGAAGATCGCATCCGAGCTGAACGAGGCGATGGATGCGCTTCAGGGCGAGGGCACGGCCGGCGCCCGTCTGGCTTCGGCGCTACGGCGCATCGAGCGTCAGGGCGCAACGGTCGTGACGAATGACAGCTCGCCCTTCGCGGCCGTGGCGGAAGCACTTGAGCGGGTGCTGAGCGAAACTGAATCGGCGCGCTCGAGGATCGAGGAAGCGCTCGCCGCCACCGCCTTCGAGCCGGGCGATTTGGAACGCACGGAAGAGCGTCTCTTCGCGCTACGCGCTCTGGCCCGCAAGCATCGTGTCCAGGTCGATGCCCTGCCAGCGTTGCAGGAGAAGCTGGAGGCGGATCTCGCGGCGATCACAACCAGCGAGACGACGGCAGCGGCGCTCGCCAAGGCCGCTGGACAGGCTCGGGAAGCCTACGAGCAAGCGGCACTGACTCTCAGCAAAGCTCGCGCCAAGGCCGCGAAGAAACTAGACAAGGAGGTCGCGGGTGAACTCGCGCCGCTGAAGCTTGAAAAAGCAAGGTTCGTCACTGAGACCGATACGGTCGATCTCGAAGAGGGAGGTCCGTCAGGTATCGATCGTATGTCCTTCTTCGTCGCGGCCAACCCAGGCACGGAACCAGGCCCCATGATGAAGGTCGCGTCGGGCGGCGAACTGGCGCGGTTTATTCTGGCGCTGAAAGTTGTGCTGGCATCACGAGGGTCCGCGCCCACGCTCATTTTTGATGAGGTCGAGTCCGGCGTCGGCGGCGCAACGGCCGCCGCAGTCGGTGAGCGGTTGGCGGGCCTTGGTGAAAGCGTTCAGGTGCTGGCCGTGACCCACGCGCCGCAAGTGGCGGCGCTCGCAAGCGGCCATTTGAGAATCGCGAAGGAGGCGGTCAGAACGCAAAAAGGCGAGGCCATGGCGACACGCGTCGCCACGCTCGGTGACGATGAGCGGCGCGAGGAAGTCGCCCGCATGCTGGCCGGTCAAACGATCACGGACGAGGCGCGTGCCGCCGCTGACCGTTTGATGCACAAATCGGCATAGGGCGCCGGAGCGATGGCCAAGAAGACTCTAAGCAAGAAGACTCCCAGCAAGAAGTCTGTGAACAAGAAGACTGCGAAGCAGGACGCCGCCGCCGAGATGGCCGTCGATGCTCTGACGGAGGCGGATGCGACTGAGGAGCTTGCGCGGCTCGCGGACGAGATCGCCCATCACGATGCGCTCTACTATCAAAAAGACGATCCCGAAATCTCCGACGCGGACTACGATCGCTTGCGTCAGCGTAACGAGGCGATCGAAGCGCGTTTTCCCGGTCTGGTGCGGGAGGACAGTCCGACCAGGCGTGTCGGCGCGGCGCCATCTGATGGGTTCAGCAAGGTCACGCACGCTGTGCCCATGTTGTCCTTGGGTAATGTATTCGACGACGAGGGCGTGCGCGACTTCGTGGACCGCATCCGGCGCTTCCTCGGCCTCGATGCGGATATCCCGCTGGACTTCACCACCGAGCCCAAGATCGACGGGCTCTCCATCGGACTGCGTTACGAAGGCGGCAAGCTGGTGCAGGCAGCCACGCGCGGCGACGGCTACGTGGGCGAGAACGTTACGGCGAATGTTTCGACCATCGGCGACATCCCAAAACAGGTGAAGGCGCGCGACTTTCCGGACCCGTTCGAAGTGCGCGGCGAAATCTATATGAGCCATAGTGCCTTCGCCGCGCTCAATGCGGAACAGGAGAAGGCGGGCGGCAAGATATTTGCCAATCCGCGCAATGCGGCAGCGGGTTCGTTGCGGCAACTGGACCCAAGCGTGACCGCGTCGCGGCCGCTTCAGTTCTTTGCCTATGCCTGGGGCGAAGCGGCGAGCCTGCCGGCCGACACCCAATGGGGTGTCTATGAGGCCTTCGCCAAATGGGGCTTCCCGCTGAACCCGCTAGCCAAACTCACCAGCTCGCTGGACGAGATGCTGAACACCTATCGCGAGATCGAAGAGGGCAGGGCGGGCCTCGATTACGATATCGATGGGATCGTCTACAAGCTCGACCGCCTCGATTTGCAGGAGCGGCTCGGCTTCGTATCGCGTTCGCCTCGATGGGCCATCGCCCACAAGTTCCCCGCGGAGAAGGCGACAACGGTTCTGCGCGATATCGAAATTCAAGTCGGCCGCACCGGCGCGCTCACGCCAGTCGCGAAGCTGGAGCCGGTCACGGTTGGCGGCGTCGTCGTCCAGAATGCGACCTTGCACAACGAAGACGAGATTACGCGGAAGGATGTGCGCATCGGGGATACCGTGATCCTACAGCGGGCCGGCGATGTGATCCCACAGATCCTGGGCCCCGTGCTCGACAAGCGGCCTAAGTCCGCCAAGCCCTTCTTATTCCCGACCGTGTGTCCCGCCTGCGGCAGTCATGCGGTGCGGGAGATCAATCCGAATACGGGCAAGGTGGATGCTGTGCGCCGTTGTACGGGCGGTTTGATCTGTCCCGCCCAGCGCGTGGAGCGACTGAAGCATTTCGTGTCGCGCAACGCCTTCGATATCGAGGGGCTGGGCGAGAAGAACATCGAGACCTTCTATGACGAAGGCCTCATCCAATCGCCGCTCGATATATTCACACTCGCGGCGCGTGACGCCGACGGGGAGCAGAAGCTCGCTGACTGGGAGGGCTGGGGGAAAACCTCCGCCCAGAAACTGTTCGACGCTATCGCTGCCCGGCGCAGTGTTTCGCTAGACCGTTTCATCTATGCGCTGGGCATTCGCCATGTAGGTGAGATCACGGGGCGGCTGCTGGCGCGAAACTACGGCACGGCGGAGCACTTCGTCGAGGCGATGGGCGAGGCGGCGAAGGATCGGGAAAGCACGGCCTATTCCGAACTTGAGAATATCGACGGCATCGGCCCGACCGCCGCAGCGGCCATCGCCGACTTCTTCGGCGAGCCGCATAACGTTGCCGTGGTCGAAGAACTCCTGAAGGATGTGAGCCCGACGCCGCTCGAAGCGGTGGATCAAGGCTCACCCGTCTCCGGCAAGACCGTGGTCTTCACGGGCACGCTGGAACACATGACGCGTGCCGAAGCCAAGGCTCAGGCAGAACGTCTCGGGGCCAAGGTCGCCGGGTCCGTCTCGAAAAAGACCGACTACGTGGTGGCAGGTCCCGGCGCTGGCTCCAAGCTCAAGAACGCGAAGGATCTCGGCGTCGACGTCCTGACCGAAGACGAGTGGCTGAAGCTGATCGGCTAGCTCAGCCGTAGCGCAGCTTCATGGAGATGATGGTCAGCGCCAAAGATAGCGTCACGATGTTCGATAGGATCATCGGCCAGTTCCACAGCATTAAGCCGAAGATCAGCCAGAACGCGATCCCTGTGGCGAACACCAGATACATCTGCAGAGAGATGGCGCGCGTTTCCTTGTAGCGGATAATGTGCACCGCCTGCGGCACAAACGCGACCGTGGTGAGGGTGGCTGCCATGGCCGAGACAAACAATTCCATTGTGGCTCTTTCTGTTTGCGCTATCGCCGAACGGCTACTTGAGCGCGTTAGCCGATCGGCGCGGTGGCGTGGCGGAGCCAAGGCCTATCTTCGCTGGCGATCAGCGGCTCGATCGTCTCGCGGACGCGCGCATGGTAGTCGTTCAGCCAGGCCAACTCCCAAGGCATGAGCTGCTTCGGATCAATCAGACGCCGGTCGAACGGGACGATTGTCAGTGTCTCAAAGCTCAGCATCTTGCGCTCGCCGCCGTCGATCTCTTCGGCGGGTTTGACGAGGACAAGGTTCTCAAGACGAATGCCATACTGGTCCTTTCGGTAGAAGCCAGGCTCGTTCGATAGGATCATGCCGGGCTCCAGCTCCTCGGTACCAAGCCTCGAGATACGCTGCGGCCCCTCGTGGACCGACAGATAGCTGCCCACGCCGTGGCCTGTGCCGTGGTCGAAGTCGAGACCGGCCGCCCAGAGCGGTCCGCGCGCAAAGGGGTCCAGATCCTGGCCGCGCGAACCTTCAGGAAAGCGCGCCGCGGCAATGGCGATATGGCCCCTAAGAACGAGCCCGTAATGGCGCTTCATCTCCGCTGTTGGCTTGCCCACAGCGATGGTGCGGCAGACGTCCGTGGTCCCGTCCACGTACTGGCCGCCAGAATCGATCAAGAACAGGGAGTTCTTGTCGAGCACGCGCTTCGCGTCATTCGTCGGCCGGTAGTGCACGACCGCGCCGTGGGGTCCTGACGCTGCAATCGTGTCGAAGCTGATGTCCTTGAGCTGACCGCTCTCCCGGCGGAAATCCTCAAGCTTGATCGCGGCGGAAACCTCATCCACACGTCCAGTCTCCGCGACCTCGTCCAGCCACGCGAGGAAACGCGCCATGGCGACTCCGTCGCGGACATGCGCGCTGCGCGCGCCCTCCTGTTCCGCATCCGTCTTGATCGCCTTAGGCAAGGTGCAGGGATCATCGCCTGCGACATGCGTGCCGCCGGCCGCCTCGATCACATGCGCAAACCGCATCGGCGCCGAGCCGGTATCGAGCCGGACCTTGGCGCCGGCTTTCGCGAGTTCCGTCAGGGCCTCGTCCAACTGGTCGGGATCGGCGATCTCGCTGAAGGGCTTCAAGGCGATACGCATGGGCTCGCCAATCTTCTCCGGATCGATAAAGAGCGTCGGGCGTCCCTTGGCTGGCACGATGGCATAGGCAAGCGCGACGGGCGTATGCCTGATGTCGCCGCCGCGGTAGTTGAACAGCCAGCATATGGAGTCGGCGGCCGTCAGCAGAACAGCGTCATGCTCTGCGTCGACCAAGTCCATCTGCACCTGCATCAACTTCTCGCCCGGCGCCTTGCCCGCGAGTTCTAGAGGCTGTGCGAAGATTTCCGCGCGGGGCGGGGCGGGGCGGTCTTTGCCCCAAATTTTGTCGATGGGATTCTCGTTGACGGGTGTTAGCCGAATCCCGGCAGCGTCCAGCGTCTTGGTAAGCCTCTCGATCTCGCTGATCGTATGAAGGCGCGGGTCGTAGCCCACGGCATTGCCCTTGACGAGCGTGCCCTTCAGCCATTCGGAGGGTTTCGCTTTCGGAATCTGAAGAACCTCAAAAAGG
>JASJEH010000125.1 GCA_030064755.1 Methyloceanibacter sp. | reverse complement strand
AGGCCGTCTGCGAGCGTTTTGGCGGTGTCGACATCCTCGTTTCGAATGCAGGAGCGGCATGGCAGGGGCGCATCGGTGATGTTCCGGACGAGGTTCTGCGCAAGAGCTTCGAGTTGAACTTCTTCGCCCATCAGACTGTGGCGCGGGAGGCGGTCGCCATCATGCTTAAGCAAGCCACGGGCGGCGCACTGCTGTTCAACATCTCCAAGCAGGCCGTGAACCCTGGGCAGAATTTCGGCCCCTACGGGCTGCCCAAGGCCGCAACGATGCTCTTAATGCGTCAGTACGCACTCGATTACGGTGCGGAGGGCATTCGCTCGAACGGCGTCAACGCGGACCGGATCAGGAGCGGGCTCTTGACCGACGCGATGATCGCGGCGCGATCGAAGGCGAGGGGGTTGTCCGAGGCGGACTACATGGCGGGTAACCTGTTGCATGCCGAGGTGACGGCTGAGGACGTAGCGCAAGCCTTCCTTGCGCTGGCCAAGGCACGCAAGACGACGGGGCATGTAGAGACGGTCGACGGCGGCAATATCGCGGCGGCGTTGCGATAGCCCGAAATCCCCTGGGCCGTTAAACATACTTTTAACCATGGTCGCCGAAACTGTGATCGCGCCGTGTACCGGGCGCCTTTCAACAGGTGTGGGTATTGTCTGTTGAGATTGTTGGGGGTTGACCGATCCGATGGATCTCAAGAAAAAATTTTCTCTTTGCTTCGGGGCGACGGCTTTCGTCACCGTTATTGTAACAATTGCCTTCCAGATGGTGATGCCTGGCGTTGGGGGTGCAATACTGCTCGCCCTGATCGTTGCCACCGCACTCGGCGCGTGCGTCGGCTATTTCTACGGCCGGTCGCTGAGCAGCCTGCTGCGAGACCTCACTGCGGTCATCGAGCGTCTCACCAAGTGGGAAACGGATGGAGAGGTTCCGCATACAGCCCGCCGCGACGAGATCGGTGGCATGGCCAATGCGCTCGATGCCTTTCAGACGGACGCGACCAACTGGAGCGAGTCGCATCAGAGCGAGCAGGACAGCCAAATCGAGGGGCGGCTGGCCTCACAACGCCGCACTGAAGAACTCATCCATCAGTTTCGCGGTTCCATTGCTGGCTTGCTTGGCGCTTTCGCTGAGAGCGCGCGGCAGATGGACGACACAGCACGGCTGCTCTCGAGCGTCGCTACCGATACGAATGACCGCGTCAGCGTTGTGGCATCGGCTTCGGACGAAGCCTCGGCAAACGTGCAGTCCGTCGCAGCAACGGCCGAGGAATTGGCCGTCTCTTGCAGCGATATCGGCACACGGGTCTCGACGGCCAGCAAGATCGTTGACCAGGTGACGGAGAACGCGCGGACGGCGAACCAGAAAGTCCAGAGTCTAACGAATGCGGCCGAGCGGATAGGCGATGTGGTCGATCTCATTCAGGACGTGGCCGCGCAGTCCAATCTCTTGGCGCTCAACGCCACGATCGAAGCGGCGCGCGCAGGCGAGGCCGGGCGCGGGTTCGCCGTTGTCGCGAGCGAGGTCAAGACGCTCGCCGATCAAACAGCCAAGGCGACCGACGACATCAAAAAGCAGATCGATGCGATCCGCTCATCGACCCATAGCGCCGTCGAAGCCATGCAGTCCATCGTGACCACGATGGGCGATGTGAACCAGAACACGCAGGATATCGCCGGGGCCGTTCAACAGCAGTCGGCGGCGACTTCCGAGATTTCCCATAGCGTTCGCCAGGCCGCGCGCGGCACCGAGGACGTGGCCTCGCATATGCCTGACGTGACCAAAGCCGTGGACGAGACCAATCAGTCGGCGGCCCAGATGCTGCAAGTCAGCAAGGACCTATCCCGCCACGGTGAGCAGCTTCGTCACACAGTTGAGAATTTTTTGCGGCGTGTGGCCGCCGCCGACGCGCTGAAGAACGCGAGTTAGGCCCGCCGTACCAAACCGTTTCACGTTCCGCGTAGGGCCGCTGGGGCTTTTTGTCCCGGCGGCTTTTGCGTTTGGCGCATGTACGCCGGATAGGCTAGCGTCCGGTGACGTAGGTGGAGGGTAAGCCGTGGGCCGTATTTTCCGAGTTTTTCTGTCCGGCGCCTTGGTGCTGTTGCCCATTATGGTCACGGTCCTTGTGACGGTGTGGCTCGGCTCGATGGTCGCCACTTATGCGGGGCCTGGCAGCTTTCTAGGCAATCTGATCACCAGTCTGGGGCTGCCCCTCAATCTTTCGGGATCGTCCCACGTCGCCTATTTCATCGGCCTTGGGATCATTCTCGCCTTGATCTTTTTGTTAGGGCTCGCGGTCGAGTCGGGCTTACGCAATTGGATCTCCAACAGCTTCGATTGGTTCATGACGCGCATTCCGCTCGTGTCCAATGTTTACGACATCTCGAAGCGCTTCGTGGCGATCATGGATCGCAGTGGCGAAGAGGACAGCCTGAAGAGCATGAGCCCGGTCTGGTGCTTCTTTGGCGGGGAGGGGAGCGCGGGCGTCCTGGCGCTTATGCCTTCGCATGAACCGGTATCTATCGGCGAGACGAGCTACGTGCCGGTCCTGGTGCCGTTCGCGCCAGTGCCGTTCGGCGGGGCGCTCATCTATGTGCCGCAAGACTGGGTCAGGCCGGCAGAAGGCGGTGTCGAGAAGCTCGTGAACGTCTATGTGTCCATGGGCGTTACGCCGCCCAAAGGTCTTCCGCCGGGTGGTGTTCCCGCAGGCATGTTCCCGACAGGCGCGATCCCCGCAGTAGGCTTTCCGGCGGGCGGCAGCGCGTTGGTGAGCGAGGCGGCCGACATCAGCGCCGCCACTGCAGCGACCGAGAGTGCGTCCACTTCGGCCGAAAAACCGGCATCCCAGGAACCCACACCCAAGAAGCCGGCCCCGCGCAAACATGCTCGCAAAGCTGCTGCCAAGGCAGCATCGGTCCCAGATGGCGAACCGGGCTGACCGGTTTAGGTCACTTGGATCTCGAACACACAATCACTGAACTTGCGTGCGCGCAGCTCGGCGTCGGTCATGAGGAAATACAAGGATCCTCCAGGACCCCAATACGTTCCTTCGGTGCCGTTGTGATAGTCGTCGAGCTGAAGCAGCAACTGTAACCCGCGTGGGTCGGAACAACATGCTACTTCCTCCAGCTCCTGCTGCACGAGCGCCGGCCAGCCCAAGAGCTTACTGAAGTTGCAATAGAGTTCGTATTCTTCTGGAATGCCGTACTGCCGGACTTTCCGATAGACACTCTCGTATTCCTTGGACTGCGCCCGATCGCGCTTCAGGTCCCTAACGGTGCGGCTCTCCGGATGAGGTAGGTCCATCGTCGGCCTGAAGAGCAGGTTACAGGGCCAGATGGTCTCCATTGGCTCTTGCGGATATGGCCGTGGTCGGAGAGCTTCCGTGTCCGGCCAATAGAAAACAGCTGTGTCTCCGCCGCCGTAGTCGCACCCCATCACCCCATCGTGGTCACCAAAAAAGGATAGCATTCCAGAGGACGGCAAGCGCTCAGCGCCTGGTAGTCCCGCAATCTCCGCGCACTTGATCTGTCCGAGGAACAGCATCGGCTCGTCTTCGGTTTCGGTTTCGACCATTGGCCACGACCACTTATCGGGTACGCTCGGTTCACCGCCGAGGCGCGAGACGTCTGCAGGTCCATTGCGGGAGGGGCGCTGCGGCCATAGGCCAATGGCGGGCCGCGCCAGCCGCAACAGTGCCTCGGCTGCCGCGTCGCCAAGGTGATTGGTCAGAAGCTGCTGAAGCTCCCCTTCCGATATCCCTGATGGTGGCGGGTTGTCACATTGCCACGTCATCTCCCTGCTTGGCGGGAGCGGCGGCCGGCTGACCCAGTCCTCCGGATAGCCATCCTTCTGGAAGCGCTCATCCAAGCGAAGCGAGTCCCGCGCCTCGGCTCCAAAAATGTCCGAGCGTTTTGCGAGAGCCTCGGTTGTTGTCTTGAATGCTGCGTGATCGATGCGGCGGAATTCGATCGCCACCGTATGGCAGACATTTGGGTCTGAATGCTTAAGCAACGGTCTCAGCTGGCTGAGAGAGCCATCGCTCCGGCGTCTAAGCTCATCGACAATCAACCGGCGGCAATCCATCTGCCGGTTCGCCGCTCCAATATGGTCGATCCGCTCATAGGTTTGGACGTTCTCGACATACGCCTGAACCAATGTCTCGTCATCGTTTTCGCTGAGGTCTTTCGCATCTGCCACGGGGGCCCTCCCTGGATACGCATGGTCGGAATACTATTCATAGTTGCATGCCGTGCCAGGAGAGCACAAGAACAAAAAAAGAACAAAAGTGTGAAAGCCATCTCGTTTTGTCTGAGACGCTGAAGGGTCTGAACAGCAGTTGCTGCAAAAAAATAGGCTTTGCCTCTAAGTCGCGAAGCGAAAATGGAGGACATCGCCGTCATGCACGACGTAGTCCTTGCCTTCTAGCCGCAGCTTGCCGGCATCGCGGGCGCCCGCTTCGCCGCCGAGCGCCACATAGTCTTCGTAAGCGATCGTTTCGGCCCGGATGAAGCCCTTCTCGAAATCGGTGTGGATGACACCCGCCGCCTGGGGGGCGCGGGTACCCCGCTCGATCGTCCAAGCCCGGGCTTCCTTTGGCCCAGCCGTGAAGTAGGTCACGAGATCGAGTAGCTTGTAGCCTTCGCGGATAAGCCGGTTGAGGCCCGGCTCTTCGAGGCCAAGTTCGCTGAGATAGGACTGGCGCTCTTCGGCATCGAGTTCCACCAGTTCAGATTCGATCTTCGCGGATATTATGACGGTGCCAGCGCCCTCGTTCTCGGCGCGCTGCCGGACAGCATCGGAAAGCGAATTGCCGGAGACCGCCGCGGCTTCGTCTACGTTGCAGACATAGAGGATAGGCTTAGACGTCAGCAGCCCCAGGGCATGGAACGCCTTGCGGTCCTCCTCGTCGACAATCGCGAAGCGGGCGGGTTTGCCCTCCCGCAAGGTCGCCAGCGCGCGCTCGAGCAGCGCCAAGGTTTCTTTCGCTTCCTTGTCCTGTCCGCGGATTTTCTTTTCGAGCGCGGGCACACGGCGTTCGAGGCTCTCCAGATCCGCCAACATCAGCTCCGTTTCGATGGTTTCTGCGTCGGCGATGGGGTCGACTTTGCCGTCCACATGGACAACGTCGGAATCCTCGAAGCAACGGAGTACATAGGCGATGGCGTCAACCTCGCGGATATGCGCAAGGAACTGGTTGCCCAGGCCTTCGCCCTGCGAGGCCCCACGCACGAGCCCGGCGATGTCGACGAAGGTCAGACGTGTTGGGATGGTCTGTGCCGAGCGCGCGATCTCCGATAGCTTGAAGAGACGCGGGTCAGGGACGGGCACGTCGCCGACATTGGGCTCGATCGTGCAGAACGGGTAGTTGGCCGCCTGCGCCGCCGCGCTTTCAGTCAGCGCGTTGAAGAGGGTGGACTTGCCAACATTCGGCAGTCCCACAATGCCGCATTTGAATCCCATGGTTCCCCTTGTGCCTTCTTCCCGGCGCCCAGCCCGTTGCCGTCATTCCCCGCGCCAGCTAGTCCGTTTCATTCTGTGTTTCGGTTCGCGTCTCGTGGGCGACTTGGGTTTGGAACTTGTCCTTCTCGCCTTTGGCCAGGAGCGGGGCGGCGTCCGACATCGCAAAGAGCACCGGCTCGAGCCATTCCATGTCCGCTTTGGCGAAGTCACGCAGCACATGGCCGGTGACCTGGTCGCGGTGCCCCGGATGTCCGATGCCGATGCGCACGCGCATATAGTCGTTGCCCAATTGAGCGGACAAGGATTTGAGCCCATTGTGGCCCGCCACGCCGCCGCCGACCTTCACACGCACCTTGCCGGGCGTCAGATCGAGTTCATCGTGGAAGACGACGATGTCGCTCAAGGGAATCTTGTAGAAGCGCGCAGCTTCCCCCGCCGACCAACCCGACTCATTCATATAAGTCTGGGGCTTGAGGAGAAGCACTTGTTCGCCGCCCAGCCGTCCTTCGCAGGTCAGGCCTTGAAAGCGTTTGCGCCAAGCGGCGAATCCATGTGCCGCGGCCATGACGTCGAGAGCCATGAAGCCGACATTGTGACGGTTGAAGGCGTATTGCGCCCCCGGATTGCCGAGGCCGACAAAGAGCTTCATCGCGTCGTCCCGTCTCGCGGCCCGCATGGGCCGTCAGGCCAAGAAGAGGGTTACTCTTCCGTCTTCTCTTCGGCTTCCGCTTCGGCTTCCTCTTCCTCCGCACCTTCCTCCTCACCGCTGTCTTCGGCGCCGCGGCCGGCGATAGTCGCGACGGTGAAGTCGCGGTCGGCGATGGTCGGGGTCGCGCCCTCAGGCAGTGTCACAGAAGAGATATGGATCGACTCGCCGATCTCCAGGCCCGTCAGGTCGATCTGGATCGACTCCGGAATGTTGTCGGCAAGGCAGCGCAGTGAAATCTCGTGACGAACGATGTTCAAAACGCCGCCGCGCTTGAGACCCGGCGAAGCCGCATCGTTCAGGAAGTGCACCGGCACATCGACATCGACCATGGCGTTCTTCGCCAGCCGCAAGAAGTCTACGTGGATCGGGAAGTCGCGCACCGGGTCGACCTGCACGTCGCGCGGAATGGCCCGGATCTTCTTGCCGTCCATGTCGAGCATGTAGACCGTGCTCTGAAAGTGACCGGTTTGAATCTGCTTGGAGACTTCCTTCGTCTCCAGAGAAATGTTGAGCGGCTCGTCGCTGCCGCCATACACGATGCCGGGAATGCGCCCTTCACGGCGAACAGCGCGCGCGCCACCAGTTCCGGTGCGCCCTCGCGACCACGCCTTGAGCTCGATCGCCTCAGCCATATGATCCTCCGAACGTCTGAAATAATGAGGGGCCGGAAACCGGCCCCCAAAATTGGGCGCGGCGCCCTGGTAGTCGTCGCCGCGGCGGAATTGGAGAGGCTTATAGCCCAAGGACCACCAAGAACACAATCGCCTATCGGTGCTGATTTTCGGCCCTAAAGACGCTCCCAGACCGCCTCGGGCGACAGTTCAGGCGAGCCCTGCCGGGCTCGCTCGGCTTCCTTCACCAAGTCTCGAACGCGCCGGTTCAAGGGAGCCAGGCGCTGGACGTTGTCCGCAAGGCGGATGATTTCCCCTTGAAGATGGTCAATTTCAGTGCGCCGTCCGGCCTGGAGGTCCTCCCACATGGAGGAACGGGCGCTTTTGTCCATGGAGAGCATGCGCCTGGCAGCGGCCCGAAAGAGGGGGTCAGGCAGTCGCATCGCCAGAGCCAGCACCCGTTGCGGTACGCCTTCATAGGGGGCGTACCGGATACCGGCAGCATTCAAGACCGTCAGGCCTTCGGAGAGCTGCCGGCTCACCAATACACGCCAGCGCCGGTCGCCCAGCTGCTCGAAGATCGGCAGGCCTGAGAGGGCATTGAGACCGTTATTGAGGTTTACGAGTAACTTGCCCCATAGCACCGCTTCGATGTCGTCATGTCCGGCGACAGGCATATGGGGCACGTTCAGGACAGACCGCAGCCAGCCGGCCTTGCTCTCGACAAGGATCACGCCTCCGGTGGCGCGATGGACGCGCGGGGCGGCATCTGGAGGGCGGCGTTGGATGACATTGAAGGGCACCATCGCGTCGACGACGCGGTTGGGCGCGAGGTGCCGTCGCAGGACACTCGCGTTGGCGACACCATTCTGCAAGCTTGCGGCGACCGCGTCATCGCCGGCGTGTTCTGCGATCAGCGCCGCCATAGCGTTTGTATCGTGCGACTTCACGGTAACAAGAATGAGCTTAGCATCCGCGAGAGCTTGCGCCGGTGACACGCAGAGCTTGAGGCGCTCGGGCGCAATCGTGGTGTTGTTCCCGTCCAGGTCGGAACAGAGGAGGCCGTAGCGTGCGATTTGGTCGGCGAGCGCTGGCCGGGTCAGCAGCGTGACATTCCGCCCAGCCGCCGCGAGGCGCGCCCCCATATAGCACCCGACGCTACCGGCACCGGCGATGGTGATGGAAAGGTTTTCGGCTTCAGGCATGAGGCCATCCCGGATCGATGCGAATGGATGCGCTCGTACCGCGAAAGGGCGGCCGCAGCAAGGAAACCGGTCTCTGTCAGCGCACCCATTGGCGGTCCATGTAGAGGTTGTCTATAATGTGGTCTTGGGATGGGTTCGGAATACTCCAGCGTTCGCCGAAGGCTGTTGATCTGCGCAAAACGGGGGCTGCGCACGTCGTGTATGAAGAGTTCGATAGCCGTCTTTCCGGTGTGCCCGCGAAAGGGGTGACCGGCGTCGATTCGGAGGATCTGCGCGGTGGCGCGATTATCCGGCCCTCACCGCTCGCCAATCATCCAGCCGAACTGCGGGCCAAGGCCAAGCGTTACCTCCCCTCAATCGTCTTCGATTTTCTTGAAGGTGGTTCGCAAGACGAGATCACGTTGAGGCGGAACCGTGCGGACCTGGATGCTTTGCGGCTTCGCCAGAGAGTCTTCGATCACGCCGTGATCCGCACGACACAGACGACGATCTTCGGTGAAGACGCGGCGCTGCCGGTCGCGTTGGCGCCGGTTGGTATGTGCGGCGCTTTTCATCCGCGGGCGGAAATCCATGCCGCACGAGCGGCCAACGCCTTTGGCGTGCCCTACTGCTTGAGTTCTTTGGCGAGCACTTCGATCGAGGACCTGGCTGCTGCCGTAGACACATCGTTTCTGTTTCAGATCTATTTGATGAAGGATCGCGAGATCAACGCTTCGCTGCTAAAGCGGGCGGAAGAAGCCAATTGCCCTGGCCTCATAGTGAATGTCGATACGGCCGTGCAGGGGCGCCGCAATCGCGATCTCGACAACGGCGTCAGCATTCCGCTGGACTTACGAGTATGGCACTTG
>JASJEH010000124.1 GCA_030064755.1 Methyloceanibacter sp. | reverse complement strand
TACCTGCCTCCGCTGCAGGCAATCTTCGGCACCGCCGCCATACCCTTCTTCGACGGCGTTCTGATTGTGGGCATTGGCGCGGTGTTCTTCGCTCTGATCGAAACCGAGAAACAGATACGGCTCAGCCTGACTGGCAAGTCCGGTCACAGTGTGCCTGCATGACGGCCGCGATTGAAGGATACTTGTTCTACGAGATTGCGGCGCTACTCGTGTTGGCAGCGGGCGTCGGCTTCCTTGGGCTGATGCTGCGCCAGCCACTGATTGTGAGCTTTATCGCGGTCGGCATCCTGGCAGGTCCCTCAGTTCTGGGTATCGCTCGGTCAGACGAACAAATCGACCTCTTGGCCGAGTTGGGGATTGCCGTGCTGCTCTTCCTGGTTGGGCTCAAGCTTGACTTTGGTCTCGTCCGAACACTGGGGCCGGTGGCGCTGGTAACGGGTCTAGGCCAAGTGGTCTTCACCACCATATTCGGCTTCTTCATAGGACTCGCGCTCGGGCTCGACACCCGCACTGCCCTCTACGTGGCGATCGCGCTGACATTCTCCTCGACGATCATCATCGTCAAGCTCTTGTCAGACAAACGCGAGATCGACTCCCTTCACGGCCGGATCGCGCTCGGCTTTCTCATTGTGCAGGACGTCGTTGTCGTCATCGCGATGATCGCACTCTCGGCCATTGGGGTTGGCGCTGCGGCCGATGGCGCGGGAGCGGCCGGCGACGTGCTGCGGGTGCTGGGCTACGGCTTGGCCATGCTCATTGGCGTCATACTTTTCATCCGCTATCTCGCAAATCCGTTGGTCGAACGGCTATCTCGCGCCCCAGAATTGCTCGTCTCGTTCGCCATCGGCTGGGCGGCGCTGTTAGCCGCGGTGGGTCACTATCTCGGGTTCGGAAAGGAGCTGGGTGGTCTTCTGGCGGGCGTTTCGCTGGCCTCTACCCCGTTCCGCGAGGCGATCGCCTCGCGGCTGGCTAGCTTGCGCGACTTCTTGCTCCTCTTCTTCTTCATTGCGCTGGGTGCATCGCTCGACCTATCGGTCTTGGGTGCCAGCGTCGGACCAGCCATCGTGCTGTCGCTTTTCGTGCTGATTGGAAACCCGCTAATTGTGCTCATAATCATGGGCGCGATGGGGTATCGCAAACGAACTGGATTCCTCGCCGGACTGACGGTTGCGCAGATCAGTGAGTTCTCTCTGATTTTTATGGCCATGGGAGTGTCTATCGGACATGTCTCCGACGAGGCCCTTGGCCTTGTCACGCTGGTCGGGCTCGTCACCATCGCGGCCTCGACCTACATGATCACCTATTCGCATGAACTCTACGCCTTCTTCGAACCGGTCCTAGGCATCTTTGAACGTCCCGGAGGAACCGCAGAGCCGGATAGTGGCCCCGAGTCGGAGCGCCCCCACGACGTCATCCTCTTCGGGCTTGGGCGATACGGCCTCGGCATCGCCTCAGTTCTGCGAGATGGCGGGCAACGCATCCTCGGCGTCGATTTCAGTCCGCAGGCTGTGCGCAATGCGCGCGCTCAGGGCTATGACGTGGTTTTCGGCGATGCGACGGATCCTGAGTTCCTCGCGCATCTGCCACTAGAGTCGGCTCGATGGCTGGTGATGGCGGTGCCGGAACACGATACGGGTCTGACCCACGACGACCCGCGCCGTGGTCTACTGCGCGCCGCACACGATCTCGGCTTCCGAGGTAAGATCGCTGTTGCTGCACATCGCGACGCGACAGGCGAGACCCTTACTGCCGCGGGTGCCGATCTGGTTCTCATGCCCTATCGGGACGCCGCCTTCGCCGCCGCGCGCATGATTGCGGACGGGGTAGCCGCTCCCAGGCCGGCAGCATCCGATCCCGATGGACAGAAGGAGCTACCTGTATGAGTACTCGTGCGATGCAGCCGCGGCGGGTCCTCGTGGTCACGGATCAAAGTGACACGCAGATCGCGCTTCGAAGTGCGAAGGTGCTAGCTGATCGGTGGGGTGCCACCCTTGAGTTCTTCGCCTGCGTGGAACCGCCGCATGATCTCAATGTGCTTGCGCGACTCGCGGCGCGCGAGCCTACGTATCTGCTCGACGAACTGCGCGAGCGCATAAGGCATGCGACGCTTGCTCGGCTCACAGAATATCTGCCCGACGATCAGATTGCGTTGCAGGTCGCAGTTGGAAAGACCTTCGTTGAGGTCGTACGCCACGTTATCACCACGGAATGCGACTTCGTTGTCAAATTAGCGGAACCACTCTCAGGTGTGCACCGACTGCTTTTTGCGAGCACAGATCAACACCTGCTGAGAAAATGTCCTTGTCCTGTCTGGCTCCAAACCCCGGATGCTCCGGCCGTTCCGAAGCGGGTTCTCGCGGCGGTCGATGTTGACGAGTGGGACGCCGCGGAACCGGAGACGCTGCATTTGCTAAACCTTCGCGTGCTTGAAGCTGCCTGCACCATTGCTGCGCCCTCCGATGCGCAGGTCACAGTTCTACATGCATGGGACGCGATCGGTGAAGGTCTGGTATGGGCCTTCTCATCAAGTAAGGACGCGCGGAGCTCGGCTAATCGTTATGTCAGCGAAGTGCTCGAAGTACGCCACAAAGCAATGAGTCGCCTTATTGATCAAAGCAGTCGTGACACGCCGGATGATGACGGCGTGCCACTCGTTCCTCGCCTCGTGCGCGGCGCGCCAGAGCGTGTGTTGGAAGAGCAAAGCCGCGAGCTTAACGCCGACGTCGTTGTTATGGGCACTGTGGCCCGTACTGGCCTGAGCGGCATCTTCATTGGCAATACCGCCGAGAACATCATCAATAGCCTTGCGTGCCCAGTACTAGCCGTAAAGCCTGACGGCTTCGTCAGCCCCCTGGCGGAGCGTTAGCCTTTGTCTACCGGTCGGATTGTGACATCGTCGCATTCCCACACCGAGCAGACCAAGACGACGGACTGGCCGATGAAACTGTTGCTCTCGCCGATTGAGTACAAGCCATGGGTTATCTCCGTTGTTGCCTAAGCCGGACCACTCGATAAGGCGACGGAGCAAAGCGACGCACCGCGCCCCTGAGGTGATCTGATGAGCTGCCACTAGGTCACTATTGCCGGGGCACGACTCGCACGTCAGGCTCGATGCTGTCGCTCGGATACACTATTACCTGCTCCCCCGGCTTAAGCCCCGCACTGACGGCGGCCAAGCCGCCCGAGCGGCGCTGGACATCGACGGAGCGAAGCACCGCACGGCCGTCGTCAATCACATACGTGTTCCAAGCCGCGCCCTGCCTGAACAGGGCGCCCGACGGCACGATCAGTGCATCGTCGATCGTCAGGACCTCGATGCGGGCGTCGATCTGGTAGGCATCGCCCAGGTCCAACCATTCTTCGTGTGGGGAGACCATGTCGATGATGACGTTTGCCCGCTGCTCCTCGACGCCGAGCGTCGAGATCTTAGTGAAGCCGCCGGGCTCCACTACACGCACGCGGCCCTCAAGAGGCTTCGGACCTCCCCAATTCTCGATCACGACACGATCACCTTTGTCGATTTCGACCGCATCGGTGCTGAGCACATCTACAACGACCTCCAGATCGCAGCAGTCGCCGATCTCGACCAGTGGCGTTCCTGGCTCAACGATCGTCTCACTCTCCTGTAACAGGCGAATGATCTCGCCGCCGACTGGCGCGGTTACCTCGAAGGACTCAGGCGGCGTCCCCGCGCTCCTGTCGTAAAGTGCGAGGAGCGCCTTGGCCTGCTCGACCGTATGCTGAGCAGCCTCGAGCTGAAACTTCGCGGCACTGCGCTCGCGGTCCGCCACGTGATGCGCGAGCTCGGACTGTTCCACTGCCTTCACCGTCGAGACGCCGCGCTTCAGCAGCTCACGATCACGTTCCAGGTCGCGGTCGGCCTGCTCCAACACGGCGCTTGCGCGCTCAACGGTGGCCTTTGCACGATCGAGCGCCGCCTCAGCGGCGCCGAGCCTCTCCTCGGCTTCCCGGCGCGCGCGCGGATCAAGAAACGGTGCGGGCGATGGCAGGATGGACGCGATCACATCACCTGCCTTGACACGGTCTCCAGCTTCGAGCTCCACGCGAGTCGTACGTCCGGCAAGGGGCGATGCGACCACGTAGCGTTCGCGCACCCGCGTCTTTCCGTCTTCGTCCACCGTGGCGATGAAGGTACCGCGTTCAACGGTCGCGGTTTCGACTAGGATCGGACTCGGCCAGAACGACCAGGTCACAACACCGATGATACTGGCGACAATCAGCGCGTACACAATGCGGCTTGGAGAAAGGGTTGACATCACTCCCTCGTCTTCAATACGGCCACGAGATCTAGCGCGTAGACCTGGCGGCGCAAAGCGTATGTACTCACGAGTCCCGTCAGAAGGACGATCAGAGCGGCTAGGGTGAAGGTGCGCGGTTCGATCACTGCTGGAACCTGGAAGCTCTCATTGGTGTGAAGACGCGCGATTAGGTCCACGGCGTACTGAGACAACACCAATCCAATCGGAATGCCAATGGCGATCACGATCATGAACTCGGTGAACAGGAGTTGGGACACATCCTCCCGCGTGAATCCAAGAACACGTAGGCTGGCAAGCTCGCGCGCCCGCTCCTGGTAGCGGATGCGGGCGCTGGTATAGACAACGCCGACAGCGATGATGACCGCAAATCCCGTCAGGATGGCGCCGCTCACCAGCACGAGGCCTGCGATCTTGTCGAAGAACATGGCGATTGAATACGCCTTCATGCTCGCCGATTCGATGACAGGCAACGATTTGAACCGCTCGGAGACCGGCCCTATCGCGGACGGCTCGATATAGAGCGCCGCCGCCGAAACCACGTCGCCTTCGCCTGTGAGCTTGTTCAAGGCGCCGATCTCCATGTATGACGACATGCCGAGCATCTCTTCGACGATGGACGCGACCGGCACATCGACCTTGCGGCGTTCGCCTTCCATCACTTCGACCGTGATTTCATCGCCCAAGGCGACGTCGAGGCGCTGAGCGAGGCGTTTGGACAGCGTGATGCCGTCCGGTGCCGGCTCGATCGGACGCAGATCAAGATCGCGCGGCACCCGTAACTCACCGCCCTCGTGCAAACCGATGATGGAGGTGAGATAAGTCCGCTGCCCGGCCCGTAAGCGCACTGGCACGTAGCGCTGCCCCTCCACTTTCATAATCCCGTGTTCGCGTTTCAGATCGCGGATGATGTCGGCGTCGACCGACTCCGAAAAGCTCACGACCGCATTTCCGCGTTCGATCAGGTTGAACTGGACATCCATCATGTAGTCCACGGAATCGCGCCAGAAGAGTCCAAGCACAACCATCGGTACAGCAAAGGCAATGCCTAGCGTGGTGAGCGCGGTCTGCAGTGGCCGGCCAGCGATATGGCGGAGAATCATCTTGGCGCGCGGTGACCCGTTAGGCGCCAAAAAGTCGAGCACGCCGCGCCGGAACCTGATCGGCGCCTCCGGCCGCATTGCCACGGCCGGCTTCAACGCGACCACACTGCGCATCGCTGTGAAGATGCCGAGCGATGCCGCTGCAAGGCTGATAGCAATGCCGACGACTAGCGACCAGCCCGTGACCTCAAAGTCGAGCACTGGAAAGCGAACGAAGTTCCGATAACTCAGCACCATCGCGTGACCGAACAAGTATCCGCCCGCTAGGCCGAGAATCGAACCAATCGTGACAATGACGACAACCAGCTTAAAGTAGTGAAGACCCAACGGCAGCGTCGGGTAGCCGAGCGCCTTCAACGTCGCGATTTGCTCGCGCTGCGCCAAAACAAGTCGGCTGAGCGCGATGTTGACTAGGAAGGCGGCGACCCCGAAGAAAACGAACGGCACCGTGATCGACGTGACCCTTTGCTGCTCGAGCTCGTCTTCCACGAAGCGGTGCGAAGGCTGGTCGCGCCGCTCGATGGCACCAACTGAGCCGTAGGGCTCTAGCAGCCTGTCGAGGTCCTCGATCACGCGGGACGCGTCGGCGCCAGGTGCGAGCCGGATAACCGCATCGTTGAACGCACCCTCCATGTCGAACGCGCCTTCCGCCGCTTCACGGTCGATCCAAGCCACGGCAAAGAATTTGTCGTCTGGGATGTAGACCCCCGGCCGCAAGGTCTGGACGTATTCAGGAGAGAGCGCGATGCCAGTAATGCGGAAGTCCTTCAGGCGTCCGTTGAGAATCGCGCGCAACGTGCCGCCGGGCTCTACCTTGTTCGCCTCGGCGAATGCTTCCCCGATCGCGATCTCGTCCGTGGAGCCCGGAGTCGGGGCCGAACCTTTTCGGAGATGGAGTCGCGACAGCGCGCCGTGCTTGTCGCTGAGCGAGATCATACGGGCGGAGACCGGGAGCCGCGAGCCGGGCCAATCGACGATAACCTCCTCGACAATGCGCGGCTCTATCGTGGCCACGCCCGGGATTGCCTCAAGCCGCGGCACGATGGACAGCGGCGCGCGCTTCACGGTGACGAAAACGTTGGGGAAGCGTGACTTGTCGTAGAAGCGGCTCTGCGACGCTTCCAGCGAATAGAAGGTCGAGATCGACGCGACGAACACCGCGATGCCTGCGCCCACTACGAGGGCGATTGCCAGCACCTGTGCACGCATGGAGACAAGCTCGCGGGCGAGCTTGATGTCTAGGAGGCTCACCAGTGGATCTCCTCGGCCGCAAGTCGGTGGGGGTTACGCTCGATCCGCGCTATGCTACCACCGGCCAAGTGCAGGACGCGATCTGCCATGCCGGCGATCGCGCTGTTGTGCGTGATGACAACCGTCGTCGTGCCGAGCTCAGCATTGGCGCGCGCGATGGTCGACAGTACGAGCCGTCCCGTGTCGTAATCAAGCGCCCCGGTCGGCTCATCGCAGAGGAGAACGTCAGGCGCTTTGACGATGGCACGGGCCACGGCGACGCGCTGCTGCTCGCCGCCGGACAGTTGCGAAGGAAAGTGACCCAACCGGTCCGCCAGGCCGACAAGATCGAGCGCCTCGCGCGGGTCTAATGGGTCATCGGCGATTTCGGCGACGAGTGCGACGTTCTCCAGTGCGGTGAGACTGGGGATCAGATTGAAGAACTGGAAGACGAAGCCGACATGCTCGCGCCGGTATTGCGTCAGCTCCGCCTCGTCGGAGGCCACGAGATCATGATCGCGCCAATTGGCCTTACCGGTAGTCGGTGAATCGAGACCGCCGAGGATGTTGAGCAGGGTTGACTTGCCCGACCCCGACGGCCCGAGTAGCACAACGAACTCACCCCCGTAGATATCGAGATCGACATCGTGCAACGCTCGCACCTCAAGCTCGCCCACAATGTATACCTTCGACAGGCTGCGGGCAGTAAAAACGGTCTCGGGAGCGCTATGGTCTGGGGTGGCTTTCAAGCGCAAAGGACAGCCCCTCCGCCAGTTGTCCGTCAGTCTCAGGTGGCGGCTTCAGATATGATGCTGAACGAAGCTAGCTCTGGAGCCTTGATCCGGGTCAAAGCCAAAGCCCTGCCTCCTGAGGCCTATTCATGGTGTCGCGTCGGGCGTTTCGTTTCTGCTCGTTCCCTAGACCATCGACGCCCACGCGTTCGGCAGACCCGGTGCCGCTTGGGTACTAGGCGCGTGGTCCGGGTCCCCAACTACGGGTCGTGAACGATGATGAAGCGGAGCGCCAAAAGTCGTGATGTTGAACTGGCATCGGTACGCGTGCCAAGCATAGCCTCTGGTGCCATTGCATCAGGCGCGCTTGCCATTGGGTCGCTTGCCGTTGGCGCACTCGCCATTGGGGCGCTTGCTATCGGAGCGCTTGCCATTGGACGCGCGAGCGTTCGTCGTGCGGAAGTACGAAAGCTTCGTCTCGGCCAGGTGGAAATCGATGATCTTACCGTCAAGCGCCTCCATCTCACCGAAAACACGCCCGACAAATTAGAGGGGGTCCCAAAGCCTCCCGCATAGTCACGGGCCGGATTGAGGGATGTCCGCCATTGGCGCTTCGCTGACCTCAACGGCTGCGCCGGGGTCATTCGCGGCCTACTTGAGCGAGGTCTTTGTTTGCGCTACCGCGCTTCGCGCTACTTGAGCACGAGTTACCAAGCCACGCGGACGCCGCCCTTGCCGCCAACGCCCTGGACGTTCTCGCCGAAGGTGTAGTCCACCTTGGCGAAGACGGACGTGGTCTGAGAGAAGTTGAACAGGTTCACGCCGCCGGAGATTTCGCCCCAGACATCGTCCAAATCGTCCTGGAAATTGAACGTGGTGCCGCTTGAGACGAGGCGTGCAGCGTTGTCATCTGACAGATTGCCCCACAAGCTCGCAATCAGGAAGGGCTCCATCATCGTGCCTTCCCAGGCTTGCAGGGTCGTGCCCACGCGGCCGCCGATCCGCCCACGGACATTCGCATCGTCCGAGAACGACACTGAGTTGCCGCCGGCGTTGAACCCGTCGATATCCGCCCAGGTGACCTCGATGGTCGCCAGCGGTTCAAAGAAGGCGCCGCCGGTGAAGCTGCCGAAGCGGTAGCCCGCATCGGTGCGTATACCGAACGTGGTCGCGTCGAGGGCACCGGGGAAGCCGAGATTCGGCGTGTCGATTTCGAGAATGTGGACATTCAGCAGCGTGTCCACGAAGAGACCGTCCTTGAGATAGGTCGCATACGCCCCAACCTGACCGCCCGAGAACTTGAACGTATCCGTGAGGCTGTCGTAATCGAGATTGCCGCCTACATAGCCGCCGAGTACGCCGTAAATCAGCACATCGCCTTGGGACAGCACATCGTACTGGCCCATGTCCACGCCCACTTGCAGATCGAAGGACGAGAATTCGTTGTCGAGATCGTAATTGTAGGTTCGTCCGTAGGCGGAGGTGGTGGCCGAGCCGTCGCGATCGAGCCGCGATCCGCCGCCCTTCATCCAAACACCCGGTGTTAAGCCGCCCGGCGTCAGG
>JASJEH010000123.1 GCA_030064755.1 Methyloceanibacter sp. | reverse complement strand
CTAATGGATTGCCGGGTCAAGCCCGGCAATGACGAAGGGGGAGATTGAAGGCTCCCGCTCAAGTAGGCCGCCCGTCCTCAAGTAGCGAAGCGGTAGGGCAACCAAAAGGCCGGTAGCGCAGACAAAAAGCCCTCAAGCAGCCGCTAGGCGATAGGGCAAAAAGAAGCCCTCAAGCAGCCGCTAGGCGATAGGGCGAGTTAGAGACTCCTCACGCGGGGCTCCGCCGAGCCACGCAAGCACAAATCTGTCAGTGCCCAGACGAGCGCATCCACCCGGTCGGGACTTCTCCCGCCGGAAAGCCCGTCAAGGCCGAAATCGCACATCTCGTCTTCGAGGGCGGGCAGCGCACCCACATGGGACACGCAGGCCCGTTCGTAAAGAGCCGCCACCGGCTCTGCCCGCAACACTTTGCCCCGCATGGCTCGTACGCTCCGCACGGGCAAGGCCGGATCAACCTGCCGCAAGACTGTCTCGACCAACTCACCGCCTTGGTTCACCTCGGCGACGACGCGGTCCGCCTCGAAACGGCGAAAGGCAGCGATCGCAGCGCGCGCCCAATCGAGGGGCCGCACGCCCTGCAGTGTCGCATCGGCCAAGACATAGGCGCGGCCATCCTCGCCGACACCCGCAACGACAATCCCACAGGCATCGGCGCGCGCGCCAGAACTGACTGGCGGATCCACAGCCACGACGATACGGACCAGTGGCGGCGGCGCGCTGACGCGATGCCGTTCGATGATGTCGCGCGGCCAAAGCGCGTCTGGCCGGTCCTCCAGCAGCTCCGCTTCAAGCTCTTGCCGGCCAAGCCGCGTCCCGCGATAGCGCCCGACAATCGTCTCCAAGAACGACGGCGCCAAGTTCGCCGCGTTGGCTGTGGTCGAGACACGCGTCACAAAGGTGCGCGCATCCGCCAGCAGCGTCTTGATCAGCGGGATCGGCCTCGGCGTTGTAGTCACCACCTGCCGAGGCGTGCTCCCAAGCCGCAAGCTGAACTGCAACATGTCCCAGGTCTCTTGGGGACGCCGCCATTTTGCGAGTTCATCGCACCAGGCGGCGGTGAACTGCGGCCCGCGTAAACTCTCGGGGTCTTCTGCCGAGTACAGTTGCGCCACAGCGCCATTGCCCCAGCGCAGCTGCCGCTTCGACGGCTCGAACAGTGGCCGGGCGCCCGGCGGATGGACCGACAGCAAGCCTGAAACCCCTTCGACCATCACGGCCCGGGCGTCAGACAACGTCTCGGCGACCAAGGCGATGCGTGCATCAGATGCGTCACGTGCATGGGCGCGTACCCATTCAGCACCCGCCCGCGTCTTGCCCGCACCGCGTCCGCCGAGCATCAGCCAAGTGGTCCACGATCGTCCGCCACCCAGCGCTCCCCTATCGGACGATGTGGGGGGCAGCTGGTCGTCGCGTGCCCAGATCTCGAAATCGTAATGAAGCGCCGTCAACTCATGCGGCGACAGCATTGAAAGGAATCGCTCAATCGTCTCGGGGGCCGAGGCGTGCAAGGCGGCCCGCAAGGTCTCGGCGGAGTCTGTCCGCATTGGCACCGTCCTGTATTTGGGTCTTTGCGTTCCCGCCCTCGCCCCGCGCGCCCTTGGCTTCGTCCATCTCAACGAGCTTCTCGTACAGCCTTGCGAGCGTGTTGAGGCTGCGCGCCTCGCGCTCCGCTTCCGCAGCGCTCTGAGGGCGGCCGTCGCTCCCGGCCATACGCGTTTCGATTTCGCTCATCTTCGCATCCAGCAGGTTGTAGAGCCGCGTCACGATCCGCCCACGCCGCTTCTCGGTAGGCGTCGGCGGCAGCCCTTTGCCCGGTGGCAGCCGCCGCGTGGGCAGGCGCACGAGCGGGGCCACACGTTGCCAGCCTCCCGCGTGCTTGCGCCGCCGCAGCGTCTCCTTGCTGGTGCCGTGCTTCCAGGCGATACGCGCCTCCGACATCCCGCTATGGAGATAATCGTAGCGCACCGCCTCCCAGTCGATCGTCGCATCCACGCGGTCGTCTCGGACCGGCGGCGTGTCCATCACACCCCCGTCAGCGCGCGCGGTCCCGCCGCGCCCATCCGCGTCTGGCTGCGTCATAGGCACCTTTGTCGTTTTGATCAGAGTGTTCGGCGGTGATGGCGCACGACTGTGCAAGCGCTCAAGCAGGCCGCTAGGCCGATAGCGCAAACAAACAAGCGCTCAAGCAGGCCGCTGCCCTCAAGTAGCGCGAAGCGCGGTAGGGCAGCTATTGAGCCCGGTAGCGCTGACAAAACCCCCAACCCCTGAAACCAACAACGCCGCCCCATTTCTGGAAGCGGCGTTCTAAACGCGATCAGCGACGCGGAACTCGGAGGGAACTCCTCCTCAAGGGGCCGTGCCCCAAAAGGGCTCAGCCCTCTTGTCCAACTGTCGCGTTGTAGACAAAACCTAGCCCAGCAGCGTTACGCTGTCAAGGACTTTTTTCCTAGAATTCGTCTCTTCGTCGTTTGGGGGCCAGCGCGGCCCTCCTCTAACCCTTCGGTTTACAGGGAATCCCGTCAGCGAAGCACTTGGAATAAAGGCCTTGGACGGCGCAACTGAGATTGGAGTCCTTGGCGAGATCGAAATCCAGCTCCGTGTCGGGGAAAACCTTTGCGGCCTTTTCCATCCATCTTTCGATGGCCACGTTTTCTGCTTGGTCCCGGTCGTCCGTGAACCCTGGGCCACTGCCGCTGAGCATCTCGGTGCCGCATTCCAGATCCGTCGGCATGGCTTCCTCGGTTTCTGGCTTCGGCACCGACAGTTCGAAGGCGTCGTCTTGGGCTAAAGCCGCGTTCACTCCCGTCATCAGCCCCATTGCTGCAACCGCGGCGATCGTCTTCAAGGCAAAGCTCTGCATGGCCGGCACACTTCCTCCCGGTGACCCTGTTATCTGTATGGCTCCTGCAACTGGTGGAGACATTCTTCCTGGGCTTTCCAGGATATTCAAGCGCGCTAGCGCACCTTCGGGTTCAGCAGCGTGCGAGACTAGCCCGGCCCGCTTCCCCTCACGGAACTGTGATGGGCAACGTCGGCGTAGCCGCGCGCCTGAGGCATTGGGACGCGCATATGTCCTTGATAACGCCTTTCTTTGCCGAGAAAGTTGCGGAGCAGGGATTAGGGAGCTCTTGACACCAGATCGTTATGGGTATGCGCCAAGAGGGCGGGCTTCAAGTTGTGTCAACAGTCTAGCGGCACGCTCGAAGCTCCTTCTGCTGCCGTTGTCGTTTGAACGTGACGGCAAATGACGTAGTGGTTGCGTTTTGCGTGCGGTGCTCCAACGCGTGGCACCGAAGAGGGATTGTACGACCGTGACGAGGCTATCTTCGGCATTGTTGATCACTGCCGTCCTGGGCGTGGCCCTTGGTGGCTGCAGCCGTAAGGGCCCCGCCCCCGACGTCTCCTTTTTGCCGACCGCAGCCGTCGAAGCCGAGGACAAGAAAGCTGCATTTGAGGCGGCCAAAGCCGTCTGCCTCGAGCAGGCGCAACGCAAGGGGATATCCTCGGTCACCCGGATTTTGCTTCTGAAGGGCAGAGTCTCCGAATCCGACTACATCGACTGTATGGAGGCCAAGGGCTTCGCGGAGCTCGAATAACGGCCACGTAAGCACCAAGCCCGGGGCCGGACGAGTCCGGCGGGATTTTGCCCTGGAGCCTCCCGGAGAAGGCTCTATAAATGGCCGTATTCGGTGTATACTCAGGATTCAGGCCGGCTCCGCTGGGGCGGGGGGCTTTTGCGCGGGCGGATCGCGCTTCCCTAAAGAGGTCACATTCCATTGCGGGACATCCAGGGCAATAATCGGGGCAAGCTTATCGATTGGCTGAAGATCGATTCATGGATCGATTCAGGCCTCTATTCCGCACTAACGACCTTCCGCGATTGGTGGGGCGCCTACTCGTCCTTCTTCGGTCGCTTCGAGGTCAAAGGGTTCTGGCGCGCCAGTAACGAGCTGGTTTGCGACGCTCTTAGCCTAAGCGTCGCCGGCTTGTTGATCGTGTTGGCGTTCGCGCTCCCCTCGTTCGAGATTGCTCAAGGCAAGATCAATCTATCGGACGAGTTCAGCGTTACCTTCCTTGATCGCTACGGCAACGAGATCGGCAAGCGCGGCCTCCTACGCGACGACTCCGTGCCGCTCGAGGAGATCCCCGACCACATGATTAAGGCGACGCTCGCCACGGAAGACCGGCGCTTCTTCGATCACTTCGGTATTGATCTCATGGGTACCACGCGCGCGCTGGTGCAGAACGCGCGCGCCGACACAGTGGTGCAAGGCGGTAGCTCGATTACGCAGCAGCTCGCCAAGAATATGTTCCTGTCGCCGGAGCGGGCCATTACGAGAAAGATCAAAGAGGCGTTCATCGCCATCTATCTCGAAAACCACTACACGAAGCCCGAACTCCTCAAGCTCTATTTTGATCGCGCCTATCTCGGCGGTGGCTCGTACGGCGTAGAGGCCGCCGCGCAGTACTACTTCAACAAGTCCATCCGCGACGTAACCTTGGCGGAGTCGGCGATGCTCGCCGGCATGTTCAAGGCGCCGACCCGTTACGCACCCCACGTGAACCTTGCCGCCTCTCGCGCCCGCGCGAACGAAGTGCTGAGCAACATGGTCGAGGCCGGCTATCTTAGTGAAGGCCAAGTCTATGGCGCCCGTCTCAATCCTGCGCGCGTCATCGAACGCGGCGACAGAAACACACCCGACTACTTCCTCGATTGGGCCTTCGAAGAGGTGAAACGCATTATGGAGGGCAGGCCAAACCGCATCGTGGTTGCACGAACAACGGTGGACCTCGGGCTCCAGAAGACGGCTGACGACGCCGTCGAAGGCATGATCTCGAAGTACGGGCGCTCTCGCAACTTCAACGCCGGTGCCTTGGTCTCCATGGAAACAAACGGTGCCGTGCGCGCTATGGTTGGTGGCAAGGACTACGGCGTCAGCCAATTCAACCGAGCTTCGCAGGCCTATCGGCAGCCAGGGTCCTCATTTAAGCCTTACGTCTATTTGAGTGCGATCGAACATCTTGGTTACACGCCCAACCGTCGCGTCGTGGACGGCTATGTGCGTTGCGGACGCTGGTCGCCGAAGAACTATTCGGGCGGCTATCGCGGGGGCATGACGCTACGCACGGCGCTCGCCAAATCGATCAATACCGTGGCCGTGAAGCTGTCGCTTGAAGTCGATCGCCAGACAGTGCTCGACGATCTTAGCAAGATGGGCGTCAAGCATCTGAAAAAGACCTGCTCAATGGCGCTGGGCGACAATGGCATGACACCGCTGGAGCATGTCGGCGCCTGGGGCGTCTTTGCATCCGGGGGCCTTGCCATCCGCCCCTATGGCATCGAGGAAATCAGCACGATCGGCGGTCTGCTTCTCTACAACCACGACCGGGACGAGCCCAAGCCAAAGCGCATCTTCAAACGCGAATCGGTCGAAACGCTCAATACAATGCTGCAGTCCGTGGTCGATGCGGGAACGGGACGCCGTGCAAGGCTCGACTACACTAACGTCGCGGGCAAGACCGGAACGAGTACTGCCTATCGCGATGCCTGGTTCTTGGGATTCACCGGCCAGTACGTGACCGGCGTGTGGTACGGCAACGACAACTTCTCGCCCATGGGCCGCGTGACGGGCGGCAGCTTCCCGGCCCAAACCTGGAAGGCGTTCATGGACGCAGCCTATGACGGCGACAACATGCCGACGGCGCCCGGCGTTCAGCCGCATCCGCGGCAGATCAAGGAGCGGCAGCGGCTTGCAGCAGTCATGGCACAGAACACCAATGCGGATCTTCCTGTTCCACCGCCGATAGATACGTCCAAGGACATGTCGAAAGCGACCCGCCAGGTTCTCGGCAATATCGCAACGCTTCTTCAGGAGGCGCCCCCAGTGACATCGAGTAGTGCCGATCGTCAGAGCCGGGCCACGCCAGCCACCGAGAACAAGAAAAACGCAGACGTTGCCTCGGCTGAAGATCGTCAAGACGCGCCGCGCACGGCCAGCACCGGTCGGCCGTAAGACACTCATGTTGCGCCAAAATCGAAAGACGATACTCGCGTGACAGCACTCCCCGACATGCCGGTCTCCGGCACGCAAACCAATAACAGCCTTTGGCGCGATGAAGGCGGCACGTCCATGCGGGCGCTCGGCTACTTCATTGGGGCGTTTGCCGTCGCGTTGCTCTTGGGTATCGGTTCCGCTTGGTACATGATTGAGCGTGGCTCCATACTCACGACCACCCGCATCGGCCCGTGGACGAGTTGGCTTAGCGAGGGAAACCCCAACGCAGATCCCTATACGCGCGCTCATCTCGCCCGGAGCGGTCGTCTGCCGCTCTCATCGACCGCGGCACGCTACTTTGCGGCGAGCACAGACTCCGCCGGCAGTCACCTAAGCGCGGGTTGCGAGTACATGATCTCGGGAGGACCGTTGAACGCCCGCTGGTGGTCGCTCGCTCTTTACGATTCGCGTGGGTCCATCATCGCCAATCCATCCAATCGCTATAGCTTCAACAGTGAGGAAGCAATCCGCCGGTCGGATGGAAGCTATGAGATCCACCTCGCGCGAAATGCACGGCCTGGAAACTGGCTCCCCGCCGGGGAAAACCCGGACCGAAACCTGAAGCTCATGCTGAGAGTCTATGGACCTCGCGAAACCGACGCCAGCGGCATTGGCCAAGTTCCCGCCGAGAGTCTTCCGAAGATCGAGCGTACGCGATGCGAGTAAGGCTTCCCGGACTGTACATCGCCATGGCCGTCGTGCTCGCCGGTCTTATCCATGTCGTCGCCGTGCTGACCTTGCCCGTGCTCGCGCCACGCAATGCCTATGCCCGGCTTGCGACTTTAGGGCCTGCAAACACCATCATTCAGCTGCCGGCCTTGAAACCTGGGCAGCAGGTCATGCCGAACTTGGCTCCGGACGTACGCTATGCCATGTGCCTCTTCGACCTTAGCGACGGCCCTGTTCACCTTCGTGCGACTATTCCCGATGAACTTTGGCTCATCGCCTTCTACACGCCGATCGGCGAGAACTTCTACACGGTTATCGGTGCGGATATGAAGCGTGAGGACGTGGAACTTGTTGTTACCACCGAGGATCAGTCAGTGGCGGATGCGGCGGGCGACGCTCCCGACGCCCTGGAAAACCTCATTGTGGTCAGCTCGCCCGTGAGCAAGGGCATAGCCCTGATTCGCGCACCCCTCGCGGGTCCCAGCCGAAGCCTTGAAGCGCAGCGCGCGCTCGGAGCAACATACTGCGGCCGGGAGCGGACATCCGCGCCACCACCGGCAGCGGCTGCCCCTAGGCTGGCGCCGCTATCCTCAGGCTTGTGATTTCGAGCGGGGCTCGGCCGACGGCCCGTCAGCCGAGGGCGATGGGGTTTGCTCCCGAGCGCCATGGCGCTCGATGCGTACACCCGGGAAGATAATGATCTCGCCGAGCACCCCCTCGACCGACGCTTCCTTTCGGGCGCCGTAGTGCTCTGCCATGCGAAATTCCAATATGGTCGCCATCTCAGGTCTCCACCGCTTGCCTCACGCGATGCGCAAACGCCACCAGCGCACAACGCGCCTTTCGACGAATTAGGCGCTGGTTAAGGTTAACGAACCCCTAATGGACTTCTGTCGATCAAGCCGCCATGACCGCGTCGCCAAGAAAGTGGCGCCCTTGCTTATCCTCGACCGCGACGACCCAGAGGTCGGGATCGAATTCCGCCTGCCTCTCCAGGTACGTGTTCACCGCCTCGTCGCTTGCGGCTTCGCCGCCGAGGCACGGCACCCATTTTCGCTCGGAGTCCGCACCCGAGTACCCTGCCGGCGCCGGCCCATAGAGATTGAGCGTTCCGTCTAGCCTGTCGACCGCGATGAAGATTGCGCCGGCCTCATCGTGACCTCGGCGGACTACAATCACCGGAACGTTTTCGGCCGCGCATGTTCGCAAATAGGCACTGACCCAAACCCCGCTCTTTAGACGCATCGGACGGTCTTCTTCATGGGTAAGATGCCATGAAAGGCTCTAGCGGCGCGCCGCCGTTCGGGTGAAATCACGCCCTGTCACACGCTGGAATTCCTGGAGGAGCTCCGGCGTAATGGTACCGGTGACGGCCATATTGCGATCTCGCTGAAACGCACGCACGGCTTCGGCGGTGTTTGCTCCCCAAGCACCGTCGATTATCCCTGGCGCATAACCGAGCTCGGCAAGCACCTGTTGCACACGTAGAACAGTGCCGCCCTCGTTGGCATTCGCGGCAATGCTATCTACGGCGGGCACCGAACCGGTCGCTTCGGGTGGCCTGATCGTGTCGCCAAGGAGGATCTGGCGCAGTACGTCGTCGCTTGGAAGCCCCGTAACTGCAAGCCCCTCACGCTGCTGAAATGCTGAGATCGCATTGCGGGTCTTATCGGACAATTGACCATCGACGGTTCCGACGTCGTATCCGCGCAGCGAAAGCTCACGCTGAATCGCTCTGACAACCAATAGAGACTCACCGGCAGTTTGCGCCGGAAGGTCCGTAACGACGGGGCTCTTGCGGCCGCCTGGCTGAGGCGCTTTTTCATAAGTGCTGGCCGTGCCGCCGGTAGCTTCAGCCTCCGGTGGGACGACGCCAATCACACGGGTGGTACCGTTCCCCACAGCGGTCGCATCCGCCATACCTTGCGGTGCGTGCTCCTGAAGGTAGAGCGCGTTGTAAACAATGGTCGCGGTCATGACCAAGAAGGCCAAGAACAAAAGCCGCGCTGAAACTACGCCCATGGTTCCCACAAATTGACTGTCGAACTGATACCCGCCCGAATCGAGGAGGACTTTATGCCCTCCCCTAGCGCATCTTGGCGCTCGAAGCTAAAGAGTTGCTAAACGTGCGCCTGCTTCTAGGCCGCCGCGACTGATGCTCCACGCGATGGGTTCGGAATTGGCTCAGCCTCAGTTTCCAGGGGTAGCAGGATTCGCACTTTCGTGCCCTTC
>JASJEH010000127.1 GCA_030064755.1 Methyloceanibacter sp. | reverse complement strand
CAGAAATTGGGCTCGCCGATTTCCTTCAAGCAGGAAGCATTCCAGTACGTCCCCGCGCGTGACGGCGACTTCCCGGCTCGAACCGCTCGGCCAACGGCGACGATGTCCCGCGATTCTGGATAGATATACACCGTGGTCGGACTATTATTGGTAATCGCCAGGATCTGTGCGTCCGCCTCTCTGGGCCAGCTCGTGCAACCGCTCGAACGTCCCGAGCTGTAGTTGATAAGCTTGCCAAAGGGCACATAGCCGCTCTTGTCCGCATACTTGCTCGACGGCATCTTCATCCGGCATTGCCAGCGCACAATCGCCGCCGAATGACCGCCAATGGCGCGCGCCCGGGCGTTCGCTGTGTCGCCCTCGCCTGTGAACTGGACGAAGGACCGCACGAGCGGTTCGTATCCATCCTTGCCGCTGTAATAGCCCTTGAATGAGGTGCGGGTCTCGGCCGTCAGATAGCCGCCACCGGTCGTCAAATGCGAGTTGCGCGCATTCGAGAAGTTTTTCGCACAACGGGCATTGTTGGAGACATCGGCGAGGCCTTCGAAGTTGCGCCCGGCGCCATGACCGGAGGCGAACGCGCGGAATGTCTTGTTGTCCTCGCAGATCACGTAAAAGCGCCTTGCGCCCGCGCCCGGGCGCGTTGCGTCAAAGGCGAAGTAGCAGGGGTTCTTCGTCTTCTTGGCGCGCACTTTTGTCTGGTGATAGTCGCGTGCGCGTTTCAGCACGATCGCGGAGATCTTCCCCTCGCTGTCGCCGATATACGGATTCAACCACGCTGGAACGCCCGGGATGATGGGACGCGCGGGCGCTGCCTGAATGGCAGGCTGCGGCGCGAAGGTAGGCCGCATCGCTGGCGCGGGCTGCGTGGCAGGCGCGACCCTATAGGGCGGTGCCGCGATGGGTGCGTTGGGTACGGGCATCACGGGCGACGGCGCGAGAGCGGCCGGCGCGTATCGTGGGGTGGCCGCCACTGGTGGAGCCGGTATGGCCTGCTGCATGGGCGCGGCTTGTGGCACAGGTGCGGCCTGAACATCGGGCACATAGCGCGACCCTGGAAGAACACGCGTCTTGGGGACGATCGTCACAGCGGCGGGATTAGATGGCGGCGGCGCGGCATGCCAAGGAAGGGTCTGCGCGGCAGCAGGGCCCGTGGCGTGACCGGCAGCGAGCAACGACAGCGCGGCGAGACCAAGCCCCACCCTGGCGACCCGGCTTTCCGGCTGACATGCCTCTCGAGACGTCTCTTGCACGAGACACGCTCCCTCTACACGCAAGACGCGCCCGCCAAAACGCAGACCGGGCCAGCCAAGAGCCGCACCTAGACACACGCAAGGCGGGTTATTCCCGCAGAATATCTCCCATTTGAGACGTTACGGCGGCGGGGGTTAATCGCCCGTGAATTGCCGCCCGGCGGTGCGAAGATGAAGACGCACGCGGATCAATGCGCGCCCAGACGCCGGGCGAGCCCGGATCGGTTGGCCGCAATGTCCGACAGCGTCCAGTCATCGAGAACGTCCAGATAGGCGGCCAACGCATCCCGCAAGGCGCCCTGCAGTCGGCAGGCGGGCGAAATGGCGCAAGACGTCTTCGACCGGAAGCACTCCACAAGGTCGAAGTCTTCCTCCGTCGCACGGACCACGGCCCCCACGGAGATCTGCTCCGGCCGCTTAGCCAGGCGGATGCCGCCGTTCCGCCCCCGCAGCGTCTCCACAAGGCCCAGCCGCGCCAGTGTCTGCACGACTTTCGTGATGTGGTTGTGTGACACGCCGTATGCAGCCGCGATCTGCTCGGCCGTAGACAGCCTGTCGGGAAACACGGCGAGATACATCAAAACGCGCAGCGAATAATCCGTGTGCAGGGTTAGCCTCATTGACCTCTCCGGCAGGCAGGAACACGTCCTCACATCAAATTGAGGATTGGTATTCAGAAGCTCCTTGAAGCCTAGGCACAAAAATAGGTAAAGTACATACCTATTATAGCCGCAGATCAACTGCGGGCCAATCGAGATGGGAGGATTTCATGAGTTGGAAAGCGTCCGCTTTTGTGCTGGGAGTTGGTCTGATGGGGCTTGGCTTAATGTCAGGCGCGGCGGTTTCCGAAGAGCCCCGCGTTTCGTTCCCCGCTAACTACAAGACCGCGTTCGAGAACTATTTGAGCCTCGATCGCGTGCAGAACCCCGACCAGATTATTCGGCTGTTCGCCAACGACATCGCTCTTGAGGCCGCGCGCGAAGGCAAAGAGCTGCCCAACGGCTCTATCCTTGTGGGCGAAATCTACAAGGCGAAGACGGATGCCGAAGGGAACATTGAAACCAGCGCGCTAGGGCGGCGCATGCGTGGCAAGTTCGCGGCCGTCGCCGTCATGGAGAAAGGCGAAGGCTGGGGCGACAAGTATCCAGTCGGCCTCAAGAATGGCGATTGGGACTTCGCCATCTTCTCACCCGACGGCAAGCCGCTGAACAAAGACCTCAACACTTGTCGCTCGTGCCATGCGCCCATGGCAGCCACGCAATACCTCTTCTCGCTAGAGCACATGGGGCAGTAGCGGGGCGATGCGCCCCCTACTCCCACTCGATGGTCCCGGGCGGCTTGGAAGTGATGTCGTAGACCACACGGTTGATGCCGCGCACTTCGTTGATGATGCGGGTGGCGGTGCGACCAAGAAAGTCGTGGGAGAAGTCGAAATAGTCCGCCGTCATCCCATCGGTTGAGGTGACGGCGCGGAGCGCGCAGACGAAGTCGTAGGTGCGCGCGTCCCCCATGACGCCCACGGTGCGCACGGGCAGCAGCACGGCGAAGGCCTGCCAGATCTCATCGTAAAGCCCGCTTTCACGGATCTCTTCCAGATAGATGGCATCGGCGGCGCGCAGGATATCCAGTTTCTCGTGGGTGATGTCGCCAGGAATGCGGATGGCGAGCCCCGGCCCCGGGAACGGGTGCCGCCCCACAAAGGTCTCAGGCAGGCCGAGCTCGCGGCCAAGCTTGCGCACTTCGTCCTTGAAGAGCATGCGCAACGGCTCGACCAGTTCGAGCTTCATCTCTTCAGGCAGGCCGCCCACATTATGGTGCGACTTGATGGTGACGGAAGGCCCGCCCGTCGCCGAGACGCTCTCGATCACGTCCGGATAGAGCGTGCCTTGGGCGAGGAACTTCGCATCGCCGACCTTCTCGGATTCCTCCTCGAAAACCTCAACGAATAGTCCGCCGATGATCTTGCGCTTGGTCTCCGGATCGCTCACGCCTTCGAGCGTGGTCAGGAACCGTTCCGACGCATCCACATGCACCAGCGGAATGTTGTAGTGCCCGCGAAACAGATCGACGACCTGCTTGCCTTCGTCTTTGCGGAGCAGGCCGTGGTCCACGAAGATGCAGGTGAGCTGATCGCCAATCGCCTCGTGGATCAGGATCGCGGCCACGGACGAGTCCACGCCGCCGGAGAGCCCGCAGATGACTTTGCCGTCGCCCACCTGATCGCGAATGCGCTGCACTTCCGCCGCGCGGAACTGGGCCATGCTCCAGTCCCCCGAACAACCGCCTATGTCGCGCACGAAGGTTTCGATGATCGCGGCGCCTTTGGGCGTATGCACCACTTCCGGGTGGAACTGCACGCCATAGAGCTTGCGGGCGTCGTCCGCGATGGCGGCGAAGGGTGCGCCGGTGGAGACGCCCACGGCGCGAAAGCCGTCAGGCAGCGCGGTGACCCGGTCGCCATGGCTCATCCAGACTTGCGCCTTCTCTCCTGGCTCAAAGACCCCATCGAACAGCGCCGTGTCGGCCACGACCTCCAGCTCGGCGCGGCCGAATTCGCGCTCATGGCCCGCTTCCACCTGGCCTCCCAGCGCCGCCACCATGGCCTGTTCGCCATAGCAGATGCCGAGCACGGGCACGCCAGCGGCAAAGATCGCATCCGGGGCTTGGGGCGTGCCGCTCTCATGCACGGAGGCTGGCCCGCCGGACAGGATGATGGCTTTAGGGCGCGCAGCCGCAAGCGCCGCCTCAGCTTTGTCGAAGGGAACGATCTCCGAGTAGACGCCCGCCTCGCGAACGCGGCGTGCGATTAGCTGGGTCACCTGGCTGCCGAAATCGACGATCAACACCCAGTCTTCGGTGCCTTCCAAAGGCTCTTGATGTGAGATGTTTTGATCCATATGGGCCATTTTTGCTTCTAGAGCATCGTGCGAAAAAGTGGATACCGGCTTTTCGTGAATAACGATGCGATATCAAAACATTAGAGCACGGGTTCTGATTCCATCAGAACGCAACGTGCTCTACTGGCCGCTGGTTATAGCAGGAGTCTCGTGGAGGTCAGGGGTTTCGGGCTGGGTTACCAAGCGTTTTCGGCTCGGAAACCCCTCGGTTTGCCCGTATCAAGGGTTGGAACACGAGCCGGGGAGAGGCACCGCATGGACGATCAGGAGCAGCGCGAGATCGAGCAGCGGCTCAGGGACGCAATTGCGTCCTATCACGAAGCCGCCCTGCTCTTCACCGCGGTCACGGCGGGCCTGCCCGATCTTCTGAATGTGGAGCCGCGTGACCCCGAGAAGCTAGCCGACGACCTGGGCCTCCAGGCCGAACCCTTGCGGCGCGTCCTTCGCGGGCTCGTGGCGATGAGACTGTGCGAAGAATTGGACAACGGCCGCTTCGCGCTGACGCCCGCCGCCAAGTGCCTCACCTATGGCAACCCATCGAACCTCAGTGAAAAGGCCTTCGTCGCCGTGGGGCAGTATTGGATGCCCTGGATGTCGATGATGTACTCCTTGCGCACTGGCGAACCCTCGCTTCCCTTCGCCCTCAACAAGACCGTGGCCGATTGGCGCGGGGCCAAGTCGGACGAAGGCCGGTTCCTCTTCCGCTATGTGGCCAAGGAGGAGCTCGCAGATCCGGGCGGGCTGCGCGACGCGCTCGGGGAGCTCCCGAAGGGCGCGGTTATCGCCAGCCTCGGCAGCGGTTACGGCGCTTGGCTGGCCGATGTGCTGAACGGCAACGACACGCTCAAGGGCATTGTCTTCGACGCACCCCCGGTCCTCGACGACGCCATGCGGCTGTTCAACGCGCTGGGACTGACCGACCGCATTGAGTTCCTGCCCGGTGATGTCCGCGAGGATGCCCCGCCGAAAGCCGATGTCCATGTCCTGAAGAGCGTGTTGCAGCAGCACGACGATTCGGGTGCCGCCGCGATCCTCCGCAATAGCCGCGAGGCTGCGGGGCCTAGGACAAGGCTTATCCTCTATGAGCGGCTGATGCCCCAGGCCCCCGCCGACGACCCCACCGCAATCATGCTGGACCTGCACATGATGGCGATCACGGGCGGGAAGACACGGACGTTGGCGGAGATGGAAGCGCTGATCGAGGGCGCCGGGCTTGCGCTCGTCAGTCGCCGCACGATGGCGGACGGCATGACCGCCCTGGACGCGCGCATCCCTGAATCGGAAACGTAAGGCCGAGCGCCAACCGATTCAAAGGAATCAGTTTTTGAGATTGTCAGGTCAAGCCCGCCGTTCGAGCGTGGCGACGAAGAAGCCATCCGTGCCATGGCTGCGCGGGGTCATGAGCAAGGTCTCGTCGGACCCATCCGCCGAGGCTGGCGCGTCCACTCCGATCGCCGTGTCCCACACGTCTCGCCACGACGTCACGGTGAAGCTCGGATGCCGTTCGAGGAACCTATCGATCTGTTCGCGGTTCTCCGGCGGCAGCACGGAGCACGTAATGTAGGTCAGCCGGCCGGCTGGTTTAACCAGCGCGGCACCGGCATCGAGCACCGCGACTTGATCCCCCACGCGCGCCGCCAGCATCTCAGGCGTTAGGCGCCACTTGGCATCCGGGCGGCGGCGCCAAGTCCCGGAGCCCGTACACGGCGCATCGATCACCACGCGGTCCATACGGCCCTTGAGCGGGGTGAACCCCGCAACGACACCAGCCTCTAGCGCCTGCACATTCCGGGCGCCAGCGCGCCGCACGCGCTCGAAGAGAGGGCGCAGCCGAAAGCGGTCTGCGTCATAGGCATAAAGCTGCCCGGTGTTCTCCATCGCCGCCGCTAGCGCCAGCGTCTTCCCGCCGGCGCCCGCGCACAGGTCCATAACCTGCAAACGCGGCGCCACCCCAGACAAGGCAGCCGCAATCTGCGAACCCTCATCCTGGACCTCGAACCAGCCCTTACCGTGGGCGGCATCAGCCTCCACTTGGGGCGTCCGCGCCGGCCCTGGGCGCAGCGCAATGCGCAAACCATGAGGCGCATAGGCCGTTGGCGACGGTTCGAAACGCGCTAGTGCTTTCAAGACCTTGCAGCGATTGGCTTTGAGAGTATTGACGCGCAGATCCACAGGCGCACGGACCGAGAGCGCGGCTCCTTCCGCAACAGCGGCGTCGCCGAAGACAGCCTCAAACATGGGCTCCAGCCACTGCGGATAGTCACCACGAACCGAGGCTCGAGTCTCTGCAGAAAGCGCGCGCGAAAGGCCAGCCCGCTCTGCATCCGTCAAGGGAGCCGGCGCGAAACGGCTCCCGTCACACAACGTATCGACGGCTTCGGGTGCCATGCCCCACGCGCTCACCAGCGCGCGCAAGACGAGCGCCCGCGGAGCGTCGTCCTCCATCACCGCAGCGAGTGAGGCGCGCTGACGCAAGCAATCGAAGACGAGACTGCCGATGGCCGCGCGGTCGCCAGAACCCGCGAAGCGATGGGCAGACCCCCAGTCCTTCAAAGCCTCGGAGGCGGGTCGCTTGCGCGCGCCCAAGTCGGTCAACACTTCGATCGCGGCGCTCGCGCGCCCTGCCGGTGTCATCAGTTCGTCTGAAACACAAGGATCCGACCGGCGATAATGATCCACATTAGCGCGAGAGCAATCGCGCCGAGCAGGAACATTGGCGTCCGATGAGCGAGCTTGTTGCTCGTGACATGGATCGCGGTGTGACCAATCCGGGACAATGTGAACATCCACATCAGCACATAGACTGTCGTGTCGAGCGTCCTGGTCATGAACCCGAGCAGAACCACCACATAGAACAGCGTAGGCATCTCCATGGCGTTGTGGAAGGCGTTGCTGACCTGCTGCACGTAGGGCGGCCAGTCCGCCTGGCGCGAGGCGGCGACCTCGGGGTGCACCTCACCCTTCCGGATGGCCTGTAGCCGCAGGATAATCATCCAGAACAGCAGGGCGAACGTCAGCGCAACCTGCACAAACATGGGCAGAAGAATAGCTGCGAACGACATGGGGTCCCCCTATTCGAGTTTGTTTGCGCAGAGCGATCCGCGAACCTCGCGCGCTTCGGCTTCTTATACTCTGCCCCTGCCAACATTGAAGAGGCCGTGTGCCAAGAAGCTGCCGTCCCCTTTTACCGGCCCGTTTCCTTGCCAAATTGTCTCTTAAACATGAAGGGATGTTCAATTGACGTGATCGTCCCCGCCCTTTTAAAGGTACACAAAACAGCAATGTTCGAAGCGTTTCTAAGGAGGAATGCCATGCGCATGCGCGCTTTCCCCATGTTTTCCGCCCGCGCGGCCCTATCAGCGGGCGTCCTGGCTGCGGCGCTTCTCGCCGCCCCTGCCAATGCGAAGGAGGAGGCGCCTGTGGACCCCTGCTTCGACGGTAAGCTGAGCATCAAGGAAGTGCTCGCTGCCTGCGAGGCCTTTATCGAAAAAGGCAACGACGACAAGATACTTCTTATTCGCGCCCATAGCGTGCGGGCCATGGGCCTCTCGGCCACGGGCAATCTCGATGCCGCGATGGACGAGATCAACGCTGCCGTCGAAATCGATCCGAAGCGCGCCAATAGCTACTTCATGCGCGCCGCCGCCTTCGATGCCAAGAAGGACTACGATAAGGCGATTGCGGACTTGGATCAGGCCATTGAGTTGAAGGACGACGACGCCGACTATTATCTCCTGCGCGGCCTTGTCTATAGCCGCAAGAACGAGTTGGACTCCGCGCTGACGAACCTCAACAAGAAAGTCGAGTTGGATCCGAAAGCCATTAACGGCTATTCGAGCCGCGGCGAGATCTACCGCAAGCGCAAGGAGTACGACAATTCGATCGCCGACTATACCCAGGTGATCGAACTCGACCCCGAGACGGCCAGGGGCTACGTGGATCGCGGCTGGATTTATGTTCTGGATGACCAGCTCGACAAGGCCGGACCCGACTTCGACACCGCTTTGAAGATTCAGGGCAACAACGCGCTGGCGCTGGTCGGCCGTGGGCTCGTGAAGAGCCGGACCGGCGAACCAACGGACGGCAGCGCCGACCTCAGACTGGCTGAAAGACTCGAGCCGGGCGTCTTCGATCAGGTGCGTGCCCTGGGCGTCAAGTAGCAAGAAAGCAGAATAAAGTTCTTCGTTGCAGTACCCACTTCCTCTGGTCTGACGGTCAAGGTTGGGCCGTAGGCGGCGCCAAATACTCCCTCGTCACCCTCGGGCTTGTCCCGGGGGTCCACTGGGGCCGTGCCACACTTGCGGAGTCCCCAATGGATTGCCGGAACAAGTCCGGCAATGACGAGTCCGAGCATTGAGGCACGTCCGTGCGTTACATCCACTCCCGTCATGCCCGGATGCACGGGTCTGGCTTCGCCAGCCCGAGCACAGGCTTGATCCGGGCATCCACGAATGTGAGGTGAGGCAGGAAAGACGTGGATGGCCGGGTCTGGGCCCG
>JASJEH010000126.1 GCA_030064755.1 Methyloceanibacter sp. | reverse complement strand
CGCTACTTTTTTCTTTTGTCGGACTCGTTGAGCATCAGAAATACCTAACTGACGTCCGGGCAACTATCCTTCGGGCTTTGTCCGGCGACAATCGAGGCTTGGTCGTCGGGCGCGATAGCTGGCACTATCAAAAAATCGTTTATGAGCATCAAGTTACTCAGAGAGCCACGAGCCCCGAAGGGCTTATTGACGATGCGGCAAGTACAGAGCATATCTCGGCGCTCCGGAATAGCGTGTTTTGCTTATGCCCATCAGGAACTGGCCCAAACACAATCCGCCTTTGGGAGGCGATTGGGTCCGGCTCTGTTCCCGTCATCCTGTCTGAAACTTACGATCCGCCGGGAGATAGGTGCCTCTGGGATAAGGCCGCCATCTTCTGTCCAGAAACCGCACAAGCGATTGAGCACCTGCCGGATCGCCTTGAGAAGATGGCGCAGAATAGTGCTGCTATGGCTGAAAAACGACATGCCCTAAAGCAGCTTTGGTCGACCTACGGACCGGATGGGTTTGTTCGTGATATCGAGTCGCTCTGTGCTGGAGAATCCGCCACAGCTGGCTCCTTGAAGCCAAGCGTAGGTTGAAGACTGCACCCGAGCAGCGCCGCCCAGGTGCGACAGTTCAACTGCCAGCACATGTCTCTCCGTAGTAGGCTAGGGCCTGGTCGAGCGGACCATGAAATACGCACATGCCCTTACTAAGAACCAATCCATGGGTACATAGACTTTTCATCAGTTTTTCGTTGTGCGTCGCAATTATCAGTCCACGGCTTTTTTCCACTAAGCCGTTCATGCGCTCCTGAACTTTCTTGCTGAAACGCGCATCACCTGCACCCAACCACTCGTCGAGCAATAAGATATCAGGCTCGATCATGGTCGATATGCTTACCGCCAACCTCAGACGCATCCCGCTCGAATAGGTGTTGAACGGCTTCTCGATGGCATCGCCAAGTTCGGTGAATTCGACAATGCCCGGGACAAGTGCTTTTATTTCATCGAGGTCCAAACCCATTTGCAGGCCGCGCATGTAGATGTTCTCAAGCCCCGTGGCATCATTCAGCATCCCGAGGCTGACATCGAACAGCCCCTTGGCGCTGCCGCGCACGGTCAACTGACCACCCGTCGGCGAGTAAATACCAGCTAAGACCCGAAGCAAGGTGCTCTTACCGGCACCGTTCGCTCCGACGATCCCGAGTCGCTCGCCCGATTGGACAGTGAACGAGACGTCTTCCAACAGAGTCGCGACAGCACGCTTCGTACCCCCAAAATACAACTCTCCAAGCAGCCGGGTTGGACTAATCCCAATGGAGCGGTCACTCGACTTGAAGATCGGGATCCGCAGAGCAAGGTTCTTTGCTTCGACCAACGGTGGCTTGGTCGAAGGTTTGGGGTCCGGCTCGGGTTTCGTCGTTGGAGCAAGTTTGGTCAACGCTATTGCATCACACCCATAGCGGCACGAGTCGGCCGAATCGCTTGTACATTTCATTTGCCAGGATAAGACCCGCCGCCGTAATCGAAAGAGCAACAATCCAGCTCGTCATCGATATCGGCATTCCGAGAAGCGGCGCCCTAACTATCTCGAGGAAGTGGTAGAACGGGTTCGCGATCAAGTAGATCCCGAGTTGTTGGCCGCGACCGGAGGTAGCCATCCAAAGTATTGGCGTCGCGAGGAAGGCAACGCGCATAACGGCAGCCACAAACTGGTTCAGATCACGATAACGCGCACCCAGAATTCCGAAGACCAAAGAAAGCCAGAATCCGTTAACTACGATTAATACAATGCCTAGCAAGGTAACCAGCAAATACCACGAAAAGTTCAAGCCGTAGATCGCAAAAACAACTACCAAAATCAAAGACTGATGTAGAAACTGCAGAAAAACCGAAATGATATCAACGACGGAGATCTCGATTAGTGTCATGGATCCTTGGAGGATCTGCGCACGGTTACGATGAAAAACCAAGGTGCTTTTCGTGACGCAGGCGCCAATCAAGGTCCAAAGGATGACGCCAACCGCCATGTAGGGCAGGAAGATGTCACCCGGAACGTCGTTTACACGTGTGAATATGCTGCCCAAGATCACAATAAACAGCGCAGGACCGGCAAGCAGCCAAAACGGGCCGAGTGTCGTCTTCCGGTAGGTAACGACGAAATTGAACCAAGCGACGTACAGCCAGCGGTGCCAACGGTTCAAATCCAAAGTCGAATTGAGATTCACGGGATGGCCTCTAACTCCAAGATGCGTGGCCCGCCAAAACCCTTAGGCCCGCCGATGAAGCGAATACGGGGGTTGGGCCGTCAGGTCAAGCTGACAGGCAGCGTCTCAATAGCGCTTCCGGTGCGGCCTCCTCCTCAAGTGACCCAAGCGCAATTGAATGTAAGAGGCTCATTTATCTCTGTTTCTCAGCAGTTACACGGTTGGCGTTGATGCGAGACACATCATGGGCCCGTGTCAGAGACGTCCGATTTGTCTTGCAGTAGTGTCGCAAGCTTGGCGAACGAAGGTCACCGGTGTAGCGGGCTTTGGATCTTTTGCCAGGACGGCCTAGAGGGCTCGGGGCGTCCCCTAGCCCTTGAACCGGGGGTGTCCACAACGCGAAGCTCGCATCCTTGTAAGCCTAGGCAATTCGCTTTGCAGACTCCAATCATTCGTATCGCAATGCTCCGATTAGGTCGACCCCATTGCATGCAGCCGCCAGAAAGGTGCAGTCCAACTAACCTTCGTGGCCACAGCATTGCAGGACGCCAGGAGATCGGTGATGGTACACTGAGTGCATTGACGCTACTGGCCTCACTGGGGTTCGGAGATCCCCTCTGCCGCATATCCATAGGCCATCTGGCACCGCGAGAAGGCGCAAAGCGCAACCGCAACAAATCCAACAATTTTTTAGCGCAAACAGACTGGCGCAAACACTAAAGCCGCCAAGAGCGTCTGGCGCTGCCAACCCCGGTCAACCGAGTAAAGCAGGGGCGAGGCGCAGATCCAGGGGCGAGGCTCTGCTCGGAAGCGCCCTTCGTCTACGACCAGAGGCATTGAAAGCACTTAAGGATCCTGCTAGTGAGCCTGGAATGCGGAGATGCACCACCAAAAAACTGCGCTCGTTTGATCGTAACCGTTTCTAACGCCTGTTCAGGACTTCGGCGAAACGACGATGGCTCCGCTTCTTCCCGATTTCGAATCTATTCGTCCGGCATTGAACCAGGTCCCCGGACCATCGAGGCCGGACGAGGACCGGTGGCTCTTCAATACCGTGGCGCACCTGCCCGAGGACGCAGCTATAGCCTTAACGGGATGCTCTCGCCCCCGCGCGGTCATTGCTATAGCCCTGGCTTGCCGTGGAACAAGACGTCGGATCTATTTGATTGGTCCCGCTGAAAAAGCACCGTCTCGGTTAAGCGGCGTGAGCACAGATGGATGCTTGTCTTCGGGGATCATCGCTGACGGACTTAGTCAAGCTCTTGCGCGGAATGATCTGCAACCTTACGTAGTTGCTGGCGATCATGTCAGCACTCAGCGCGGATCCTCGTGGTCAAAGCAGATCGAGTTCTTGCTCATTGACCAAGCGCCAGAGGAAGACGGCGGGTTCGCGATCTACGATGAACTATCAGAAAAGATTCAACCTGGAAGGCTGGTTGCCGTTCTAGGTGTCGATGGCGACCACCCCGAAAGGCTCCGAGCATGGAGCCGGCATCTAGGCAAGGTCCTTGATCGACCTGCTCACTTTTTTTCCATCGCATATGGGGCTCAACCTCGACCGCTTGCGGCCAAGGGGCCAAGAATCCATGCAATAATGCCGGTTTTCAATCGGAAGGAAGAGACGCGGACCTGCCTTCTGTCGATCTTGAAACAATCGGTCTCGGACAGAATCAGGATTACTGTTGTTGATGATGGCAGTACGGACGGTACGGGACAGATGCTCAAAGCTGAGTTCCCGTCTGTCAACGTTATCACGGGTGACGGATCTCTCTGGTGGACTGGTGCCGTGGCCAAAGCTGTGGATACACTGCGATCAGGTTTTGACAAGGACGACTTTTTCCTACTCGTCAATAACGACTCGATCCTGCAGCCGGAAACCGTTTCCATTCTCGTTCGCGAGTCCATTCAGAACGGTCGTTGTGGCGTGGCGCCAATTGCACTGGAGCAAAAAGTTGGCCATCCGGTGACTACCGGCTTTGGACTCAGCCGACACGACATCTTGCTAAACTTCGAACGTCAATACGCTGCTATAATATTGGTAGGCAGACTTTTTGAGACCGAGTCCTTGTATGGCCGATGTTCGCTATTTCCGGTGGAGATTCTTGATTGCGTTGACAACTTCGATGCCAAAGCCTTTCCGCAGTATTATGGTGACGTCGATTTTTGCCTGCGGGCCCGAAAGAAAACGTTTCGCTTCTACGTAACCGGGGCTACTTGTATCAGGGTCCAGCATGACTCCTACAATACGGGGTCACACTTTGCCTTCCGCCAGGGCCCTCAGACTTGGGCGCAAGTCAAGAATAATATGTTCTCAATGGGGTCGTTAGACAATGTGATAGCCACTTGGCGTTATACATCTCGACACCATCCGCACCGAGCCGCGACAGCCACCTTAAAGGCGGCGTGGAAAAGCCTGCGTCATTGGCAACCGCTATACAGCGTCCTGCAAGTTCAGCCAGCAGAAAATGCTGCCACGCCCATCTCGCAGGCCTCACCAGCTTCGCTGGTGTCACCACGAGTATCGCTCGCTCGCAAAGCGGGTCAGTTCGCGTCGCGGAAGTTCAACATTGCCGTCGTTCAAATCTGGAAGGCTTCTCGTAGGATTCACCGGCGCGTCTTCGCGAGATGAGTTAGCGGGGCTCTCAAGCCGGATAACCAAAACTGAATCAGGCTAGCGTTTTTTTGGACCGTGAACGTGTTTGGGCAGCAGGAGGCGTGTAATCGGCTATCACCGAAGACAATGCAGCATTGGCCGAAAGACGCAGCAGTGTCGCCCGCGGCAAACTATGAAGTAGTACGCACCGCCGGGCGAAGACCAAAGGCCGCCGACTACCTTGGGAGCGCGAAGCAAGCCCGGTGGTCGTGACCCGCTTCCGGTCATACGCAATTGAACGTATCCTATAGCCTGCTAGGCAGTTATGGCTCGCACTGCACTCACCGGAGTGGTTTGTTGAACCGTCAGCGCTGGTCGATGGTCGCTCTCGACGAGCCTGCCGCCGATGCGCTGCATTCACCGTAAAGCCACCGCTTGGGTTTCCTGTCTCCGTGCTGAAGATCCACATCATCATACCGACTCATAACCGACGGGCACTTGCGGAAAGATGCCTGGAGCGCGTCTTCGCGCAAACAGCGATCGAGGCGATGTCCGTTACCGTCGTAAATGACGGCAGCGGCGACGGGACCGCTGGAATGCTAGCCGCGAGTTTTCCGGCCGCCCGCGTGATCGAAGGCGATGGGGCCCTTTGGTGGACGGGCGCCGTCGCAAAGGCCTTGGATGCGCTTCGGCCATCGTTTGCCGCGAACGATTTTTTTCTTCTCGTCAATGACGACACGCTCTTGCGGGAGGATACTGTCGAGGTTCTCGTACGCGAGTCGACACGCGCAGGACGCGCCGGCATGGCACCGATCGCCGTCGACGCCTCGTCAGGCCGGGCCATATCGACAGGTTGGGGCCCCGGCTCCGGCGCTATTCTGAATGACTTCGAAAAAGCGCGTACCGTACTCAGGGAGCACAATGGCCTTTACGAAGTCCACACACTATTCGGCCGGTGCTCTCTCTTTCCCGTCGAAATTCTGGAACGGGTTCGCAATTATGACGCGGCCTCATTTCCGCACTATTATGGTGACGTTGATTTCGGCCTCCGCGCTCGGAAGGAGGGCTTCCACTTGTTCGTGACGGATGCGACCTGTATTGAGGTAGTCGAAAATCAGGCGGCGACGGGGAGCCACTTCACGTTCCGGCAGGGGCCCCAGGACTTCGCATCCGTGGTCGAGAATATGACATCGATCCGGTCGATTGAGAATGTCCCAATAACGTGGCGATACATGCGCCGCCACTTCCGGGATCGCGCGGGCCGCAACACAGCATCGATCGCGTGGCGGAGCCTGCGGCAATGGCGGCCAATCTACAAAGCCCTGGGGCTTAGTCCCTTGCCGCAGCGTGGTGCCGCCCACTCAGCCCAAACCCAGGATGAGCCAAGGACAGCAACGAAGGCGCCGCTGGATAGAGCGCGGCCGAGAATGCGGCAGCTCCTGGCTCCAATTTTTGAGGCGGCGTTCTATTTGGTCTATCAGACCGTGCGGGGCTCGTACCGGCTTGTCCAGTGGGCACGGCGCAGAGGAGTCGCCCGTGACGGACAACCGAAGAAACCCTGACTACCAACCACTCGACTGAATGGACGCCAAAGTTAGTATGAAAAACATATTGGTAACGGGCGGTCTCGGCTTTATCGGAACGAGCCTTGTACCCAAGCTGCAGTCCCTCTATGGCGCCGAGATACGTATCCTTGATAATTTATCCAATCCAAGCGGCGACTTGCAGGCTTCCGACGGGATCGAGATCGTAGAGAGCGACGTTCGAGACTTCAGTGCGGTTCGGGAAGCCGTACGTGGTGTCGATGCGGTGGTTCACCTCGCGGCTCACACGCGCGTAATAGACTCCATCGAGGACCCGCACCTAAACTTTGACATCAACACGGTTGGGACCTTCAACGTGCTGGAGGCAATGCGCCAAGAGGGCGTGCCGTCCCTCGTGAATGCATCGACCGGTGGTGCAATTCTCGGTGAAGTGCCTCCGCCCATTAACGAGGAGATTGCAGCGAAGCCTGCGTCCCCCTATGGGGCTTCGAAGCTGGCCGCCGAGGGCTATTGCTGGGCCTATGCCCAATCATACGGATTGAAGGCCGCGAGCCTTCGCTTCTCCAACATTTACGGGCCACACTCGCGGCAGAAAAGCTCCGTGGTCGCCGCATTTATCAAGGCGATTCGCGACGACGGAGCCGTCACTGTCTACGGAGACGGAACCCAAACCCGCGACTATCTCTTCGTCGAAGACCTCACGGATGGAATCTTGAATGCTATCCAGAGCGGTGCGACCGGCACCTACCAGTTGGGCTTCGGCAAGCCGACATCCGTGAATACCCTGATCGATATCATCCGAGACATCACGGGCGCGCAGTACTCAGTCACTTACAAGCCTGCCCGTGTCGGGGAAATTCTGCATACCTACTGCGATATCTCAAAGGCTCGGACGGGGATCCGGTACGATCCGACGACCGAGCTCGCGGAGGGCGTCATAAAGACTTGGGACTGGTTTGCGGCTTCAAGAGATGGATGATCCCGATCCACAAGACCGGCCGCTGCGTGTGATCCACCTCTGTTACGCAGACGCCCCCGGCGGCGCGGCCATCGGGGCACGGCGAGCCCATCAAGCCATGCTCAAGCACGGCGTCGACTCGCGCCTCGTTGTTGTCCTTAAATCAACCGACGACCCACGCGTCATCTCGCTACCGAAGAGACGCCTCCGGCGTTTCCTCGCCCGCCGGGGCGCTTGGCTCATCAATAAATCCCGACGGTCAAGGAATCCGGTCATTCGAACGTTCAACGTAGTACCCATGGGAGCTGTCGACATCCTCAATCGCATGGAGGGCGATATCGTTCAGATGCACTGGATCGGGGAAGACACAATCTCGATCGGTGAACTGGCGAAGCTCAACAAGCCTATCGCGTGGAAACTCCCAGACATGTGGGGCTTCTCAGGCACCGAGCACTATCTTGTTCCAGGAGACCCAGAGCGCTACCGGGAAGGCTACATCAAGGGAAACCGGCCCGCACATGAATGGGGACCCGACTTCGACAAGCTCGTCTGGAACTACAAACGGCGAGCCTGGCGCGATACGGAGTTCAACATTATCGGCCCGAGCAAGTGGATCACGGATTGCGCAAAGGACAGCCAGCTCTTCGGCCACTATAGAATCCGGCACATTCTCAATCCTGTCGATACCGACCTATACGCACCGCAAGATAAGCAAGCGGCGCGCAAGGCCCTTGGCCTGCCTGTCAACAAATCCATCGTTATGTTCGGCGCCTTGAATTCGACGAGCGACCGGCGCAAGGGATTTCACCATCTCCAAGCGGCGCTTGAGCACTTGTCGAACTATCTTGATCCGGCTGAGACGGTGCTCGCGATACTCGGCGCCGACGGACCCGCGCGAGACGAGATCGCTGGCTTTGCCTGCTGGTATCTGGGAACGATCAAGGATGAGTCAGGTCTTGTCGCTGCCTACAACACCGCAGATGTCTTCGTGCTGCCGACAGAGGCTGACAACCTTCCAAACACGATCAAGGAAGCAAGCTGTTGTGGCGTGGCCTGCGTTGGCTTCAACGTCGGTGGGATGAGCGACATGATCGACCATCTCGAAACTGGGTACTTGGCAAAGCCATTTGAAGCACATGATTTGGCGAAGGGGATCGCGTGGGCCGCGAAGCATACCGGGCCCGAACTCAGTGCAGAGATTCGACGGCGGGCAGTCGCTCGGCATGCGCAAGGTCACGTGGTCGAGCAGTATCTTGACTTCTACCAGGAGATATTGTCCGCGCGCGAACGTGGCACCAGCCGGCCGGGCAAGTGAGACTAGCCGCTAGATTGAGCCTAGCGGTCGGCTGCAAGACCTGCCAAGAATAGCTCATCGCCACCGAGAGAGAAGCATCTATGAGCCACAGTCCTGGTAGCGATACCAGCAGGGCACCAATTGCGCTGTTTGTCTACAACCGCGCCAGCCACACGCAGGCGACTCTCGAGGCGCTGTGC
>JASJEH010000129.1 GCA_030064755.1 Methyloceanibacter sp. | reverse complement strand
GAAGCCGAGGCGGCCGCCGACCACGATGCCAAGTGTGATCCAGAGTAAGAAGTCATCCGCTTGGCGGACCGTCATGGGCGGCGTGCCATTCCAAAGATCGGCACGCGAGACGATCCTGCGCCCATACAGCCAGCCCGCGACAATACCCGCCAAATAGGCCAGGCCGTACCAGCGGACGGAGACGGGGCCGATCGAGAAGGCGACGGGATCGACGACGGGGAAGGGGATGACGAAAAGCTGCATGGTGCCTCGGATGAGTTAGTCGGGGCGACCCTCGTCCGCGGGTTTACCCCTGTCAAGCGCGCGGATTGCCCTGACTATTTGTCGCCAAGGGCTCACTCAGGTCCGCTTGCCTCGGCCGTCGCGCTACGCAATAGTCCGCGCAAATGACAGTTTCGCTAAGCGAGCGCTCGGCTAACTCCCGGTCGCACATCATTTTTTCGGAGGTTGCGTGACATGACGCAGACCAGCGGGCGGTTTTTCGACGAATTGGGGAAGCTCCTGACGGACGCTGTCGGCGCCGCGGACGGCGTTCGGCAAGAGGTGGAGGGCGTGATGCGCGGCCAAGCCGAGCGAGTGCTGAACGAACTCGATGTCGTGCAGCGTGAGGAGTTCGAGGCCGTTAAAGCGATGGCACAGAAGGCTCGCGAGGAGAACGAGGCCCTCAAGGCGCGCATCGCCACGCTTGAGTCCCGGCTAGCTGTGGATAACTCGGGATAAGGCTTGTCGCAGAGTCGAGTCGAGTCTCCGATTCATCCACAGGTTTTTCGCTCCATCCACAGCATTTCGGGCTTCGGCGACTCTGGCGCCGTTTTGCGCGCGGACTCGCCAGTATATAACTGATTCATCTACTGATTCGCGGTTGCTGTTTTTTGTGCGCGGACCCGTCAACGCGGCCCGGAGAGGATACGCATGGCTTCAATCGAAGCAGCATACGACCACTTTTCAAACCCCGTGGACATGGTGGAGCAGATTGCCACCATCCGCGATTGGACCTTCGAACGCAGCGCCCCGGACGAGCTGACCATGACAGTGGCCGGGGCATGGTGTGACTATCATGTGTCTTTGAACTGGCGGGAGGATTTGGAAGCGCTGCATCTGGCTTGCGCTTTCGATTTCCGGGCGACAAGCGCGCGGCTCCCGGAAGTCTATAGGCTCATGGCCAATATCAATGAGCAGCTATGGCTCGGTCACTTCGACCTGTGGCGGCAGGATGGCATGTTGCTTTACCGAAACGGCCTTCTTCTAGCCGGTGCCAAGACCCATGTGGGACAATGCGAAGGGTTGCTGACCGCGGCTCTCGAAGCCTGTGAGCGTTATTATCAGAGCTTCCAATTCGTGCTGTGGGCTGGCAAAAGCGCGGACGAGGCGCTGGCTGCCACAATGCTGGAAACGCAAGGGACGGCCTAGCAGTATGGGACGGCCTAGCAGTATGGGACGGCCTCGCAGTTTGGGACGGCCTCGCAGGGCGTGACCGGACACCACGCGGCAGCTTAGAGTGCCGGGAATGGCAGGTGTTCCGATGAAACAGGACCAAGTATGACGATTGCCCTGAGCGGCCCGCTGCTCCTGGTGGGGGCAGGCAAGATGGGCGCGGCGCTGCTAGAGGGCTGGCTTGCCCACGGCCTCGATCCAAAGTCCGTGTTTGTTCAAGATCCGGCAATGCCCGAGAGCATTCGGCGCTTGGCAGCCGCGCGGGGATTTGCGGCGGGCGAGGCGCCCGCGCTCCCGGGTCCGCCTGCCGTTATCGTGCTTGCCGTGAAGCCGGCTCTGGCGGAGCAGGTTCTTGGCGCCATCGCGCCGATGGTCAGCGATGCGACGGTTGTCTTGTCCATCGCGGCAGGGCGCACGCTACAGAGTCTCGCCTCGCCCTTGCCCGAGACCTGCTCTGTCGTGCGCGCGATGCCGAACACGCCGGCCTCAGTGGGCCAGGGTGTCACAGTCTGTGTCGCCAATGCCCATACAAGCGCAGTTCAGCGGAGCCTTTGCGAGACTTTGCTTTCTGCCGTGGGCGACGTGGTCTGGGTCGACGAGGAGGCTCTGATGGATGCGGTGACGGCTGTGTCCGGTAGCGGTCCAGCCTATGTCTTTCACGTGGCGGAGTGCCTGGCGGAGGCGGGAGTCGATGCTGGCCTGCCGCCGGAGCTTGCCGCGCAGTTGGCGCGCGCCACCGTTTCAGGAGCCGGCGCGCTTCTCAAAAACTCCGAACATGACCCGGCCACGCTTAGAGCCAACGTGACCTCGCCCAAAGGCACGACCGCTGCGGCGCTTGAGATACTTATGGAAGATGAGGCGCTGAAGAGGCTTTTGGCGCGTGCCGTAGCTGCCGCCGCGAAACGGTCGCGGGAGTTGTCATCCTGAGGCTGTTCCAGCACCTCATGAAACTCGGCCACTCCCGTCTTTCAGTGGCCACGAATTCGGCCTATCGTTCGCTCACGAAGACGCCGAAGCGCGTGTCCCATACAGGAGTACGGCCATGTTCGAGGAATTCTCTAGACGGAATCGGGCGGTCATGGCGGCCATGTCTTTGGCTGCAAATCACGACTGGGGCGATGTAAGCCTCGCCGCTATCGCCAGCGAAGCCAACCTCACGATGGCGGATCTGCGGCGGGAGTTCGTGTGCAAAAACGACATTCTGCGCGCTTTCCAAAGCGAGGTCGACGCGCAGGTCTTATCGCGCAGCAAACCCGCAGGCCCAGACGACACGGTACGCGATCAGGTCTTCGATGCCATTATGACGCGATTCGAAGTCATGGGCCCGCATAAGGAGGCGCTGAAGCGCATCGTGGCTTACTTTCGGTGCCATCCCGGGGAGGCCTCTATGTTCGTTTGTACGCGGATGGTCACGCAGTATTGGACGCTCGCCAACGCGGGCGCGAAACTCAACGGCCCAGCGGCATTGGTCCGCATCGCCGGTCTATCCGCCGTTTACGGCAAGGCATTTAGCGTTTGGCTCGAAGACGATTCTCCGTCGCTCGACAAGACCATGGCGACCCTAGATCGCGGCCTTGCGAATGGCGAGCGCGGTATGCAGAGCTTGGAAAAGGCCTGCGAGACGTTTTGCGGGTTTGTGCGCGGCTTGAAGCGGAACTTCGAAAGCAAGAACAAGCCAAATGGCAAACCGTCGCCCGATCCCGAGCCGACTCCGTCGTCCGCGTAGGGTGATCGCCCGCCCGTTGCGCTAAGCAGCGATCAGGTCCTTGCAAGCCTTAATGCAGTCTACGCACGCGTCGCCACAGGCCTTGCACTCTGCGTGCTCGGGGTGCTTCTCGCACTCCTTCGCGCAGTCGTCGCAGACGTCGATACAAACGGCCGCAAGTTCGTTGAGGCGCTTGGCGTCCGATGCCGCGTAGCGGGCAAGCGTGGCACACATTGGCAGCATTGCGTTCACGGCGATCAGACAGTCTGTCAGTGACGTGTCACCTGTTCCCATCAGCTTGATACAGTGGGCGACACAGGCCTCGCCAAGGCCCACGCAGTCCAACGCCAACTTCGTCAATTCAGGGTGGTGCGGGCCATGGTGAGCGTGATGCTCATGCCCGTCCGCTGCCAAGGCACTTCCGGCAAGCGGTGCTGCAAGACCGGCAAGGGCGGCGCCGACCAGGAGTTCACGGCGGTTCGCGATATTCGCGTGTGCTTTCTCCTGTTGATGCGGCTTGGCGTCTGATTGCTTCATCTCATGCCTCACTCATCTGATCGACCCCTCAGGCCGCGTCTTGAATAACGACTCTCTCAAATACGATTCTAGTACGGAAGTGGATCTTCGTCATCGGGCCCGGACAGGTCCTCGGGGCCTTCGCCCGGCAATTCGGCATCGATTGGGTCGGGCGCCACAGGATCGTCGGGATCGTCTAGTGGCGCGAGGCTCTGCTCCTCTTCGGAGAGGTTCATGTCGCCGCCAAAGAGCGGCTTGCCGCTTTTGCGATGAATGTCGGCGCCGTCCTTGCCAATATCGATCTGTATCTCGGACCCGGGCATTTCATCGTTTTGAAACGCTTCGGTATCGGGGTCTGCCAGCGCGGGGTTAAAGCCGGCCGCGACAATGATCGCGGCCAGTCCAGCTAACGTCTTGTACATCGGCGCGCCTCCTTCTCTTTGGCCTATACCGGTACCTTCAACACGGCTTTCAAACCGCCGAGTGAAGATTGCTCAAGGGTAATGTCGCCACCGTGAATCCGGGTGATGTCTCGGGCGATGGCGAGCCCAAGTCCAGTCGACCCCGAGTCCTGATTTCGCGCGCTATCAACGCGATAGAAGGGCCGGAACACGAGTTCGCGCTCTCCTTCCGGAACTCCTGGACCGTCATCGTCAACCTCGATCGTCAAAATGCCGTCAGCCTTGTAGGCTGTAATGCGGACGGTGTTCGCAAAGCGTGCGGCGTTGTTCACCAGATTAGAAATCGCGCGCTTGAAGGCATGGCGCCGGACGCGCACGACAAGCGGCTCGTTCTTGACGCGAACTTCCACCACTCTTCCCGCTGCGTCCGCATTGCCTCCATGCGCCTGGGAACTGACTTCGCTCAGCACCTCCCCGATATCCACATAGCCGATGGCCTCTCCCGAGTCGCCCTTCGCAAAGGCCATATAGTCTTCGAGCATCGCCTGCATCTCATCGATATCGGCGCGCATCGCCTCGAGTTCGGTGCTTTCCTCCATCATGGCGAGCTGAAGCCGAAATCTGGTCAGAATGGTTCGGAGGTCGTGGCTAACGCCGGCCAGCATCAGCGTGCGTTGCTCGACATGGCGCTCGATACGATCACGCATCTCGACAAAGGCATGTGCCGCTTGCCGGACCTCGCGGGCACCGCGCGGCGTAAAGTCCTGCGGCATGGGACGCCCCTTGCCAAAGCTCTCAGCTGCGTGGGCCAGCCGCAGGATCGGCCGAATCTGATTGCGCAAAAAGAGAATGGCGACCGTAAGCAAGACTACGGAGGTGCCCAGCATCCAGACGATGAAGATGTGCGAGTTGGACGCGTAGGTTTGACTGCGCCGCGCCAGCACATGCATGACAGCGTCTTCGAGCTTGATGCGAATGTCCACGAAGTCGGAGCGGCCCACCGTGTCGATCCAGAAGGGGCGGCCGATGTGCCGTTCCAGCTCGTCGGAGAGCGTCGTGTCGAGCAGGTCAAAAAAGGGTTTCGAGCGGACTTGGGGCAGCTCCTCGCCCTCGGCGAAACGAACGCGCAGTCCGAGGTTTTTCGTTGCCAGCGCCGTGAGCGTGTCGACGCTATGCTCCTTCTGGAGCTCTTCGTACATGTCGATCAGCATGGCGATGTTCTGCGCTGTGCCCGTCGACAAACGGTGGGTGACGGTTTGCCAGTGCCGTTCAAGGAACACGAAGGTCAAGACCGATTGAAGCAGCACCATCGGCGCGATGATGATAATCAGCGCGCGGGCGTAAAGGCCCTTGGGCATCTGCTCTCCAAACCGAGCCAGCAACCATTTGAGCGGACCCTGCCTTTGGGGCTTGGCGTGCTCTTCAGGGAGCGGGCGGGCGGTATCGGAGACGGCGGTCATCAGACTCTATCGCTCATCACTCTGAATATAGAATATACCCTTTGCCACGCACGGTCTGCAGATAGACCGGGTTGGCCGGGTCGTTCTCAATCTTGCGCCGCAGGCGGTTTATCTGGACGTCGACCGCGCGTTCGCCGCCCATCTCGACGGCGCCTTTGTCCGAGCCCTTCGCGAGTTCATGGCGGGAGACAGGCGTTCCTGGTCGCCGCGCGAAGTAACGCAGCAGTTCGCGTTCGCGCTCTGTGAGGCGCACAGTTTCGCCGTCGCGTTGCAGCTCGCCGCGGCTGACATGGAAAATGAAATTGCCCATGCGAATCTCGCCCGATGGCGCAGCTTTCGCGCCACGCTTCAGAATGTTGCTGATCCGGAGGAGAAGCTCCCGAGGATCGAAGGGCTTTGCAAGATAGTCGTCGACACCAGTCTCCAAGCCTTCGATACGCTGTTCCGGCTCGGCGCGTGCCGTGAGCATCAGAATTGGAATTTGATTGTCGACCCGTAGAGACTTCGCGAAGTCAATGCCCGATTCCTTCGGCATCATGACGTCCAGCACGATAAGATCAAAAGCGAGGCTGCGCATATGGGCGCGCGCACTCTCTGCGTCAATCGCCATCGTCACCCGAAAGCCGTGGTCGTGAAGATAGCGCCCCAGCAGATCGCGAATGCGGCTGTCGTCGTCCACAATCAGGATGTGCGGTGCGTTGTCTTCCGGACCGCCCTCTTGAGCGGGCTTAGTGTGCGTAACCATCGTCAACTGAGATTACCTTTATCGTTGCGCGCCTGCGCCTGCGTCTGCGTCTCGCGGTTCGTTATGGCGGAGACTTTGGGCCGATCTTCGGCATTGATCATAGCCTCCAGAAAACGGCGAATTGCAGTCTCCCCATCGGGGCCGGCGGTTTCTAGGGCCGCGCGTAGCCGCACCATCTGCGGCGCGGCGAGGCGGGCGGCGAGGGCCTTGCCCTGTTCGGTCGGATAGAGAAGCCGTTCTCGACGGTCCGAGGCGCCAGCTTTCTGGCTGACATAGCCTTGGTCGATCAGCTGCTTCAGCACGCGCGAAAGGCTCTGCTTGGTGATGTTCAGGATATCCAGAAGGTCGGCGACTCGAAGGCCCGGGTTCCGGTTCACGAAATGCAAAACCCGGTGATGGGCACGGCCAAAGCCGAAATCAGCCAGGATCGCATCCGGGTCGCCCGTGAAGTCGCGATAGGCGAAAAACAAAAGTTCCGCGAAGGTGTGGAGGTTCGCGTCGGCGATCGCCCCGCTGTCCTCGGTCTTTTCGTCGTTGGCCACAACCGTTCCGTCCGCACGGGTGTCCGCGCGCTTTTTTCCCGGGTTCTTGCGGCCGCGGGAGAGAGGTGTATTTAGGTCAGTCATGTTGACATATATTTTGGCTTGGATTATGTCAGCCATGTTGACTTAATACCCCTTGATACGCCCCGCCGCGCTTGTACGCAATTGCTGTGGCACTAGATCGTGTGGTTGGATTTCAGGGTGGGAGTGTTCAAGGGTCAGACGCATCCGGAAAAAACGGCGCGCCCTGTTGAGTGGAGGAAACCCATGGCGGGCTTTGATCAGCGTGATGGCTTGATTTGGTTCAATGGCGAGCTGATCCCGTGGACCGATGCACAGGTCCATCTGCTGACCCACGCCCTGCATTACGGCAGCGCTGTGTTTGAAGGCATGCGGGCTTATGACGGCGAGATCTTCAAGCTGACCGAGCATAATCAGCGGCTGCGCGAATCTGCCGAGATTCTGGATTTCGAAGTGCCTTATTCCGTTGCGGAGCTAGACAAAGCCGCGCGCGAGGTCATCGCCGCCAATCATCTCTCGGACGCCTATATCCGGCCGCTGGCCTGGCGCGGCAGCGAGCAGATGGGCGTCTCAGCTCAGAAGACCAAAATCAACGTGGCCATCGCCGCATGGGAATGGGGTGCCTATTTCGATCCTGCCGCGATCGAAAAGGGCATGAAGCTGTGCTTTGCCAAGTATCGCCGCCCGGACCCGGCAACCGCTCCAGTCCATAGCAAGGCCGCCGGTCTTTACATGATCTGCACCGTCGAGAAGCATCGCGCCGAGAACGCGGGCTTCGCCGATGCGGTGATGCTCGATTGGCGCGGCTACGTCGCCGAGTGCACGGGCGCCAACATGTTCTTCGTGAAGGACGGCGTCATCTACACACCCATCGCGGACTGCTTCCTCGATGGCATCACGCGGCGCACGGTCATTGCGCTGGCCAAGCAGCGCGGCTGGGACGTTGTCGAGAAGCGCATCCTTCCCGAAGAGCTCGCGGACTTTACGGAGTGCTTCGTCACGGGCACGGCCGCGGAAGTGATGCCCGTCGGCTCCATCGGGGAATACAGTTTCGTGCCTGGCGAGATCACGCGCACGCTCATGGCCGACTACGCCGCGCTCGTGCGCCCCGCCAAGAGCATCGCCGCGGCGGGATAGACCTTGGCCTTGCCGGCGCTCCGACGGCGCGCACAGTACCAGCACTTAGAAAAAGCGGCGGCTCCCGGCCGAAGCCGGAGAACCGCCGCAAGGCTGAGATGAGGAAGCATCCAGGCTCGGGCAAGGACGCTTCTGACATTCGGGCTGGGCGGCCGAACGTCATGAGCCGTTTGTAGCGGGTTCCTATCCTTGCATGAAGTGAGTTGTTTGCAGGGGAATAGATGCATGATACTCAGCAATTCCTCTGGCGAGCGAGCTGAGCGTTCCTTCTGGTTCGGCCAGAAAGAACCGGCTTGCCTTACGCGCAAGCATGCTAGGGTTTGCGCCGATGAAAGCGTTTAGCGAACAGTTTCAGCAGCGGGTGGCGGAAGCACATAGTAGAGCCGGGGAGCCTTTACCCGATTTCGATGGGGCGTTTCGTGCGAAGCTTCACGACCTCTTGCGCTGGCGGCGAGATGTGCGGCGCTTCAAACGCGAGCCTTTGCCGGAAGGTGCGATCGACCGTCTTCTCAACCTTGCCTGCCTCGCGCCGTCCGTCGGCTTAAGCGAGCCTTGGCGCTTTGTGCTGGTGGA
>JASJEH010000128.1 GCA_030064755.1 Methyloceanibacter sp. | reverse complement strand
AGCCGCCGTACGGCGTTGCTCCCCCGGCTTAGCTCGTTGGACGAGCCCGTCAGCACTTACATGCTGAGGACTTTGCCGTCCTTGATTTCCGTCTGAAGAGCTTCGAGCTCCTCTTCAGGCAGCGGGACGAGGCCATAGTCGGCCAGCGGGCCATCCGGGCCAATCATCTTGTCGCTGGCGAAGAACTCGACATACTCCTTCAGCCCCGGGATCACGCCGATGTGGTCCTTCTTCACGTAGAAGAACAGCGGGCGCGAAACCGGATACTCACCCGAAGAAATCGTCTCCACGGACGGCGTAATGCCGCTCATGGTGGCAACCTTCAGCTTGTCGGTGTTGTTTTCGTAGAAGGACAGGCCAAACACGCCAACGCCAGTCGGGTTGGACTGAAGACGAGCCAGCGTCTCGGTGTAATCACCATCGATGTCGACGGTGCCGCCATCCTTACGGACACGGTAGCAAGCCTTGCCAGCGGCCTTCTTGTCCATGCCGCCGTCCATGTAGATTTTCTTGCCGCCAACAGCTTCGCAGCCCGTCACGAGAACCTTCTCTTCGAAGACTTCACGGGTGCCATGCTTCTCGCCTGGGATGTAACCGACAATCTTCCAGTCGGGGAGCTTGTCGTTTACTTCTTTCCAAGTCTTGTGAGGGTTCTTGACCATCTTTCCGTCGACCGGCACTTCCTCGGCAAGAGCGAGGTAGACGTCCTTCGGCTCGAGAGCCCAGTCGGGTTCGTTGACGTCGGTCGCGAACACGATGCCGTCATAGCCGAAGCGGACGGGAATGATGTTCTTCACGCCGGCTTCAGCGCAAGACTTGAGCTCATTCTCGCGAATCGGACGGGACGAATTGGCGATATCGATCGTGCCAGCACCGACGCCCTTGCAGAACTGCTTCAGGCCCGCGGACGATCCGCCCGACTCGACGACCGGTGATTTAAACTTGGAGTAAGTCTTACCGAAATCCTCGGCGACGATCTGCGCATAAGGCAGAACGGTTGAGGAGCCGGCGACCTGAACCTGATCACGGGCCAGCGCGGGGCCACCCGTGCAGAGTGCGGCGACGGCAAGCGTCGACGCTGCGATAGCAAACCTGTTCACTATAGAACTCCCTTGGCTTGGATAAGAGCGCTTGGAAAAACGCCTGCGCCAGCGTGCCCTACGCCGCCAGCTCGTGGGCACGCTAATTGCCCTCCACCATTGTTTTATGACGGTGATGATTCTCTATTATGACAGCACAAACTGCTGTTCTACAGAGACTTTATTTTTTGGAAGCTGTGGACAACGGTGCCGTATCACCAGCCGGCTGTGTCTGGTTAAGCATGACTGTAAACGTAGAGCCCTGGCCGGGCGTTGAGGCGATCGCCAACTCACCGCGATGCCTATTCAAGATGTGCTTGACGATAGCGAGACCAAGACCCGTTCCGCCCTTCTCCCGGCTCGAATCCACGTCGACGCGATAGAATCGCTCCGTCAAACGCGGCAGATGCTCGGCCGGGATGCCCGGGCCGTCGTCGACAACCGAAATCGCGAAACGTCCCCGCGCAGGTTGGTTGAGCGAGGGAATATGCTTGGCCTCAATCCGGACCTTGCCGTCCGGCCGACCATACTTCAATGCGTTCTGAACGAGGTTTTGCAGCACTTGCAGCAGCTCGTCGCGATCGCCGCGCACGATGGCCGGCTTCGCGAACCTTTCGACCTCCAGACTGGTGTGATTGTCGGAGGCGAGCGGCTCCAGCGTATCGCGTGCATGCCCTAGGACATCATTCAGATCGACCAGATCACTCGGCGGGACGTGCGCATTCATCTCTAGCCGGCTCAACGACAGAAGCGCGTCGATCAGCCGGGTCATGCGGGCAGCCTGCTCGGCCATGATCGGCAAGAACCGTTCGCGGGCAGCCTGATCTTCCTTGGCTGAACCCTGCAATGTCTCGATGAAGCCACGCAAAGAGGCAAGGGGCGTACGCATCTCATGACTGGCATTGGCGATGAAGTCTGTCCGCATCTGATTGATGCGCTCGCCCTCCGTGAAATCGCGCAGGAGGACAAGGATGTTGCTATCGGGCTCTCCGCTCTGTGCCAAAGGCGCAACTGTTGCTTCGAGGCGTCGCCCCACAGGCACTCGTTCAGCATAGACAACCGATACCGCCCGACCGGAACGGGGCGCGGCGCTGACTGCGTCGAGGAACTCGGGCGCTCGGATCAATGACGAGATATGGCTGCCCTCCCGCAACGAAGCGAAAATGCGCTTTGCCGGGGCATTGAAGAAGACGACCTGGCCCGTCGGGCTGAGCAGGATCCCCGGGTCTGGCAATGCATCCAACACAGCCGAAACGGAAGTCTGACTGAGATCAGCTGAAGGCGACGGGGCGAAGTTGGCTGCGTCCTCCTGGTCGGTCTCCTGGACCGGAAGAAGAAGCACCGCAGCAACAAACCCGCAAAACGACGCTAAGGCCAACCCGACGGAAAGATCTCCCAGTGCCACGAGGCTTGCCATGATCACGGCTACGATGACGATCAGCCAGAACGACGACCAAAGCTTGGCCGTCAGCGCGTAAAGACCACGCCGAGCCACCTGGCGAGCACGCCAGGTCCGGCGCCGCCTGAGCGCACGTCCGTCATGTTCGGCCTGATCGGTCAATCCCATCTCCAGAGTAAATCCATCCAAGTCGATGCCGGCCACCGCCGCTACACCCAGGTTCGCCTACTTGCGCCTGAATTATCACTCTTTCGCGACATTCTGCCGCCCCGACCCGAGGAGAACGGCGGGTTTTGGCGCGGGCCCAAACGCGTAGGACAATCCGGCCGAGGGGACAGGTCTTATGTTTCTTTATCGTGTACCCGGCTTTGGATTGCCAGTGCGTCCTGCGGCATACTCTGCGTGAAATTTGATCCCGCTGCACCCATCGAAGTTCGGCAGCAAGGATCGGAGTGCATGGTATGAATCTCGGTGGCACAATCCTCTGAATAACACGTCATTTTACATCTGAGCTTCCACACAAGAAATGATGTCTGCACGGCAAGCTAGTTCCGCCCACAGTTCCCAAGGGCTCAACTCCCAAGCCCTCAACTCACAAGGTCTCGACGACGAGGAGGCCTGGCACGCTGTTCTCACGCGCGACGCGTGCTTTGACGGCAAATTCTATTACGCCGTTGCCACCACCGGCATTTATTGCTTGCCATCGTGCGCGGCACGCAAACCGAAGCGAGCCAATACTGCCTTCTTTGCGAGCTGCTTTGAGGCCGAAAACGCGGGTTACCGCGCTTGCAAGCGCTGTAGGCCAGATGAAGAGGCTGCACGCCCGGTATGGGCTGAAAGAGTTGAGAAAGCCTGCCGCCTCATCGAGGAGTCGGAGACCACCATGACGCTCTCTGACCTTGCGCGCGCCGTGGGTTCCAGCGCCCATCACTTCCACCGCCAGTTCAAGAACGCGCTCGGCATCACGCCGAAGGCTTATGCAGCCGCCTTGCAGGACCACCGTGTCCGGGTGGCGCTTTCTCGCGGCGCAACCGTGACGGAAGCGCTCTACGAAGCGGGCTTCAGTTCGTCGGGGCGATTCTATTCTGGGCAATCGGCCGCGCTCGGGATGGCGCCGGACACGTTCCGCAAGGGCGGTGTCTCCGAGGACCTAACCTTTGCGACCGCGCCATGCTCGCTCGGGGTTGTTCTTGCCGCTGCGAGCAAGAAGGGACTCTGCGCCATCTTGTTGGGAGAGAGCCCGGACGTGCTTGCAGATGATCTAAGGGCGCTGTTTCCGAAAGCCACCTTGACTGGTGGCGATACCGCATTCGCCGCGACAATGGCGGCGGCTGTCGCCCTTGTCGATAGGCCGGGAAAGCAGCTTGAGCTTCCACTGGATATCCGAGGCACGGCGTTCCAGCGGCGCGTTTGGGAGACACTCCGCAAGATCCCGGCGGGCGAGACGCAATCCTATAGCGAGCTTGCGACCGCGATCGGGGCCCCCGGCGCCGTGCGGGCAGTGGCCAGCGCGTGTGCAGCCAACAAGCTCGCAGTGGCAATCCCCTGCCATCGTGTCATACGCCGCGATGGTTCTGTGTCGGGCTACCGCTGGGGAGCAGATCGCAAGCGCGCCCTCCTCGAAAAGGAAAAGGACTGAACGCGCTTCTGGCGGTCTCCCGGACATTTTGAGTCTCGTTGAGTCTGGCAGTTGCGCCTTTGGCACGGTTGTCGTCCTCCACGTTGTCTGCTGAACTGACGCGTCGGTCGAACCTTCGTCAGCTGTGGGAGAACGAGCATGGTGCAGGCATGGGCCGCCCTGGCCGCAGGGCAGCCGCTTGAGCGCTTTGAGTACGATCCGGGACCGCTCGGGCCCGAGGAGGTCGAAGTCACCGTCGAGACCTGCGGGATCTGCCACTCGGACGTGTCGGTTGTCCGTAACGACTGGGGGATCTCAACCTATCCGGTGGTGCCTGGCCATGAGGTCATCGGGCGCGTTGCAGCGATGGGCCCGCAGGCCAAGGGGCTGACCGTAGGGCAGCGCGTCGGCATCGGCTGGAGCGCTGAAAGCTGCATGCATTGCCCGCAGTGTCTCGCGGGCGACGGCAATCTCTGCGCCGAGAACGTAGCGACGATTGTCGGCCACTACGGCGGCTTTGCGGATAGCGTCAGAGCCCAATGGCAGTGGGTCATTCCCGTGCCCGAAGCGCTTGAGGCGCGCGATGCTGGGCCGCTTCTGTGCGGAGGCACAACCGTTTTTGCCCCGTTCCATGAATACGACATCAGCCCCACACACCATGTGGGCGTCGTCGGAATAGGCGGGCTTGGGCATCTCGCCTTGAAATTCGCGAAAGCCTGGGGCTGCGAGGTGACGGCGTTCACATCGACGGATTCGAAAGCCGACGAGGCCCGGTCTTTCGGAGCGGACCACGTCGTCAATAGCCGTGACAGAGACACGCTGCGTGGCCTCGCCCGAACACTCGACCTTCTGCTGGTCACGGTCAATGTGACGCTGGATTGGCCGTCGATGATCGGCATGCTGGCGCCACGCGGCCGCATGCATATGGTGGGCGCCGTGATCAAGCCGATGCCGGTCATCGCTACTGATCTGATCGCGGGTCAGCGCAGCATCTCCGGCTCGCCGACAGCCGGTCCGCTGGTGATCTCGAAGATGCTGGACTTCTCCGCTCGCCACGCCATCGCGCCGCAAACCGAGCATTTTCCCATGGACCAGGTCAACGACGCGCTCGAGCACCTCAAGGCGGGCAATGCCCGCTATCGCATCGTACTCGACGCATGAGCCGACCGCGCTCGTGGCCAACCGGGCTGGCTAACGGGACAATCCTTTTGTGGCGAGCTCGCTCAGATAGGCGCCGAAGCGGGCCTCTTGATTCTCTCCGAGATCACGCAAATAGTCCCACATATACAGGCCGGTGTTGTGGCCGTCGTCGAAGGTAATGCGCACCGCATAGGTTCCGACCGGCTCCAGTTGCACGATCCGGACATTCTTCTTGCCTGGCACGGTTACGCGCTGCGAGGCGCTGTGCCCCTGCACCTCAGCACTTGGACTCAGCACCCTCAAGGCCTCCGCCGCCAAGTCAAACTGGGCGCCATCGTCGAAGGAAACAGTCAACACACGCTTGTCTTTGTCCACCTTCAGCTCGGTTGGCCAAGCCGTGGGACCATCCGACTGCCCCTGCGCGTCACCCAAGATCGATTTCCCCTTCGACGGCGTGATCCAGCGGCGTCCCTTCCGCCGTCAGAACCATCTTCACCTTCAGCTTACCCTGGCCACCGAGGTCAGAACCGCGGACCAGTGTCTCAATCGCTTGCTGGGAGGTGACGCCGACTTCCTTCAAGAAGCGGCGCATTGACATGTTGAAACGGTCTTCGTCCATGGCAGGACCCCTTTTTGGTTTACTGGCTTGTCGAGGGCCCCGGACCGGCAGCCCTAGTGCTATTGAATGGCAGCAAATTCAATATACTCTAGATGATCCTGCCTATTGAGGCGGAAGTTGGGGACCAAGCAGGTACCCTATAGGAACAACAGTCGCGAACCAACGCGCGCTCGAGAGGAAAAGGGCCAAGAGACACCTGCATGAGTGATCAAGAGTCCAACCTGGTCGACCCGTTTGGCCGTGCCGTGACTTATTTGCGCGTGTCGGTGACCGATCGCTGCGATTTCCGCTGCACCTATTGCATGGCGGAGGACATGACCTTTTTGCCGCGCAAAGACCTGCTGACGCTTGAAGAGATCGATCGGCTTTCAAGCGCCTTTGTTGCGCGAGGGGTTCGAAAGATCCGTCTGACCGGTGGCGAGCCGCTGGTACGCCGCAATATCATGAGTTTGATCGAGTCCTTGTCGAGGCATTTGGATAACGGGCTCGATGAACTGACTCTCACCACGAATGGCAGTCAGCTACACCGGTTCGCCGATCAGCTGGCGGAGCACGGCGTCAAGCGAATCAATGTCTCTCTGGATACGCTTGATGCAGCCAAGTTCGGCCTGCTTACGCGCTGGGGCGACTTCCACCAGGTGATGCGCGGAATTGATCTTGCCGCTCGCGCCGGCCTCAAGATCAAGATCAATGCTGTCGCACTGCGCGACGTCAACGAGGACGAGATCGAAGACCTGCTGCGCTGGACCCATGGGCGAGGCTTCGACCTGACCCTGATCGAGACCATGCCGCTCGGTGAGATCGGCACGGACCGCACGGATCAGTACCTTCCCCTCTCTCTCGTTCGGGCGCGCCTATCCCAGCACTTCACACTGGAGGACATTCCGGACAGAACGGGGGGGCCGGCGCGCTATGTGCGGGTCCGCGAGACTGGGGGCCGTCTCGGGTTCATCACCCCCATGACTCATAATTTTTGCGAGTCCTGCAACCGGGTCAGGGTGACCTGCACTGGGACGCTCTATATGTGCCTCGGTCAAGAGGACGCGGCCGACCTTCGGCACCCCATGCGGACCAGCGAGTCCGATGACCCGCTGCACGCGGCGATAGACGAGGCTATCTCGCGAAAACCGAAAGGGCACGATTTCGTCATTGACCGCGACGCCGCACCCTCCTTGTCCCGATTCATGTCTTCGACCGGGGGGTAGATTGAGAACTTGCTTAACAAGATGTTGCTGGAGTGGAAAACCCACGGATTTTTGCCCGAATTCGGTCATTGACGGCTACAATTACTAGTTGAGTGTGCTAAAAGGCACATTGTATCTTCTGCTTACGTCGTTTCTTAACCTCCAAGGGCCACAATCTGCCGCACGTTGGACACAGTTGAGCGAACAACCCCCGCCTTAGTGACACCATGCGCTTCCAAGAACTGCTGAACAGATATTGGCACTGGATCGGTTTCACGCTGTTCGCCGCGGCGATTGCGATCACCGCGCTTGTAGCACCGAACCGCATCAGTCTTCTTGAGTTGGAGCGCGAGGCTTTCTCCGCGGAAGATCGAATCCGCGAGGCGATCCTCGCCGACCCGCAGATTCTAGTGCATGCGCTGACAGTGCCCGGTGGCGCCGCGCAGCTGACAGAGGTGTTCAACGAAGCGGGCTACGGCCGGCGAATCCTGCGCTACGAATTGTACGACTCGAAGGGCGAGATTGTTTACACCAGCGGGCTTGCCAACCTTCGCCTCGACCGGACGGCAATATCTGCGGCTATCAATCCAAAGATGAATGGCGCCACGATCAGCCTGTACGCTGGCCATGCGCGCAATCAGCCATCGCACTTTGCGCGCTTGCACATCCCCATTAGCTTTCGCGAGGATGTCCATGGTTCGTTGGAGATCTATCTCGACCAGACTGAGCAGGCCAGCGTCCTCTCCAGCTATTTCGGCGTCGTCGCACTTGTCACCCTCGGCCTCGTCTGCGCCGGTATTGTCATTCCGATGATTCTGGCTTGGAGCCGCGGCCGCGCGCAGCGCCGCGCAAGCGAGAAAGTTCAGTATCTACAGAAGCATGATGCGCTAACGGGACTTGCGAACAGAGCGACGTTCACCGACTTGCTTGACTGCGCGCTTGAGCGGACAAAGAGCGACGCACGCCATCTGGCACTCGTGAGCCTCGACATCGACCGGTTCCAGGAGCTCAACGAATCCCTTGAGAGTCATGGCGGCGACCGCATTCTTCATGACTTCGGGCGCCGCATCTATCACCTGGCTCGGGATACCGACATCGTTGCGCGTGTGGGTGGCGACGAGTTTGCGATTGCTCTTACAGAGGTCTCGGCGCTCAGCGACGTGATGGCCTTCATGCATCGCTTAGGTACTGCCCTAGCTAAGCCGTTTCACGTCAACAATCGAGAGGTTGTGCTGGCTACGAGTGTCGGCATTGCGCTCGCGCCGGCCGATGGCGAGACGGCCGACGTTTTGGTCCGGCATGCAGCCATTGCTTTGTCCCGCGCGAAGGACGACGGCGGTCAACGCGTTTGCTTCTATGAAGAGAGCATGGACGAAGCCGTTCAGCGGCGCCATACGATCGCACAAGATCTGCGACACGCACTCCGGCGCAACGAGTTCGAAGTCGTCTACCAGCCCCAATACGACTTGAAGAGCGAATTACCGTGCGGCTCGGAAGCCTTGATACGGTGGCGACACCCAAAGCACGGCATCATCTCGCCACGGCAATTCATTCCGATAGCAGAGGAAAC
>JASJEH010000131.1 GCA_030064755.1 Methyloceanibacter sp. | reverse complement strand
ATCGTGGTTCTTCTGCTGCTGATCGCCCGGCGCAGCAGCAAAAACCGGGATGCGATTCTCATTGAGGTCATGTTGGGCATCGCGGGATCGGTCGCGGCCGCCGTCGTCGTTACGTCCTTCCCAAAAGTCGAAACGGACAATTTCCTGGGCTACCTGGACCAACAGATCTATGAGCTGGTGTTCGGCAAGAAGGAAGAAGAGCCGCCCAAGGTGCCGGCGCCCGACAAAAAAGCGGTTGCCGTCAAGAAGAACATTGGCCGCGACGATCGCAAGATCGAAGGCGTCTATGCGGGGTTGATCCGCTCCATCCAAAACGGTGGGCGCGTGCTTGGCGAGAAGGCTTATGTCCTGCGAGTGGACCCGGCCAAGAAGGACAAGATCCTCGAGATCTACGAAGGCGGCGATATCGACTTCAAAGTTCGCATCGACGGCAAGCTCGAGAAGGACGGCGTTACCTGGGTCGGCGAGACCAAATCTGTGCTCAAGGGTGACAGCTTCGTTCAGGACGATCTGAAACTGCTCCTCTCGCCGGAAGTCGGGCGCATCGATTGGCATCAGCACAATAAGACTCAGCAAATCGAGTCCATCGGCATTCTTCGCAAGATCGATGAGGACACGGTCTCGGAACGCATCAGCGCCGTGAACCGGATCAAGAACGATATGACCATCTGCGAGGAGGAGGCTGCCCCGTTGCGCGGCAAGGCTTCGTTGTTCCTGTTCATCCCCTTTGAGAACCCGGAAGGCGCGAACGCGTTTACGCTCCAAGGCCTAGCCGCATCCAACAAGATGTATACGGACATCATCTCGGGCACGATCAAGCCCTATGAGGGGCCGTACGATCTGCACATCAAGACGCGATACAAAAGCAACGACTTTCCAAATCTGTCCGGCATCAAGCGGGTGCACCCAGACCTGTCGCACTTCGTCGACTTTTTCGACAAGGACTATCAGATAGGCGTCAATCGCCCGGGCACCGAGCCAAGCTGGTTCAAAGAGAGCCTGGCCGAAAAGATCGCCTGCCGGATCTTCTACGTGGGTTTCCCGCCAACCCTCGGGGCGCCGGTGCCGCCTCCTGGCTAAGGCGCTGATCTGGCTCAGCGACAAAGCCCTCGGACCCGGTGATGAAGTCGCCAAGCAAAATGGCCGGGCGCGGGTCCGGCCATCTCGAAACTCGGATTTTCAGTCGAAGACGCTCTAGTGCGCGGCGCAGGCTAGTTGCCGCGATACTCCTGAATGCGGGTGGCGCGAAGACCTGCGAGGCCATGCTTGTCGATGGAACGCTGCCAGCTGAGGAATTCATCCACGGTCAGCGTGTAGCGGTCACAAGCCTCTTCAAGGCTAAGCAGGCCACCGCGTACGGCGGCCACAACTTCCGCTTTGCGCCGGATGACCCAGCGGCGGGTGTTTTTCGGGGGTAGGTCGGCGACGGTCAGCGGGCTGCCGTCCGGCCCGATGACATATCGGACTCGTGGCCTGTAATGTTCAGTCATCGTACGCAACACTCACAAAAACTCGATGAGCAACAATCAAGGGGGACCCTAGCAGCGCCCGATTTAAGAATTGCCTAAGCCGCGCCGTAAAATTACCGGCAAGCAAATCCCCAAAACTCTCTGAATTGTCTCAAGTTTCTTAGGTTTTGTTTCCGTGACATGGCGTGATTTGCAGTCCTCACGGCTTGCGCGAGAAGCCTGCTCTGCCTATGTTCCGGGACTTATCCAAACTGTCACAAGGGATTAGGGGACAGGCCAGCATCTACGCGGCGATGGTTTTGAGAGACGGCCAGGCTGAGTGGCGCCGCATGATCGTTGAGCCTTGTTAACAGTTTGCAGTGCCCGTGCGGCTGGCTCCAATGGGCGAGAGCTGGTTGCGCGCCGATCTCAAGAAAGCGCCTAACAGCAATCATGGTTAACAGTTTGCATCTTCCGGGACGTCCGTCAGAGACGCGTGTGGTCGTCGCCATGTCGGGCGGCGTCGACTCCTCGGTCGTGGCTGGCCTCTTGAAGCGCGAGGGCTACGATGTCGTCGGCATCACCTTGCAGCTCTATGACCATGGCGAGGCTGTGGCCAAGAAGGGTGCCTGCTGCGCCGGCCAGGACATCAAGGATGCGCGGCGCGTGGCGGCCGCGCTCGATATTCCCCATTACGTGCTCGACTATGAGCGCCAGTTCGAAACAACCGTGATGGGCGCTTTTGCCGACAGCTACCTGTCCGGCGAGACGCCCGTGCCGTGTGTCGCATGCAATCAGACCGTCAAGTTCCGCGATCTCCTGGAGACGGCGAAAGGCTTAGGCGCGGATGCGCTCGCAACGGGGCACTACATCCAGAGCAACCTCGGTCCCTATGGCTGGGAGTTGCACCGTGCCGCCGACAAGGAGCGTGATCAGAGCTACTTCCTTTTCAATACGACGCCGGAGCAGCTGGCCTTCTTGCGCTTTCCGCTTGGTGGAATGCCGAAGGAAGAGACGCGGGCGTTGGCGCGCGAGTTCGGGCTCGATATTGCGGACAAGTCTGACAGCCAGGATATATGCTTCGTGCCGTCGGGCCGCTACACGCAGGTGATTGAGCGGCTGCGCCCCGGCGCCGCCGAGGCCGGCAACATTGTCCATGTGGACGGGCGCGTACTGGGCCGCCATACGGGCATCATCAATTACACGATCGGCCAGAGACGCGGCCTTGGAATTGCCGCAAGCGCTCCGCTCTATGTGGTGAAGCTCGATCCGGCGCGCCAGGAAGTGGTCGTCGGACCGCGCGAGGCGCTGCTGGCGCGGAGCGTGGAACTGCGTGACATCAACTGGCTGGGTGACGAGCCCTTCGAGACGGCCACGGCGGGCGGCCTCGAAGTGCTGGCGAGGATTCGGTCGACCGGCCCATTGCAGCCGGCCACGGTCATGTTCGAGAACGGTGCCGTCTTCGTGGATCTCGCCGATGGCGAAGAGGGCGTCTCGCCCGGACAGGCTTGTGTGTTTTACGCCGCGACTGGCGGCGGAGAGCGGCTACTCGGCGGCGGCTGGATCAAATCCGCCGCGGGAGCCTTCATGGCCAAGAATGTCATCCCGGCTCGGGCAGCACCGCTGCCGGCGGAGGCGTTCCTGGTTCAATCGCGTTAGGCCGCGGGATCGACGAGCGGCTTAGGCTCGGGAGGGTTAAGCGTTGTCTTCCAATCATCCGACGATGGACACGGAGTCTGTTCGCCACGCCTACCGCCGCTGGGCGCCGATATACGACTACACTTTCGGGCAGATCGCCGATGCAGGCCGCAAGCACGCGGTGCGGATCATCAACAAGCGCAAAGGGCGGGTGCTTGAGGTCGGCGTGGGCACGGGCCTCTCGCTGCCGGCCTACGGCAAGCACCTCGCCGTCACGGGCATCGACCTGTCGCCGGAGATGCTTGAGAAGGCGATGCAAAAGGTCTCCAAGAAGAAGCTCGATAACGTGGACGGTCTGCACGAGATGGACGCAAGCGCTCTCGGCTTCGCCGACGAGAGCTTCGATACGGTGGTCGCGATGTATGTGATGACCGTGGTCCCAGACCCGGCCAAAGTCATGCGCGAGTTGGAGCGGGTCTGTGCCCCTGGCGGCGAGGTGATCCTGGTCAACCATTTCAGCCAGGAGCACGGCTTCCGGGGCTTCATGGAGCGCAAGCTGGCCCGGTTTGCCGATTTGATCGGGTGGCATGCGGTGTTCGAGCCCGAGCGCGTCCTCGTCTGCGAGGACCTGCGCCTTGTCGAGCGGCGCGCGCTTTGGCCGGTGGGCCTCTTCACCATGCTCCGTTTCGTCAAGGAGCCGGGTCTCGGCATTGGCCCGCAAGCCGCAAGGACCTTTCTTGCCTCGGGTGCGAGGTCTAGCAGCAAGGCCGAAGCAGGAGCACAAGCGGACCCGCAGCAAAAGACCGCGTTTGCGCGGAGAATGCTTGACTTGAATTACTGGCGGTCCCTATATCGCCGACTTCAGAGTCAGTTGGCCGAGCGCTAGGCACGTTGTTTCGCGCTACCGGCCTAGCGGCCTGCTTGAGCGCCTGTGTTTTGGCGCTATCGGGCCAGCGGCCTACTAGAGCGCTTTTGGTTTTGGCGCTATCGGGCCAGCGGCCTACTAGAGCGCTTTTGGTTTTGGCGCTATCGGCCCAGCCGCCTCCTTGAGCGCTTTTAGTTTTGGCGCTATCGCGCTTCGCTCCACTTGAGGGCGGGCTTGCTTGAGGCTAAAAGGCCAATGACCTGAAACGCGCGGGGCCATCTCGCGCCACTTTGGGGCGGAGTAGCTCAGCCGGTTAGAGCAGCGGAATCATAATCCGCGTGTCGGGGGTTCGAGTCCCTCCTCCGCTACCAACAAAATCAATGGGTTAGGGCAGATCGTCGGCAGACTTTGGGCTGGCTGCATCTGATACATGCCAAGCAGCGCACGCTTGCCGTCTCACGCTATTGGTCTGTTTGTGCCAATGGCCGACGAAATGCTTGTGAATGGCCGAGGGATGCTCAGTCAAGCAGGTCGAACAAGTCTCAAGACAAGTTATCTCCGATATCGGCGGCAACCGCGGGACCCGCGCTGCGCGGCGCACCTGTTTCTTGGCTCTAAGTCAGTATGAAGAGAGTCTTTGGGCAAGTGTGACTTTCTTACACTAGTTGCGTGACGCTCAGCTCATTACCGTTCTCCCAAGTCCGAATTTGTTGCCATTCGGACGACTTCGTCGGCCGACACCTTCGGTACGGCGGAGCAAGGGGGCAGGCCCAGCCGGGCGCTGGTGGGGCAGAATGAACCGGCAGATGAGGCGTCGCGCCAAAGCGCTTGAGACCCGCGGTCTTGCTGAGACGGGGCGTTCACGCCAGCGCGCACGTGAACTCTCCTACACGTTCAACACCTCAAGCCCGCGTGCCCTTCTGTTCGGCACGGGGCTGGCCTCGACGCTGTTTCTTGGCGCGGTAGCGATGCCGGCCCCGGCCCACGCCCTCCAAACTTGCCAGCCCTTTGTCGGCACGGGTCCTACACCGATCAGCATCAATGACAGCGACGACATCATCTGCGTAAACACCGAGCCGCGAAACGGGGGTCCCACCCCGAACTTCCCGCTCGACGAGGCCGCGATCTATCTGCGGACCTATGGCGTCGGCGACTTCGACATCAGTCTCAACAACAGCGGCGTTCTCTCCAGTACCAACGCGGCGGGCGCGGCCAGAGGTATCCAAGCGCTCACGAACGGCTTGGGCCACGACATCGACATCGTCAACAGCGCGTCCATCACGGCGACCACGACCGGTTTCGGCAATCAGGCCTTTGGTATCTTCACTGGCACTCTCTTGGCGGACAGCCCCGTTACGATCACGAACAGCGGGGATATCATCGCGGGGACATTGGGCGACGGCGGCTATGCAGCTGGCATCAAAGGAGAGACGGAGGGCGGCACAAGCCCAATCGTCATCACCAATCAAGGTGCGCTGCGGGTCAACACGAGAGGCAATGGCGCGCGCGCCGATGGCATTGAGGCGGACACGGCCATCACGAACAGCCATATCGCGGTCAACAACACGGGAGACATCTGGGCGGAGACGCTGGGCCGCGGCGCGCTTGTCAGCGGTATCGATGGCCGCACGACAGGCACGAAGAGCCGCATCAGCGTGACCAATGACGGAGACATCTGGCTGAAGTCGGCAGGCCGGGGTGCGGTTGCCGACGGCATCACGGCTCTTACGGAGAACCACGACAGCCGCATCCGCATCGAGAACAGCGGCGATATCTCGGTCGAAACGCTGAACTTCCAGGCGAATGCAGACGCCATCTCCGCGCGCGCAACAGGCGACAGAAGTTCAATCGAGACGGTGAATCACGGCGATCTGTGGGTGAGCACAAAGGGGACCGATGCGGAAGCGCTCGGTATCGACGCGTACACGGGTGCCTTCGCCACGGGTAGCCCTATCAGCATCGTCAATAATGGCGATCTGTGGGTGAGCACACAAGGAGACGATGCGGAAGCGTTCGGCATCGACGCGGGCACGGGTGGCTTCACCGCGGGCAGCCCTATCACCATCGTCAATAGTGGCGATATGTGGGTGAGCACACAAGGAGAAGATGCTGAAGCGTACGGCATCGACGCGAGCGCGGGTGAGGTAAACAGCCGCATCAGCGTCGTCAACAGCGGCGATCTGTGGGTGAGCACAAAGGGGACCGATGCGGAAGCGCTCGGCATCGAAGCGAGCACGGGCGCCGCAACGACCGGCAGTCCCATCAACATCGTCAATCACGGCGCCATTCACGTTGTCGCCGAGGGCGACGAAGACAGAGGCGGCCCGATCGCCTTCGGTATCGATGTCAGTACTGGCGGTGAGGACAGCCCGATCCATATCGTGAACTCCGGCTCGGTCTATGCGGCTGGCGGCAGCGGCGATGTGGGTATTCTCGCCTTTAGCTATGTCGCCAACCCGGTCACGATCGAGAACACGGGCGAGATCGGGGCAAAGTCGCATCTGGCCATTGACGTGAAGAGTGCGGGGACTGCCGACATCTTCAACGCCGGTCTGATCACGGGCTTCGTCGATTTGACCGAACAGAACGACCGCTTCTTCAACCAGTCGGGCGGTGTGTTCGAGACGAAGAAGACGTCGCTGTTCGGCGGTGGTAATGACCTCTTCGTCAATGAGCGCGGCGGCACGGTGCTGGCGGCGACCGATAGGACGATGTCTGAGATGAGTTCCTTCCAGGGTCTCGAGACCTTCAGGAACCGTGGTCTGATTTCCATGCTCGACGGACAGGCCGGCGACTCGTTCAGGATCTCCAACACGCCGGGCGGTACCGATCTCAACTTCGAGGGCGGCGGCCAGCTCGGTCTCGATGTGTTCTTGGACGGCGCCGCATCGCCCGCGGATAAGTTCTTTATCGAAGGCAATGTGTCGGGCACGACCACGGTGATCGTCAACAACACGAACCTCGGCCCCGGCACGTTCAACCCCGATGGCATTCCCGTCATCTTTGTGGACGGCAACACGCCATCGGAGAGCAATTTCCAGTTGCTCGAGCCCATCGACACAGGGTTGTTCGACTACGACCTATTCTTTGTGCCCACAAACAGCGGCTTCTGGGAGCTGCGCAGCTTCGTGGGCGGCTCGGCGCAAGCGCTGCCCAAACTGCTGACCGCGGCCCAAGACCTGTGGCATCAGACCTCCGCCACCTGGTTTGATCGGACGGCTGATCTCCGTGTCGTGCTCAACGGAGGCTCAGCTCCGGGCGGCGCACCGACCTACGATGGCAGCAGCAACGGCCTGGCGCCGGGCGGCTTAACACCGGGTGTTTGGATGAAGGGCGGCGGATCGCGGCTCGATCGCGACGGTTCGGCCACCACCTCCGCCTACGGACGGACCTACAATTACGATCTCGACAACGAGTTCTCGTCCTTCGATCTGCAGGTGGGCGTGGACATGGGCCAGTACGATGTGCTGTCCCAAGGCGATGTGCTGATTTACGGCGTGCTCGGCGGCTATGTGGGCGGCAATCTCGATTACGAGAGCCTCACGGACACGTTCAAATTCTCGGGCGGCCAGGTTGGGGCGTATGCGACCTATCTCAAGGACGGCCTCTTCGTGGACACGCTGCTGAACGTCCACATTCTCGAAATCGACACGCCGAATCTCGGCTTCCCCGGCGGCCTCGACGCGACCACGTTCGGTATACGTACCGATGCGGGCTACCGCTTCGGCAGCTTCACAGGGGGCGCCTTCTTCGAACCGCTGGCGACCATCGAAGTCACCTGGGCCGATATTGACGGCTTCAACGTCGGCGGCAACTCAGTGTCGTTCTCGGACGACGCGAATGTCCGTGGGCGGATCGGCGGCCGGGTCGGCACCACGATGCAAGCCTGGGAAGGCACGATGATGGAGCCCTTCCTGATTGCGAGCTTGTGGGGCAATTTGTCAGACGACAACGCTGCGCGCCTCGTCTCGAACGGGACAACGTTTAACTTCCAGGACGATCTGGACGATGTTTGGGGAGAAATCTCTGGCGGCGTGAACCTGTTCAACTTCTCCCAGAGCACGTCCGTCTTCGCGAAGGTGGACTACACGTTCGGCGAGGACGTACAAGGCATCGGCGGCAAAGGCGGCGTGCGCGTGGCCTGGTAGCTCGCGCTCAAGCAGCGCGAAGCACGGTAGCGCAAACATATATGCGCTCAAGCAGGCCGCTAGGCCTGTAGGGCCACCACGTTCGTTCTCTGACTCGTCATGCTCGGGCTTGTCCCGAGCATCCACTTGGGAGCCTGTAGAGGACGCGCGGCCCTAATGGATTGCCGGGTCAAGCCCGGCAATGACGACGGAGTTGGTGGTACGGTCCCGCCCTCAAGCAGCCGCTAGGCGATAGGGCAAAAAGAAGCCCTCAAG
>JASJEH010000130.1 GCA_030064755.1 Methyloceanibacter sp. | reverse complement strand
ACGCGCTGCTCGTATCGGGTCTGAGTTTTTTGTTGGTCTTTCTCACACAGGGCAATCGGCGGTTCTGGTTTGAGAACGACATGATTACATTTGCATTTTTCGCAGGCCTGGCCCTCACCTCACTTGCGGCAGCGTCTCTCTTGCGCAGCAAGAGCCCCCTGGTCGACCTGAAGTTGCTGGCCATTCCGACATTTGGGATCGCTATTCTCTTAGCCGTTTTTCTCAGGTTCGGTTTGATGGTCAGCGCGTTTGTGGTGCCCCAATACTTGACGCGTTTGTCGGGATATCGCGTTGAGCAAATCACTGACGCGATGATGATCATGGTGCCCGGTCACTTAATCGCTTTTCCGCTCGCGTATATCATCGCCACTCGGCTGGATGCTCGCATTACTTTATCGCTCGGTTTGTGGCTATTTGCACTGAGCGCATGGCTAAACGCCAGCCTAACGCCTGATTGGGGAGCTGAGCAGTTCGGTCCTGCGCTCTTCGTTTTGGCCTTCGGCCAGGCTTTCTTTGTGCTTTCTGTTCTCTACTACGCCACTTATGGACTGGGCCCGCCCGCAGGCCCAACGGCGTCTACACTGTTCAATCTCACCAGAGTCATAGGGCAAGCCGTGGGCACTGCGACTATGGCAACGCTGGTGACGGAACGGGAGAAGTTTCACTCGAACCGGATCGTCGAGCATTTGAACAGTCTGGGTGATCAAAGTATGGAGCGGTTGCGAAACCTGAGCGTTCCGTTCTCTTCAATGGAGGTCGACAGCAGCCTCGTGCAGTTGCAGGCCGTGCAAACTCTCGCGGTAAGCGCAGCAAGTCAGGCCTTTACGATTGCTTTCGAGGATGCATTTCAGCTTATCGCTTTGCTCCTGGTCATCGGAGGCATCTTGGCATGGTTGATGCCAAGGATAGAGCTACGCCCGACACTCAAGAGCGAGACGAGCGTTCCCGTTGGGGAGGAGGCATAGGCATGAAAGGAGCATTGAGGCGCTTAGCAATCGCGTCGATTACGTTAGCAGGTGGCGCTTTCGCCTTAGTAATAATCGTATCCTGGTGGCGCGGCATCAGCGGCTTCGAGACTACCGACAACGCCTACGTACATAGCGATATCACGATCTTAAGTCCGCGTGTCGCAGGCTATGCCGTTGAAATCACCGTTGACGACAATGACAAGGTCGAGCCAAAGCAGACCCTAGTGCGGATCGATCCGCGGGACTTCCGTTCGATTGTTGAGCAGAGGTCAGCAGCAGTGGCCCAACGCAAATCAGATCTCGTAAACTTGGCGGCGCGCCGTGAACTTCAAGCAGCGCGTATTCGCGTGGCGGGGTCGGCACTTGAAGCGGCGCGCGCACGCGCCGAGCAGACGGAAGCAGATTTTCGACGCGCAGATGAGTTGGTCAGACGTGGGTCCGGGACACGGCAGCGTTTCGATGAGACTAAGGCCGCAAACCTTGTCGCACTTTCAAACGTTACTAGTGCTTCAGCAACTTTGTCTCTTGAGAAACAACAGGAAGCCGTGCTCGACGCAGAAGAGGTTTCGCTGAAGGCCGATCTTACCGCTGCTGAGGCTGAGTTGCACGAAGCGAAACTCAAGCTTGAGGACACGAACGTATGGGCGCCGCTACGCGGCGTCGTAGCGGAAAGGAACACGCGTGTTGGAGAGTACGTGAACGTCGGCACCAGATTGCTTGCCATTGTCCCCGTGGATGGGCATTGGATCGAAGCGAACTACAAGGAAACCCAGATCGGCCGTATGGCGCCAGGAGATCGTGCGCAGATAGTGGTCGACACCTACCCCGATAAGGTCTTCTGTGGCTACGTCGAGAGTATCGCGCCCGCCAGTGGTAGCGAGTTCAGCCTCATTCCGCCTGACAACGCGACGGGTAACTTCACGAAGATCGTTCGTCGCTTTACCGTTCGGCTAAGGCTTGACGAGGACCAGCCCGACCTCGAACTCATAAGGCCTGGCATGTCGGTTGTTCCAATGGTCGCGTTGGGGTCTCGAAAGACCGGCCGCGCAAAACAAACACTATTGTCGAGACTTGCCTCGTTGCTATCACCGGTGGGTGAATTTGCCTGCGAGAAGGATGGACCTACCGAGGTTAAGCCTTTGCCGCCCCGTAGGCTACCTGAACATCCAGGTCTTGGGTCAACGGAGTCACAATAAGCGAGATAAGATCTCTCCCGGGTTGAGTGCCAAGATCCTTGCCGTGGTGTTCCACCGGCACGCCTAGACACGGTATGAGGAGCGAGCCGCCCAGAGCAAGCTGGCCTTGCGGTTAGTTACATGAGTGACCGAGATTCAGTAGGTTTTCGACAAATCCAGAGAGACGCTCAGAATACGAAAGACCGATCAGTTGCCAAATCGATATGCTTGATCGCAATTAAAGTCTCCATGACCGATTAGAGGCAATGGTGGCAAGAGCAGAACAAATAAGAAGGCACAAGCAATTCGGGCCGCGGGTGGTTCTCGCTAAACCTCTCGTCTATGGCGCGCTCGATCAGACCGTGCCTATGCCTGCAGCTGCGCCTAGTAGGGTGATATGAACGAAGCTGTCCCCCAGAAGCTCGGCGGCATTCCAGAGTACTACCGGAAGGAGGTGCCGGGGTGAATTCAGATCTTTTTGAGGCTTTTTCCAAACGCCCAGAAATCGTCAACCGTGTTTCGCACCAAGATGTTGAAGTGTATCTGGCGCGTGGCGGAGAGCAAGGAGACAATTGGGAATTGGACTCGACTGTTCAGTCTGACTTCGTCGTTTTCAATACCTCGGGCGGTTTCAGCAACTTTGCATTGAATTCCGACAAGCTGCAAAGAAGCGCTTGGCCAAAACTGAGCTGGTCGTTTCATCCGTCTGGAACGCAAGTCAAGGAGAATGGCGTAGAACCTGTAGCAGCTCCGATTGTCATAGACTTTTCGAAAGGGCTGACTTCGGACCCTGAGTGCCAAACCAGTCAATGCAGGATAGAAAAGCGCTCTCTTGTAGGCTCGGTGGACCCCCGCATGACATGGGTTTTCTCAGAGTTGAGCGCGCAGCTCTCCGGTCGCGGCGACAAAGCGAAGGCTGATCCGTTGTTCCTCGAAGGCCTACTCATAATCGTTCGTAGCATCCTACTTAATCGTCTCGGCGAGGCAGAAAACAAGGCCTCCACAAAGCTGTCCCAGGATAACTTACTCGCAATAACCGACTTTATTGAAAGATCCCTGGACCAAGGCTTCGGCATAGGGTTCTTGGCGGAAATGATCGATATGCCAACGCAGGCGTTCGCACGATCATTTATGTTAGCTACCGGCCAGACCCCGCACCAATACGTGCTGGCGCGCCGCATCGCCCGGGCGCAGGAGCTGCTCGCTACCGGCAAAATGCCGCTCGCCGATATAGCCTATGCTTGCGGTTTCGCATCGCAGAGCCATATGACCGACGTCTTCCGCCAAAAGCTCGGCGTGACGCCCGGACGGTATAGGAAAGAGTTACGAGGTTGAGCGAGCACACCTATTGGATTGACTGATCCGGTGCACGCAGAAGGCCCGCCAGACTGTCGCGGCAATTGCTGTGGCAGTCCGCGAGATGCTCCAGCAAGCCAGCGGTTTCAGCGTCATCGCCGAGCGGTAGCGCCGCGCTAAGCGTGTCGATGTCGGCGAGAATTTTCTCATGGTCCGCAATCACCTGCTCGATCATGTCCATCTCCGAGCGGATTTCCAGTTCCTGTTCGACGGACGAGGATCGGATCAGTGCGGAATAGCTCGGCGCTAGATCGCGGCCGAGGTCGATAATGCGTCGGGCAATCTTGTCGACCGCGTCGTCCAGGTCACGATGATCCTGGTGGACGATGGCCCGCACGCCGCTGGCAACGTCGCGATTGACCCTCCAGGACAGATGCCGCGTCTTGAAGAGCAGCACGAATGTATCGGCAAGGAGACGGAGCAGTCCGCCTGACGTCACTTGGTTTGGAGGAGTCATGAACGTGTCTATGCGATTGGTCGTTTAAACACAGAAGTCGATATGGGCGGGGAACTCTTCTGAATCTCCCAGGTCGATTCTGTATTTCGCCAGCTGTGGATCGCCAGACGGCTTAAGAAATCCGGAATCCGGCGTCGCGATTCGGAATACCGCCTTCGAAAGGTTCGCCAGTATGGAGCAAGGTTCGAAAGCGGGCTCTGCCGCTTCGGACGAGTTGCTACAAACCGCACTGGAAGGAGTTTAGTCATGAATGTCGTTACCCCCCTGACGACAACCTTTGGACCGGCCGAGGCGTTCTTGGGCAAGGGTCATCGCCTCCTGATTGACGGCAAGTGGGTCGAGGCAGAGTCTGGCGAAGTATTCGAGACCCTCAACCCCGCGACAGAGCAAGTAATCGCGACCGTCGCGCTTGGCGGCACCGCCGATATTGACGCCGCCGTTGCGGCCGCCCGCAAAGCTTTCGATGCGGGGCCATGGCCGCGTATGATGCCGGCCGAACGTCAACGGATCCTGCAGAAACTGGGTGACCTCATAGAGGAGAACTGCGAGGAGCTTGCCTGGATTGAGAGTCTCGACAACGGAAAGCCGGTCAAGGTCGCAGAGGTTGCAGATATTCCGCTGACGGCTGATCTCTTCCATTATATGGCCGCCCAGGCAAGAACGCGCGAAGGTCACGTCGTCCCGACTTCGGACTTTGCCATTCCGGGTGCGGAGTTCCACGCGTACACTGTCGATGAACCCGTCGGTGTCGTTGGGCTTATCACGCCGTGGAACTACCCGCTGCTCATCGCCGCGGGCTGGCAAATGGCCGGCGCGCTAGCTGCAGGAAACACAGTTGTCTTGAAGCCCTCAGAAGTGACGCCTCTCTCGATAACTCGTTTCGGTGAATTGGCACTCGAGGCTGGCGTACCGCCAGGAGTGATCAACATTGTTCAAGGCTATGGTGCCGATGCGGGGGCCCGGCTGGTGGAGCATCCTCAGGTCGATAAAATCGGCTTCACCGGCTCCACCCGTACTGGCCGTGGCCTGCTGAAAGCGGTAGCCGACTCGAACCTAAAGAAAGTGACGCTCGAACTCGGTGGGAAGTCACCCGACATCATTTTTGCAGACGCGGATCTGGACGCTGCGATCGCAGGAGTCGCCATGGGCGTGTTCTTCAACCAGGGCGAATGCTGCTGTGCAGGCACCCGCATCTACGTAGAAGACAAGGTCTACGACCAGGTCGTGGCCGGCATGATTGATGAGGCGAGAAAAATCCGTCTTGGGTCGGGCCAGGATCCCGATACCGATATGGGGCCGCTCGTATCCCAAAACCAGTTTGACACGGTGATGAGCTATGTCGACGCCGGGAAGTCGGACGGAGCTAAGGTCGCGGTCGGTGGCGCGCGCGCCGGCGATAAAGGCTATTTCGTTCAACCAACGCTGTTCACCGAAGTCAATCCTAACATGTCGATTGTTCGTGAAGAGATCTTCGGGCCCGTCGCGACCATCGAGCGGTTTTCCGACATCAATGATGTCGTCCGGCGGGCCAACGACACCGACTACGGCCTCGGAGCGGGTATCTGGACAACAGATGCGCGCAAGACCCATCACGTTGCCAAGGCCATCCGTGCCGGAACGGTTTTTGTTAACTGCTACAATGTCTTCGACGCGGCAATGCCATTCGGTGGCTACAAGCAATCAGGATGGGGACGTAACCGCGGTCGCCAGGCCTTCGAAGCCTTCACCGAGACCAAGGCCGTCTACGTCAAGCTCAACTGATCCATCCTTCCAGACTTACGCGCCTCGCCCCGTTTTTGGGCTCGAAACTTGAGATCGAAACACTGGAGGATTACTATGCCTGACTTTTTCTTCCTTCCCCCGATGAACATCGCTGGCGATGGTGCGCTTGACGCCGCCGTCGACCAAATGGTGTCGCAGGGTTTTAAGAAGGCGCTCATCGTTACGGATGAACCGCTACACCGCCAGACCCACGCAACGAGGCCGCTTATCGATCGGCTCGAAGCCAACGGGATCGACTACGTTGTCTACGATCAGGTGACGCCAAACCCGACCGTCACCGAGTGCAACAACGGAGCAACGACTTACGCCCGCGAAGGGTGCGATTTCCTCATCTCATTCGGCGGCGGCTCGCCGCATGACTGCTGCAAAGGCATTGGGATCGTCGCCACCAATGGCGGATCGATCCGAGATTATGCTGGCGTGGACCAGATGCGGGAAAAGATGGCACCGATGTTCGCCGTCAACACGACGTCCGGTACGGCCAGCGAAATCACACGTTTCGCGATAATTACGGACGAGGAGGCGCGATCAAAATTCCCTGTTGTGGACTGGCGCTGCACGCCTAGTGTCTCCGTCGACGATCCGAAGCTCATGGAGGGCATGCCTCCGGGACTCACGGCTGCGACCGGTATGGATGCACTCAGCCACGCGCTGGAAGCCTATGTTTCCACCGCCGCGAGCCATTTGACCGATCCCGGGGCGCTTCGTGCAGTTGAACTGATCGAAAAGTCGCTCGTTAACGCTTATCGCGATGGACAAAACCGCAACGCGCGGTCAGATATGACCTATGCGGAGTTCCTCGCCGGTATGGCCTTCAATAATGCGAGCCTGGGTTTCGTCCACGCTATGTCGCATCAAGTCGGCGGCACGTATCACACGCTCGCACATGGTGTGATCAACTCGGTGCTAATGCCGCATGTGATCGCCTGGAACGCGGCGGTCGCTGGTAACCGCTACGCTGAGATCGCGGCACATCTGGGCGTCGAAACGCAGAGCCGTTCCACCGACGAGATTGTCGAAGGCCTCATTGGAAAAGTGCTGAGCTTCAACGAAGACCTCGACATGCCTGCTAATCTCGGTGAAATGGGCGTTAAGAATGAAGATGTACCCCATCTGGCGGAGTACGCACTGGCCGACCCGTGCGCTGCCACCAACCCAAGACCGGCGACAGTCAGCGAGATGCAGGCACTGTTTCGACGTGCAATCAGCGGTGAGGGCATTCCGCACCATAGCGCTGCTGCGTGAAACGAAGCCCGGCGGGGCTCGTCGGGCTTCATCAAACCAACAGCGTTACGTCTTGGTTACTTTTTTATAGGTTACGCAATCGGCAAAGCCTCCTTCTCCGGATCCACGGCCAAAGAGACCCCGTTGATCGGCTCACACAGTAAGGCGCCCAAGTGGATCTCGGTGGCAGGTCAAGCGATATCCTCTTTTCGGTTGGGCGACGTCGGCGTCTTGGAAGCGAACGGAGGCCCCTAACCCCGTACTTCTTTGCGGTACCTTCCTGGGCTAACGCCGAGTTTTTGGCGGAAGACGTCCGTCATATGGCTCTGCGAGGCGAAGCCACAGGCATAAGCAATGTCGCTGAGCGGCATGTTCCCTGCCGCCAGCAACTCTTGTGCGCGGGCAATGCGACGAGACAGGACGTATTGATGCGGCGTGTGGTTCGTATCAGCCTTAAAGGCGCGAGCAAAGTGCAATGGCGGCAAGTTGGCTAAACAGGCGAGATCCGCGTTGGAGAGATTTCGGTCAAGATTTGTTTCTACGAAGTCTTCGATCACTTCGAGCACGCGCGGCGCAAGCACTCTCGCAGCTTTGCTATCGGCAGGGGACGCTTGATTGCCCAGTTTCGACAAAAGTGCGATTATGCTAATCAGAGCCCCTTCGGCGAAGAGATGGCCATTCGGATTCCCGGTATCGCTCTCCCGCCAGAGCTTCATGCAGAGTTGCTCAAGGAAGGCATCTCGAAAGGGCGCAGCATGAAGTCGCCCGAAATCGCCGTTGGAACCAGGTAAACTGTCACCAAGCACATCCCGTACCGCCTCAATCGGCAGGACAAAGTCGATAATGTCATGAGACCCTTCCGCCTCAACTTCATTGGCGATACCCGGTCCCTGTAAATCGAAATCGCCCCTGCGGAATCTGTGGCACACCCGACCTGCACCGTGGTCGCGGACAGTGCGCGCCTCGGAACGCAGTATCTTGTAAAGAAGCACGTCGGGTTGAGCCGGATCAGAGAAATCTCCCGCCGGCTGCACAGTGCGAAACATCCTAACTGGGTAGTGTCCGGCCGATTTTTTCTTCACAACAAACTGCGCGTAGGGACCCCGAGAGAGAAAATCGGAGTGGTTCGCGTATTTGCTGCTCACTCGCGCATCTCCACCATTGAGTCCCTAAAAGAGAGTGCTTCTATCAGACGTTGTTGTCCGTTCGGCTCCAGCAGACTCGAGCAATGTAAGCAATTGCCCGTCATAGACAAGATGCGGCAGAACGCCGGGTTACATGAGTCGAGATTACTCCTTGGAAACTCCATCCTTTCCGACTCATGATTGTTTATACTCGATTAGCGTTCTAGCGCCTTCACTGACTTAGCGACGCCTTCCATACAAAGGCCATAAGCAATAATT
>JASJEH010000034.1 GCA_030064755.1 Methyloceanibacter sp. | reverse complement strand
GGCGAAGAGCTGTGCTTGCGCCCTGATCTTACCGTTCCCGTTTCGCGCCTCTATCTAGAGCGCCACCCGCGCGCCGAGACGGAAGCCCGCTATTGCTACAACGGCCCTGCTTTTCGCTTTCAGCCGCTAGGGCCGAGCGCCATGCACCCCCGTGAGTTTCGCCAGGCAGGCGTTGAGTGCTTCGGCGCTTTGGAAAAGGCCGCCGCCGATGTTGAAGTGCTCATGCTCGCCGTGGAGGCGGTGCGAAGTGCGGGCTTGTCGGACTATCGCGTTTGCTTCGGGGACATCGCGTTGTTCTACGCGCTGATCGACGCGCTGGACTTGCCCGAGCGCTGGCGGCTCAAGCTGCGACACTATTTCTGGCGCCCGCCAAGCTTCCATGCGCTCGTCGATCGGCTGGCGAAGGGCGAACGCATCGAGCCAGACCGTATCCTGATGGCGCTCGGCGAGGAGATCGCAGGAAAGAGTCAGCAGGAAGCGGAGGACATCGTCTCCACTTACCTTGAAGCGGAGGGGATTCCACTCGCGGGCAATCGATCTTTGCGGGAAATCGCCGCGCGCCTGCGTGATCAGGCGGCGGATCTTTACGCGGACACGCTGCCGAGAGAGGTCGCAACGGTCATTGAGTATTATCTCGGGGTGTCTGCCGCGCCGCGCGAGGCCGTCGACAGGGTCGCCATGATCGCCCATGGCGCGGGGCTCGACATCGACGCGGCTCTGTACACAGTCGCAGGCCGTTTCGATCTCCTGGAGCAACAGGGGGTCGATCTGGCGGGCGCGACCTTCTCGACCGAGTTTGGCCGCAAGCTGGAGTATTACTCTGGCCTCGTTTTCCAGATTGAAGCGCCGGGTATGGACGAAACCGAGCCTGTTGCCGGTGGGGGCCGCTACGACAATTTGTTGACCGCGCTGGGCGCGCCCCGTCTCGTGCCGGCCGTGGGAACGGCCATTCACACCGAGCGCCTCCTTGCGGCAGTCGGGAGGGCGTCGTCATGAGTGTGCCATCTCTCGTCATCGCAGTACCTTCAAAAGGACGCCTGAAGGAGAAGGCCGCGAGCTTGTTCGAAGCCGCGGGCTATACCTTGCGGGTGAAGGGCCACGAGCGCGGCTATCGCGGGCAGCTCGATGGCCTGCCCGATGTCGCGGTGGAATACACCTCCGCTGCAGAGGTCGTGCACCAGCTGCACGCTGGCCGCGCGCATCTCGGTATCACCGGTGAGGACCTTGTGCGGGAGAGCGTGCACGATGTGGACGGCGTGATCGACTTCTTGACGCCGCTGGGCTTCGGCCATGCGGACGTCGTCGTGGCCGTGCCCGAATGCTGGCTTGACGTCTCGCGCATGGCTGATTTGGAAGACGTCGCCGAGCAATTTGCCCGCAGCCATGGCCGGGGCCTTCGCGTCGCGACAAAATACATGAACCTCACGCGGCGCTTCTTCGCGCAGAAGGGCGTGACGGGCTACCGCATTGTGGAAAGCGTCGGTGCGACGGAGGCAACGCCCGCTACGGGCACGTCCGAGTTGATCGTCGATATCACAAGCACCGGAACGACATTGAAGGCGAATAGCCTGAAAGTGCTTGAGGATGGACTCATCCTGAGATCGCAGGCGCACCTACTGGCGGCGAAGCGGGCTAGCTGGGACAGGCGTGCAAACGATCTCAGAGCCGTCATCTTGGACGCGCTGTCGGCCTGATCACGTTTTCGTTTGGTTGTCTGGCAGGGCATCATGCTGGCGGCTACGCTCCAGCCATCATGCGGATCACGTTCGAGAACCAGATCGCCGCCCCAGTGCCGGTCGTGTGGTCGTTCCTAGACGACGACGCGAAGCTGCCGCTATGGATGCCCGAAGTGGTCGATGTCTCCTACCAGGACGGCAAGAACCGCGACGATCCGGTGGGCACGGTCTTCCGTCAGACGCTGAAGGAAGGCGGGCGTGAAAAAACCTACGACGGTTTGGTCACAGCCTATGAATCCGAACGGCTTCTTGGCGTGCGTCTGACCGATGGCCAATTCGGTGTTGACGTGCGCTATGTGCTGTCGCCGACCGCGCAAGGGACGCGTCTTGACTACACAGCCGAACTGGCGTTGCAGTCTCTTCTCGCCCGGATCCTCGGTTTCCTCTTCAAACCGCTGACCATGAGCATACTTAGGCGTCACATGGCCAATTTGAAGCGTGTTGCCGAACAGGCGGTAGACTGAGTATCCAACACCCTTGAGAAAGGTCTCCCCTTATGCTTCGTCTTTTTGCCGCCAGCGTCATTCTTGTCGCGACGACGAGCATGTCCTCTGCTGCGCCCGCGCGTATCGTGATTCTGACCAGCGCCGAAGCGGCGGACGCCTGGCGGCTCTGCGAGATCGGCTCGCAACGGGCGAAAGCGCTGCGCTTCAACTATTTGGGCAAGGACGCTGCGAAATCCCTCTTTGGCGAGGAGACGCCACCCGCCTATTTCTTCGCAGTTACGCCGCTGACTGTTGCAACGGCGACGCATGCGGCGGAGAGCTGGCGCAAGCCCATCATCCATTACTCGGTGCTACCAGGGGATGATGCAAAAGATATGGAGGAGTCTCTGCACAAGCGGACGCGCGAGGCGGCGGGCAACATTCTCAATAACCCGGCGCTGAGGGACAAAACCGTCGTGATGGTTTGGGACCGCCGGCATGTCGTCGATCCCGAATACGACAAGAAGTACGAGCGCGAGGCCGCGGTGACGCTGCGTCAGCTACTCAATCTCGACATCCTACCGGGTGTGCCGCGCGAATGGCCAGCTGGCAACCACGACTATTTCTGGATCGTCGACTTTCCGAAGAACTCCAACGTGCCCCTCAAATTTGAGATGGTGAAGCAGGAGTTCGGCAAGTCCTTCCCCAAAGTGCCCGCCAACGACTGGGGCGAACCGACCGAATTGCCCGCCGGCAGCGGGTGCATCGCCGCGCCGTAACCTCAGACCCGCGAAAGAAAAGGGCCGCCCCGAGGGACGGCCCTTCAACCTCTTTGCCAAATATCGGCGTGGGCTACATCATGCCCATGCCATCCATGCCGCCGCCCGGAGGCATAGGCATCGGATCGTCCTTCTTTGGCGTCTCAGCAACACCGGCTTCCGTCGTGACAAGAAGCCCGGCAACCGACGCGGCATCCTGCAGCGCTGCGCGGACCACCTTGGCTGGGTCGATAATGCCCTTCTCGATCAGGTCGACATAGGTGTCGTTTTGTGCGTCGTAGCCGAAGGTCGGCGACTTGTGCTCGATGACCTTGCCGACAACGATTGAACCTTCAACGCCAGCGTTCTCGGCGATCTGCCGGATGGGCGCCTGGAGCGCGCGTCGTACGATGTTCACGCCGGCCTCCTGATCGTCGTTGTTGCCTTTGGCCTTAAGAGCCTTGGACGCGTGAAGCAAGGCAACGCCGCCGCCCGGCACGATGCCTTCCTCGACGGCCGCGCGGGTTGCATTCAGTGCGTCGTCCACACGATCCTTCTTCTCCTTCACCTCGACCTCGGTGGCGCCGCCAACCTTGATGACCGCAACGCCGCCGGCGAGTTTTGCCAGACGCTCTTGCAGCTTCTCACGGTCGTAATCGGACGTCGTGTCTTCGATCTGCTGACGGATTTGAGACACACGTGCCTCGATCTCGTCCTTCTTGCCACCGCCGCGAACAATGGTGGTGTCGTCCTTGGTGATGTTGACCCGCTTGGCCTTGCCGAGCATTTGCACCGTGACGTTCTCGAGTTTGATCCCGAGATCCTCGGAGATAAGCTCTCCGCCCGTCAGGATGGCAATGTCCTGCAACATGGCTTTGCGCCGATCGCCGAAACCCGGGGCCTTTACCGCCGCGACCTTCAGGCCGCCGCGCAACTTGTTGACCACGAGCGTGGCAAGCGCCTCACCTTCCACGTCTTCAGCAATGATGAGCAGCGGACGGCCCGACTGCACAACCGATTCAAGAAGCGGCAGCATGGCCTGGAGGCCCGACAGCTTCTTTTCGTAGATGAGAATGTAGGGGTTCTCGAGTTCGGTCGTCATCTTCTCGGCATTGGTCACGAAGTAGGGCGAGAGGTAACCGCGATCGAATTGCATGCCCTCGACGACTTCGAGCTCCGAATCAAGGCTCTTCGCTTCCTCGACCGTGATCACGCCCTGATTGCCGACCTTCTTCATGGCCTGGGCGATCATGTCGCCGATGGCCTTCTCGCCATTGGCTGAGATGGTGCCAACTTGCGCGATCTCGGAGGAACCCGAGACTTCCTTGGACTGCTTTTCGATGGTGCCAACGACCTCCGCCACGGCCTTATCGATCCCGCGTTTAAGGTCCATCGGGTTCATGCCCGCGGCCACGGCCTTCAGACCTTCGCGCACGATCGCCTGGGCGAGAACGGTCGCCGTCGTCGTGCCGTCGCCCGCGGTCTCGTTGGTTTTGGACGCGACCTCTTTCAGCATCTGCGCGCCCATGTTCTCGAAATTGTCCTCGAGCTCGATCTCCTTGGCGACCGTGACACCGTCCTTCGTCGTGCGCGGGGCACCGAACGACTTGTCGATGATGACGTTGCGGCCCTTCGGGCCGAGCGTCACTTTCACTGCGTTGGCAAGCACGTCGACGCCCTTGAGCATGCGCTCACGGGCCTCGGCGGCAAATACAACGTCTTTTGCTGCCATTGAACTACTCTCCGTTGCGGATTGATGCTCCACAGCGCCCGCTCAGTCGCGGCCGCGGGGGAATTGGGTTGTTGATAATCGAAAGGCGGCCTGGCTTAGCCAAGCACACCCATGATGTCGGACTCCTTCATGATCAGGAGATCGTCGCCATCAATCTTGACCTCTGTGCCGGACCATTTGCCGAAAAGGACCTTATCGCCGGCCTTTACGCCAAGCGGCTGTACCTTGCCATTCTCACCGGGGACGCCGGGGCCCACGGAGACGACCTTACCCGTCTGCGGCTTTTCCGCAGCGGTGTCCGGAATGATGATCCCGCCTGCGGTCTTCTGCTCTTCCTCGAGCCGCTTGACTACGACACGGTCATGCAGGGGACGGAATTTCATGGATATACGCTCCTATTTGCTGGAACTCTGCCAATTGGCACTCAGGCCTCCTGAGTGCCAGCGGTCCTGCTTTTACGCAGGGCTCTTGCAGGCGTCAAGGTGAGCTTGGCCCTCAGAGCACAAGGGACTGAAAAGGGCCGGCGCGCCTTTTTGGTCGACCGGCAGAAGACCCGGAATTGGGGAGCGGGCCTCCGACATTCAACGATTCGACGTGTACGGACAGCGATTTCGATGAGCCAACGATGGACTGGGGTGCTGGGCCGGCGGTCACCAGACCGCTACGCGTGCGTCGTTACCAATTTGATGTTGCTTTGCAATAGCCTGTCGCCCATGATTTCGGAAGCGAGGGGCGGCGCGACCAGCCAGGACCATCGGCAACGGCGAGGCTATGACTTCATGGGAACGCCGGCCAATGGAGCAGGTCTTGGCGGTACCGCATGCCGCTTCAGGAGGGCTCGCAATGCTTAATCTGATCGTTCTCGTGGCTATGGCCGTGACGGCGGCCGCATTTGGCGCCGGCATGACCATGCAGGCGGGATTGCCGTGGCTCCCGGTTCTCATCGGGTCTTTGGCGCTGTTTTTGGTCATGGCAACGACGTTTCTCCGTGGAGGACGAGGCGGCGGTGGTGGCGGCGGTGACCGGCTTGACGATCTTGAACAGGCGCTCGAAGTCATCGATATCGACTTGCAGCGGCTGGACCGGGTGGAAGACGGTATGGCAAGGCTGCAGGCTCTCCACGACAAGGTCGAACGGCTCGACCAACACGTTGCCAGCGGTTCAGGCGGTGGCGATGGATTGTCGGCCGATCTTCAGCAGGTCTACGATCGCATCGAGACCGTTCGCGCCGAGGTCACGAATGAGAGCCGCGCCCAGCGCCAAAAAATCATCAACGACCTGGGTGCCCTTGAGACGTTGATCGCCCAGATGGTTGGCCGTGCGCCTGGTGCGGCCGTCGCTGCCGCGCCTGCCATGGCGGTCGCCGCGGCGGACGCGGAAGCCGAAGTCGAGCGCAAGTCGACGCCCCTCTTCGATCCGGAGCCCCTTGGTGTTGAAGAGCCCGAACTCGTGTTTGAGCCCGAACCCGAGCCGGTATCCGTCGTCGAAGCCGAGCCGGAACCCGTCGCCGAGCCGGAGCCGGAACCAGTCATCGAACCGGAGCCGGAGCAGATCGATGAGCCAGAACCCGAAGAACCGGATCTAGTTCTTGAGGAAGAGATCGAGCTCGAGCCTATCGAGGCCGAAGCCGGGCAGGAGGACGAGGGTAGAGCGTCGGAGGCCGTGCTGGACGAGACGGATAGCGGTGATGATCGGGAAGTCGGCCGAGAAGAGGCGATTCTGGCGGCGGCCCTCGCTGCTGCGCAGCCCGAGCCAGAGCCCGAACCCGAGCCCGAATTGCCTGCGGAAGCGGAGCCCGAAGAAGGGTTGGAACTGGAAGAAGAGACGCTCGAAGAGGTGGCCTACGACTTCGCCGACGAGGACGATGACGCCATGCTCGAGGTGATCCGCGAGGGCATCGAGCAGGGCCGCGTGGATGTCTATCTGCAGCCCACCGTGACGTTGCCCGGGCGCAAAGTGCGCTATTTCGAAGGTCTGACACGTATCCGCAAGAGCGGCGGCGAGATCGTGATGCCGGGGGACTATATGCCCGTGGCCAAGCGCTCGGCGTTGATGCCGCTGATCGACAATGTGCTCGTTGTGCGCGCGGTCCAGGTGCTTCGGCGTCTCGGTCCCGATGCGCCCATCGAGGGCGTCTTCGCCAATATCTCCATGCACTCGCTGCTTGATACGGACTATTTCCCGGAACTAATCGAATTCATGGAAGAGAATGCCGGACTGAGCGACCGCCTGGTGTTCGAGATCAACCAAGCAGAAATGCAAGGGCTCAGTGAGACCGAACTCGGCTGCCTCGATACACTTGGCGCGCTGGGATTCGGCTTCTGCATCGACAACGTGGTTGATTTGGAGGCCGGGTTCGATGGGCTGGGTGACCGGCATTTCCGCTTTGCCAAGGTGAGCGCAGCCGAATTCCTCGGCGGTCCTGGTCGCCATGCGGCGGATCTCAAGCGGCGCCTCGACGGGGCCGATATCCAGCTCATCATTGAGAAGGTCGAGAAGGAGGGCGACGTGGCGCGCTTGCTTGACCACGGTATCGAGCTCGCGCAAGGCCATCTCTTCGCTGAGCCTGCGCCCATGAACGCCGCTTTGTCCCGCGAGCTGTCAGGCGCAAGCTAGACGGAGCGTCGGCGTACAATCTATGCGAGGGCTCGGGCTTGCCCCAAGCCTCGACGTGGCTAGTCGCCCGTTTCCAGGTCGCGCTTGAGCTCTTCGTCCTCCACATTGCTACTAATGGAATCGGCACGGTCGGGCACCGGCACCATCTCCCCACCGGACTTCGTCTCGGGTACCTGATCAGGCTCGAGGTCCCTTTTGACCTCCATGTCTTCCTGGTCCATGACGGGCACGACAAGCGTCGGGACGGACCCGGCCGGTTGCAGCGTTATGGCAAGAGCCGGGCTGCCCGCAAAGGCAAGGCTTGAGAGTGCTCCTGCCGCGACGAGCCCTGCAATCCGAGTACTTCTGCTGTTACGGCTCATTATCGGCTCCTTTGATTAGCGATCATCTTCCGCGCTCCGACCATAGCACTCGCGGGCCGATGGTTGGAGCGCTTCGACTGGCCGCATCCGCCGTCCTTGACCGTGGGCCTCCAAGCCTCTAACCGAGCGCCATGGAAGTTTCCGCACAGATCCCCGTCATTAAGTCCATTCGCGAAGTGGCGGATGGCCATCGGGTTTGGTTCGTAGACATCTGGGGCGTCATGCACAACGGGCGGGATGCTTTTCCCGACGCGTCCGTCGCCACGCGCGCATTCCGCGACGCGGGCGGTGTGGTCGTGCTCCTGTCCAACTCGCCGCGGCCAAGCCCCGATCTTCAGGCTCAGCTTCGCCTGATCGGCGTACCGGACGACGCCTATGACGCCACCGTGTCCTCGGGTGATCTGACCCGCCATGAGCTTGGGAAGCATCGGGGCGCGCGCGTCTTCCATCTGGGTCCGGCGCGCGACCTACCGATCTTTGAGAACGCCGATGTCACGCGAACCGGCCCAGAGGACGCCGAGCTGATCGTGTGCTCAGGGTTGTTCGACGACCAGGTGGAGACGCCGGAAGACTATGTGGACCTGCTGACCAGCCTAGCCGCGCGCAACGTCCCGATGATTTGTGCCAACCCCGACCACAAGGTCGAGAGCGGTCACCGGCTGATCTATTGCGCGGGCGCCCTTGCCGCGGCCTATGAGAGCCTTGGCGGGGAGGTCGTCTATGCGGGCAAGCCCCACCTGCCGGTCTATGAGCTGGCCTTCGAGACCGCCTCGAAGATTGCGGAGGCCCGTGGCGAAACCGTCTCGAAGTCCGAAGTCATAGCGATTGGTGATGGGGCCAAGACCGACATCATCGGCGCGGGCGTCTTCGGCATTCCTGCCGTCTTCGTGGCGAGCAAGTTGCACGCGCCCGACGAGAGTGTGGGGCTCCTGGACGCGGAGCACTTGGAGGCACTCTTTGCCGAGGAGCCGAGCCCACCGATTGCCGCAACACACGGACTGCGCTGGTAGGGGTTGGCGGGCCCCTGCGCTGGCCGTTCCGCCAACGCCCTTTACGAAGCACCGCGAAATGCGGACTCGATCTTCGACTTCAGCGTCGCCGCATTGAACGGCTTCAACAGGTAGTCGTTGACGCCTGCGTTCTTCGCTTGCACCTGATGTTCGCGCGAGCCATCTGCTGTAACCATGATGAACGGCGTACGCGACAGGTCGCCATCTGCGCGAACTTCGCGCAACAGCTGATAGCCCGTCATGGGCTCCATGTTCCAGTCGGAGATAACGAGCCCGTAGTCTCTTTGATGCATCATCTCCAGCGCCGCACTGCCGTCGCTGGCGCCGTCCACATCGATAAAGCCGAGCTGTCTGAGGAAGTTGCGAATGATTCGGAGCATTGTGCCGTAATCGTCGACGACGAGTACCGGCATGTTCGAATTGAGTGCCATGGCCATCCTCCGTCTGCTTTGTCGAAGGCTATGGAGTAATGGTTAAGAAAGCCTTACGCCGCTGTTCTGTATAGAGTTTTTTGGCGTCTGTGGGGGCGGCCGAGACTTGTTGCGGTGCGGCAAGGCCTTCGCTATTTTGCGCCACTCTTGAGAACAACAGCACTGCAGGGAGCACATCGTATGAGCCTCGACCACGGCTATTATCTGGAAGATCTGTCAGCCGGAATGGAGGCCAGCGTCTCCAAGACCGTGACGAACGAGGACATCACGACGTTTGCGGAGCTTTCTGGCGACATCAACCCAGTTCATCTGAACGAGGAGTTCGCGGCCGGCACGATCTTCAAGAAGCGGATCGCTCACGGCTTTCTGACCGGGTCTCTGTTCTCGACCGTGCTCGGTACCAAGCTGCCTGGGCCTGGTTGCGTGTACATGTCCCAGACCATGAAGTTCAAAGGCCCCGTTTTTATCGGCGACCAGCTTGTCGCCACCTGCACGGTCACCAATGTCGACATGGAGAAGGGGCGCGTGTCCTTCGACTGCGTGTGCGAGGCCAATGGAAGACCCGTGCTTACCGGCGAAGCGCTGATGATGGTCTCCCGCCGGCCCACTGGCGACTAGACCGTCTCAACCGGAAGGACTTCCGATGGACATCGTCCGCTCCTGGCGGGAAGCGCCGCCGGACCTGAAGGGTGCGGTCCTGGCCATCGGGAATTTTGATGGTGTTCATCGCGGGCACCAGGCGGTGCTCGGCGTGGCCAAGGCGATTGCAGCGGCCGAGGGCCGAAAGGCGGGGGCGGTAATCTTCGAGCCGCACCCGCGTGAGTTCTTTGCGCCTTCACGGCCTTTCTTCCGGCTGACACCTTTGCCGGTGAAGCTGGAGCTGCTTGAGGCACTGGATCTCGACGTCGTTTTCGCCTTGCCGTTCGACCGGCCACTTGCGGATTTGAGCGCCGAAGCATTTGCCGTGGACGTGCTGGGCGAGACCTTCGGCGCGCGCCACGTGGTGGTGGGCTACGATTTCGTCTACGGCAAGGGCAGGACGGGCAATGTCGCGGGCCTGGCGGCCTCTGGCGAGGTCGCGGGCTATGGCGTTGACGTGGTCGAGCCCGTCCAGCTCGAGGGTAAGACGGTGTTCGCCTCCAGCGCGATCCGCGAGCACCTGTCGAAAGGGCGTGTGCGGGACGCCGCAGAACAACTCGGGTACTGGTGGCGCGCGCGCGGCTCGGTCGTACACGGCGCTGGGCGCGGCCAAGGGCTTGGTTTTCCCACAGTGAATTTCAAGCTCTTGCCGGGCCAAGATGTTTGTCACGGCATCTATGCCATGCGCGTGCACCATGCGGGCGGTCGGCACGATGCGGCGGGCTATGTCGGCCCGCGTCCCACATTCGGCGAAGGCGAGCCGGCGCTCGAGGCGTTTTTGTTTGATTTCTCAGGCGATCTCTACGACCAAACCATTGAAGTCGAATTCATCGACTTTATTCGGCCAGATGAGGCTTTC
>JASJEH010000009.1 GCA_030064755.1 Methyloceanibacter sp. | reverse complement strand
GACGCCTTCGGCGCCGTTTCCGCCGCGCACTCAGAGGAAGTTATACGGATCGATGTCGATGGAGAGCCGGATGGAACCACGCGTCTTGGGCATGTCCGCTATCCAGAGGCGTAAGTAGGCCTGGATGTCGGCTTCGCGGGGGGCTTTGACGAGGATGCGAAAGCGATAGCGCCCTCTGATGACTGAAAGCGGCGCTTCCGCAGGCCCCAGAACCTCGATTTTCTCGGCTGGCGGGGCCGCGCGGGCGATGGCTCTTGCATGCGCCTCGGCGGCAGCCCGGTCGCTCCCTGAGATCAGCAGTGAGGCGAGGCGGCCGAAGGGCGGCATGCCTGCCTCCCGCCGGGCCTCAATCTCCTGGCTGTAGAAGGCGTCCCGGTCGCCAGCCACCAGCGATTTGATGACCGGGTGATCGGGCATATAGGTCTGGAGCAGGCCGCGCCCGGCTATGGCCTCGCGGCCCGCCCGCCCCGTGACCTGGCTGAGGAGCTGGAAGGTGCGCTCGGCGGCACGCGGATCACCCTGGGCTAGGCCAAGGTCAGCATCCACCACGCCAACCAAGGCCAGCCCCGGAAAGTGGTGTCCCTTGGCGACGAGCTGGGTACCGATGACGATGTCCACTTCGCGGTCCTCGATCTCCCGCAAAGTCTCGCGCAGGTCTGAGATGCGCGGCGTCATATCGCTCGACAGGATCGCGCGGCGTGCCTCCGGGAACAGGGCTTCCACTTCCTCGGCAATGCGTTCGACGCCAGGCCCACACGCGACTAGGGAGTCCTCGGCGCCGCAAGACGGGCATTCCTCTGGGATTGGCGCGACTGTGCCGCAATGGTGGCACTCGAGGCGGTGCCGGAAGCGGTGTTCGACCATCCAGGCTGAGCAGTTCGGGCATTCGAAGCGATAGCCGCATCTGCGGCAGAGTGTGAGCGGCGCATAGCCTCGCCGGTTGAGGAACAACAGGGCCTGCTCCCCGCGCGCCAGCGTTTCCGCCATGGCCTCCGTCAGCACGGGCGACAGCCAAGACCCGCGCTCAGGCGGGGACTTGCGCATGTCGATGGCTCTGAGGTCGGGCAAGCTGGCCGACTTGTAGCGGGCGCGTAAGGGAATGTGCTGGTAGCGGCCTTGGTCGGCATTGACCAAGCTCTCAATCGATGGCGTCGCGGAGCTGAGAACCACAGGGCACTGGCCAAGATGTCCGCGCACTACAGCCATGTCCCTTGCCTGATACGAAACGCGGTCTTCTTGCTTGTAGGCTTGATCGTGTTCCTCATCGACGACGATGAGCCCCAGATTGGGGAACGGTAGGAACAGGGCCGAGCGGGCGCCCACCAGCAGCTGAGCCTTGCCTTCGGCCACCGCGCGCCAGGTGCGCCCGCGGGCCGATTGCGTAAGCCCCGAATGCCATTCCGCGGGGCGTGCGCCGAAGCGCTCCTCGCAGCGCGCGAGAAAGGCGGCGGTGAGCGCGATCTCTGGGATCATGACAAGCGCTTGCTTGCCTGCCGCGAGCGCTTGCGCAATCGCCTCGAAATAGACTTCCGTTTTGCCCGATCCCGTCACGCCATCGAGCAGCGAGACCGTGAAGCCGTTCTTGGTGTTCTCGAGGAGCTGCTCCGCGGCTCTCGTCTGCTCGTCCGAAAGCTCGGCCCGAAGCAGGGATGGGTCGAGTTCGCGCGCGATCATGTCAGGCAGGGGCTCGGCCGCCAGGGTGCCCGCATCGACCAGGCCGTCGATTACGCCAGGGCTGACGCCTGCGGCTTCAGCAAGAAGCGACTTCACCCAGATCAGCCCGTTGCTCGCCGCATCCAGCACGCGGGTGCGAGCCGGTGTCATGCGTTCGGGCGGCGGACCTGCGAGCCGCACGCCATAGCGCGGAGCCGGCGGTTGAAACGCGGCGCTGGCGCTCATCATCATGCGCAGGACCATGCCGGGCGGGGTCAGCGTGTAGTCCGCCACCCATTCAGCGAAGTCCAGTGAGATGCTGGGGAGCGGCGGAACGTCGTCCAACACCTCGATCAGCGTGCGCAATTTGCTCCGGGGAACCGAGGGTGAGGCCGTGCCGTCAGGCCGGCGCCAAACCGCAGCCACATATCTCACGGGGCCGAGTGGGGCCACGACGAACGTGCCCGGTCGCACGCGCGCGCCGTCTGGCACCAGGTAGTCGTAGGGCGCGGGCAAGGCGAGCGGAATCAGTACCGGGACCGTCTCCAGCTCAGGCTCGGGGATAAGGAGTGTCTGGTCCGGGTCGGATTTGGCCAAATCTGAGGGCTTTCGGGGCGTTTGGAGGTTTGGTTAGCCGGGACTTAACGACTCACCCTGCCATAGTAGCGACTGAGATAGACTGTGGGAGTGTGATGGCCAAGCGATCGCAAAGTCTTGCCGCTAGAGACCTCGCGGCGATCGGTACGGCGCTCGATGTGGCGGCTGCCGTCGAGGCGTGGCTTTCATATCTCACGACGGAGCGTGGGCTCGCCGACCATACAGTCGATGCGTATACGCGCGATCTCGGGCAGTTCCTGTTCTTCATGGGGCAACACTTCGGCGGGGCTCCAGATATGGCCGCATTGTTGTCGCTGACCGCGCGCGACGTTCGGTCGTTCCTGGCCTATCGCCGCGGCCAGAATGTGGGAAGCCGCAGCCTCTCCCGTTCCTTAAGCGCTCTGCGGATGTTCTTCCAATTTCTGGAGCGGCGGGGCTACGGCAAGAACGATGCCGTGCGCGCGGTCTCCATGCCGAAACTGCCGCACGCGGTGCCAAAGCCGCTCCCCGAAGCGAAGGCGACCGCGCTTCTGGAGGGCCCCGATATTGCCGCGCCGGACGCACCCGAATGGACGCTCGCCCGCGATACCGCCGTGCTTACGCTGCTCTATGGATCGGGTTTGCGCATCTCCGAGGCTCTGGGGTTACAGGTCTGCGATGCACCCATCAAGGGCCGCGACACACTTCGCGTGATCGGCAAGGGCAACAAAACGCGTGCGGTACCGGTTCTGCCGGTCGCACGCGAGGCTGTGGAGCGCTATCTCGATCTCTGCCCAAAGTCGCTTGGGCCGGACGACCCGCTCTTCATCGGCGTGCGCGGCAAGAGGCTCAGTCCACGGATTATTCAGCTGCGTCTTGAGAAGGCCCGTGCCGCGCTGGGACTTCCCGCAACGGCGACACCGCATGCGCTGCGCCATTCGTTCGCGACGCATCTCCTTGGGGCCGGCGCTGATTTGCGCGCCATCCAAGAACTGCTCGGCCATGCCAGCCTGTCGACCACGCAAGGCTATACCGAGGTCGACCGCGCGCATCTCTTGAAGGCTTACGCAAGCGCTCACCCGAGGGCGTGACGCATGAGGCCTAACCTCGCGTTCCAGGGTGTGACGGATTGGTCGCTTGATATACAATCAAAATTTGCTTATTTTGAGTAATACAATTTGGAGTGTTAGGCGATGCTACACGAAAAGGCTTTGGGTAATGCGGCAGCTATGTCGCCTTCGGCCAGCCCGCAGCTCGACTTCTCAGGTCGTTGGATCAATCAGATGGGTTCGAAGATGGACTTGGCCGTCAGTGGGTCCGACGTTACAGGACGCTATACGAGCAAAACGAGCGGTGCCGGAGGGCCCACTACCGGGCCGCTAAAGGGCTATGTCGTCGGAGACTTGGTGTCGTTTCTTGTACTTTGGCCAAGTGGGTCGATGACGGCCTGGGTGGGTCAACTCGTGGACGATCAGGTGAATCCGACGATCAAGACCCTGTGGAACCTGGTTACAGACGTGAAAGACGAGGACGAGGCAGACCGCCTGTGGACTTCGGTCTTCACGGGCGCCGACGAGTTTACGCGCTAGCCTACATGTGAATGGGACGCTTCTCGACGGCGAGCGCGGCTTCGTTGGGCTCCGGGAGCGCGTGACACCTTCGCGCCAAGTGTTCCCTGGCTGCCCCGCAATCCGACCCGTTGATTGCTCCTCGACCGCACGTCGCGGCAACCTCGTCATTCCCATGGATTGCCTAAAAACCGCCTTTCTTTTGAGGCAGTACTGACCAGTCAGTCAATTATGCGGTTGTCGTAACTAAGGCCGCAAAGTCGCAGGGAGACAAACGGCCGAACCCACAGCAAGGCGGTATGGGATGACCGGCAGGAGCGATGCAACGCCGCAAAATGAGGCCAGCAAGAAGCGTGGGCGTAAAGCCGACCGCGAAGGTGAGATCGTGTCAGCGGCCTTCGAGGAGTTTGCAGCCAAAGGCTACGCTGGCACCCGCTTGGAGGACGTCGCCTCGCGCGCCCGAGTCTCCAAGGGCTTGCCCTATCTCTACTTCAAGACCAAGGAAGAGCTGTTTAAGGCTGTCGTCCGCAGCGTCATCTCGCCAGTGTTCGACGAGATGTGTGACCGCATGCTCAGCACCGAGCTATCGGGTGAGGACTTTCTCAAGGGACCGTTCCTGACCTTCCTGCAAGACCTCGTTAAATCGCGCAGGGTCCTGATCGCGCGGCTGCTCGTCGCAGAAGGACACAAGCACCCCGAACTCACCAGCTTCTACTACGAGCAAGTGGTCTCCAAAGGCAAAGACGCGCTCAGTGCCTTCATCCGGCGGGGCGTCGAGCGTGGTGAGTTCAGACCGACGGCCTTAGAGGACTTTCCACAGCTGCTTGTGGCGCCGGCGCTCATGGCAGTGATCTGGCGAAATCTGTTCGAGAGCCATGTGCACCTGGACACGGATGCGCTGCTCAAGACGCATATTGACCTTATCGTCGAGGCGATCCGCGCGCCGCGCTCGGGTCGCAATGAGCCATGAGGCGTTTCGCTGTCATCGCCGTTGCTCTTCTCGCGACGGGCGCTGGGCTCTTCTGGATTGCGTTCCAGTCGCAGGAAGACGAGGGCGTGCCAGGTTACATGGAAGCCGATCTCGTTTTGGTCGGCTCCGAACAGGGCGGCCGCATCAGTACGCTCGCGGTCCAAGAAGGCGATGCGGTTTCGGCCGGCGACCTGATCTTCGAACTTGAGAGTTCCGAAGAAAGGGCAGACGTTGCGGAGGCCAAGGCACGGCTGGTGGAGGCAGAAGCAAGGCTCGCCGATGTGGAAGCGGAACAACAGCGGCCACGCGAGATTGAGGTCTTATCGGCCGCGCTGACCAGGGCCAAGGCTATGGCGCGCCAATCGGCCCTCAACCTGGACCGCGTTCGGCAGCTCCATGGCAAGGGCTGGGTCGCAGAGGCCCTGCTCGACGAGGCCATGGCGGAGGACGAGAGCAATCAGGCCGCGGTTGCCGAGGCAGAGCGCCGCATCGCGGCTGCACGTCTTCCCGGCCGTTCTGGTGTGATCCGCGCCGCCAAGGCCAGTGTTGAGGCCGCACGGCACGCACTTGTTGAGGCACAGAGGTCTCTAGCCAAGCGCGAAGTCTTCACGCCGGTCGGCGGTACGATTGAGGAAGTGTATTTCCGTCCCGGTGAGGTCGTCACCACGGGCCAGAGCGTCGTAGCACTCCTGCCGCCGGAGAATCTCAAGGTCCGCTTCTTCGTCGGCGAGCCGGACCTCGCAAAGCTCAAGCTCGAACAGACGGTTGCATTGAGTTGTGACAGTTGTCCGGCGGACTTGCGCGCGAAAGTCAGCTTTATCGCGCGGGAGGCCGAGTTCACGCCGCCGGTCATTTTCTCGCGTGAGCAACGCCAGAAGCTCGTGTTCCTCGTGGAAGCGAGGCCCGATCCCGCAGCCGCCGCGCTGACCGCCGGGCAGCCGGTCACGGTCAAGATCGCGCCAGACGATCAAGAGGCGATGTAATCATGAAAGAGATCGCCATCGACGTCACGGGTCTCACGAAGCGTTTCGGTGATCGTACCGTTGTGCACGATCTGAGCATGCAGGTTCCGAAGGGGGAGATCTTCGGCTTCCTGGGACCGAATGGTAGCGGGAAGACTACGACGATCCGGCTCCTTTGTGGCCTGCTCACTCCTGATTCTGGAGAGGGTATGTGTCTTGGGTTTGACATTCTCAAAGAGCAGGAGAGGATAAAGAGCCACGTGGGCTATATGACCCAGCGATTCAGTCTCTACACAGATCTTTCGATACGCGAGAATCTAGAATTCGTGGCCCGCGTCTACGGTCTGTCGGATCCACGCGCGGCCGCCCGAGGTGCGATCGATCGCTTGGGTCTTTCCGGGCGCTCCGAGCAGCTCGCCGGGGAGCTTTCAGGCGGCTGGAAGCAGCGGCTCGCTCTTGGCGCCTGTATTCTGCCAAATCCGCAGCTTCTGTTGCTGGACGAGCCCACGGCTGGAGTCGACCCTAAGGCTCGCCGAGAGTTCTGGGACGAGATTCATGCGCTCGCGGCTGAAGGCATCACTGTGCTTGTCTCAACGCACTACATGGACGAGGCCGAACGCTGTCACGAGCTCGGATACATCGCCTATGGCGACTTGCTCGCGCGCGGCACGGCCCAGCAGATCATCGATCAATCCGGCCTCAGCACCTGGATTGTTTCGGGCGAGGGGCTGCATCAGCTAGCGCGGGATCTTCGGTCGCGACCCGGTGTCGATATGGTGGCGCCCTTTGGCGCGGAACTGCACGTGGCAGGCCGCGACCGTTCCGCGCTCGACGCGACGATCGAGGCGGCGAAGCGCGCCAGCAGCAGTCATCATTGGATGCGCGGGGAGCCGAGTCTTGAGGATGTGTTCATTCTGCTTATGGACAGCGCCAAGGACAATTTCTCATGAGAGCGCCCACCTACTCCCGACCGGCCGTACGCCAACCTGACGCCGGTTTCCTGAGGCGTACCTGGGCGATGATCGTGAAGGAATTCGTGCAGATGCGGCGTGACCGCATGACCTTCGCCACGATGATCACCATTCCGGTTCTGCAGCTCGTCCTTTTCGGTTTCGCGATCAACACGGACCCCAAGCAACTGCCCACGGCGCTTCTGCTTCGCGATGATGGTCCGCTGACACGAGCCGTGCTCGCGGCGATGAAGAACAGCGACTATTTCCGGTTCACGCGCCAGGTCCGCGATCCCGCCATGCTCGATGCGATGTTGCGCTCTGGCGAGGCGCTTTTCGCTGTTGAAGTTCCTGCGAGTTTTGAGCGGGATGTGCGGCGCGGCGATCGTCCCGCGTTACTGGTTATCGCTGATGCCACCGATCCGGTCGCGACGGGGACGGCAGTCTCGGCGCTTCAGGGGCTGACCGATTCTGCCTTGCGGCGCGACCTGCGGGGGCCCGATGAGAAGGTCGCCGCCCGGCCGCCGCCGTTCGAGATCGCTCTTCAGCAGCGTTACAACCCGGAAGGGGAGACGCGGTTCAACATTGTGCCGGGCCTGCTCGGGATCGTGCTCACCATGACTATGATGATGTTCACCGCGCTCGCGGTCACGCGCGAAATCGAGCGCGGAACCATGGAGAGCTTGCTCGCGATGCCAATCAGACCCGTGGAGATCATGATTGGCAAGATCGCGCCCTTCGTCCTCGTCGGCTTCGTGCAGATGAGCATCATTCTGAGCGCGGCCTATTTCGTGTTTGGCGTACCGATCGTGGGCAGTCTTGGCCTGTTGATCGTGCTGACCACGCTATTCGCGGCGGCCAACCTTGCCGTGGGCTATACGTTCTCGACCATTGCGCAGAACCAGCTACAAGCCGTTCAGCTGACCTTCTTCTTTTTCCTGCCCAATATCCTGTTGTCCGGTTTCATGTTCCCGTTCCGGGGGATGCCAGAGTGGGCGCAATGGCTGGGAGAGTTCCTGCCGCTGACGCATTTCTTGCGAATCGTGCGTGGCATCATGCTCAAAGGAAACGGGTTCACGGATATGGAAGTTGATGTGCTGGCACTCGTGATTTTTGTGGTTGCGGCGATGGGCATCGCGCTGGTGCGATTCCGCCGTACGCTCGACTAGAGCACGTTGCGTTCTGATGGAATCAGAACCCGTGCTCTAGTTTTTTGATATCGCATCGCTATTTGCGAAAAACCGGTACCCACTTTTTCGCACGATGCTCTAGCAAGCCCAACTACATGTGAATGGGACGCTTTTCGACGGCGAGTGCCGCTTCCTTCACGGCTTCGTTCAGCGTCGGGTGCGCATGGCAGGTGCGGGCCAAGTCTTCGGCCGAGCCGCCAAACTCCATCAGCACGGCGGCCTCCGCAATCATGGTGCCCGCGTCGGGGCCGATGATGTGCACACCAAGCACGCGGTCGGTGACAGCGTCCGAGAGGATTTTGACGAAACCTTCTGTCGTGCGGTTCACCTTCGCGCGGCCATTGGCGGTGAAGGGGAACTTTCCGACCTTGTAGGCGACGCCGTCCTCCTTCAACTGCTCTTCGGTCTTGCCGACGGAAGCCACTTCAGGGGCGGTGTACACCACCGACGGAATCACATCGTAATTCACGTGACCTGATTGGCCCGCGAGAGTCTCTGCGACCGCGACGCCTTCTTCCTCGGCCTTATGGGCGAGCATGGGACCGGCAATGACATCGCCGATGGCGTAGATGCCTGGCACGTTGGTTTGGAAGCTGTGATCGACCACGATGCGTCCGCGCGCGTGCGTTCCGACGCCCACATTAGCGAGCCCGAGCCCTTCCGTGTTCGGCACGCGTCCGATCGAGACCAGCACCACGTCACATTCGAGCGTTTCGGGGTCGCCGCCCTCCGCCGGCTCGACAGTGAGCTTCACGGATTTGCCCGAGGTGTCGACCTTGGTGACCTTGGCGCCGAGCTTGAACTTGAGCCCTTGCTTCTTCAGCGTACGCTGCAGTTGTTTGGCGACTTCTGCATCGAGGCCCGGCGTAATAGTGTGCAGCATCTCGACCACGGTCACGTCCGAGCCGAGGCGCGACCAGACCGAGCCGAGTTCAAGGCCGATATAGCCGCCACCGATGACCACCATGCGCTTCGGCACTTTGGGAAGCGACAGCGCGCCCGTGGAAGAGACAATACGTTTCTCGTCCACATCTATGCCGGGCACGTCGGCGCTCGACGAGCCCGTGGCGATCACAATTGCTCGCGCCTCAAGCGTTTGCTTCTCACCCTTGTCCGGCGTCACTTCAACCTGGTGAGGGGCGCGGATTGTGCCCAGTCCGTTGTATGCGTCGATCTTGTTCTTCTTCAGCAGAAACTCGATGCCATCCACATTGCCCTTCACGCCTTCGTCTTTGAAGGCAAGCATTGCGGCGAGATCCAGCTCCGGCTTTACCTTGATGCCCATCTCAGCGAAATGGCCGTCCGCTTCCGCGTAAGCCTCGGAGGCATGCAGCAGCGCCTTGGAGGGGATGCAGCCAACATTGAGGCAGGTGCCGCCATGCGTCCCGCGCTTCTCGACAACGGCTACCTTCATGCCAAGCTGCGCCGCTCGGATGGCGCAAACGTACCCACCTGGGCCGGTACCGATGACGATCAGGTCGTAGGACGTACTCATGATGCTATCTCTAAGATCGGGGCTAAAGATCGAGGATCAGGCGCGCGGGGTTCTCCAGCGAGTCCTTCACATTCACCAGGAAGGTCACCGCCTCCTTGCCGTCGACGATACGGTGGTCATAGGAGAGGGCGAGATACATCATAGGTCGTGCCACAATCTGTCCATCGCGCACCACCGGGCGCTCTTCAATACGGTGCATCCCGAGAATGCCGGATTGCGGCGCGTTCAGGATTGGCGTTGAGAGCATCGATCCGTAGATGCCGCCATTGGAAATGGTGAAGGTGCCACCTTGCATCTCGGCGAGCCCGAGCTTGCCTTCGCGGGCTCTCTGTCCAAAATCAGCGATCGTACTTTCGATTTCCGCAAGGTTCATCTGGTCCGCATCGCGTATCACCGGAACAACGAGACCGCGCTCCGTGCCGACCGCGACACCGACATGGTAGTAGTTCTTGTAGACGAGGTCGTCGCCGTCGATCTCTGCGTTCACGGCGGGAATGTCTTTCAGTGCCTGCACGCAAGCCTTCACGAAGAATCCCATGAAGCCGAGCTTCACCCCGTGGCGCTTCTGAAAGTCCTCTTTGTATTCCCGGCGTAGTTCCAGGATCTGACTCATGTCCACGTCGTTAAACGTGGTCAGCATGGCGGCAGTATCTTGGGCGTCCTTGAGGCGCTTAGCGATCGTCTGGCGCAGCCGCGTCATACGCACGCGCTCCTCGCGCGCCGCATCGTCTGGCGTCACCGGCGGGCGCGGCGGGGCCGGCGGCTTGGGTTCGCGCGGTGTCTCGCGCAATGTCTCCGCCGCGGCCGTTGCAGCGATCACATCGCCCTTGAGGATCTGGCCTCGGCGCCCGGTGCCAGTGATCTGGTCGACGGAAAGCCCGGTCTCCTCAAGAAGCTTCTGCGCGGCTGGTGACGGCGGCATGGAGATCGGGGCGATTTCCGCCCGCACATGCGGCTCGCGCTTGAGGGCGACAGGCTCGACTGATGGCGCTGCCGGTGCTGGCTGGGCGGGCTTCGGCTCGGCAGCTTTCGTTGCTGGCGCGACAGCCGCGCCATCTCCATCCGTGATTGCTCCCAGCAACGCGCCGACCTCGACCGTATCGCCTTCCTTCACGACGATCTCGGACAAGACACCACCCGCAGGGGCCGGCACCTCGACTGTGACCTTGTCGGTCTCCAGTTCGACGACCGGTTCATCGGCCGCGACCTCTTCGCCAGCTTGCTTAAACCACTGTCCCACCGTCGCTTCGACGACGGACTCGCCCAATGTCGGAACCCGAATTTCTGTTGTCATGGTTCTCTAAGTCCGTCCTTCTTGCTCGGTCTCATACACCCGCGGGAAAAGGCGGGGCGCGGTCTCCGCTCGGCTCAGCCCAGCGCTTCGTTGAGCAGAGCCTTCAATTCTCTCACGTGCTTGGACATCAAACCTGTCGCCGTCGCTGCGGAGCTCGGACGTCCAGCATATCTTGGTCGCTTAGACTTCGCATCGATATGCTCCAGCACCCAAGACAAATTTGGTTCTACAAAAGTCCAAGCTCCCATGTTCTTGGGCTCTTCTTGGCACCACACGATCTCCGCCTGCTTGAACCGGCCTAGTTCCTGGATGAGCGCCCGTGCCGGGAATGGATAGAGCTGTTCCATGCGCAGGAGATAGACGTCGTTAAGGCCGCGTGACTCGCGCTCTGCTTCCAGGTCGTAATAGACCTTGCCCGAGCAGAGCACGACGCGCTCGATCTGCTCGTCCGGCACGAGCTTGATGTTGGAGTCCGCAACGCGCTCGGCGTCGTCCCAAAGGAGTCGATGAAAGCTCGAGTCGGGCCCGAAGTCCTCGATGCTGGATTTGACCTTCTTGTGCCGCAGGAGCGATTTCGGCGTCATGAGGACCAGGGGTTTTCGGAACTGCCGGTGGAGCTGGCGACGCAGCACATGGAAGTAGTTGGCGGGCGTGGTGCAATTGACGACCTGCCAGTTGTCCTCGGCGCAGAGCTGCAGATAGCGCTCGAGCCGGGCAGAGGAATGTTCCGGCCCCTGACCTTCGTAGCCGTGGGGCAGCAGGAGCACCAGACCCGACATGCGCAGCCATTTGCGCTCGCCCGATGAGATGAACTGATCGACCACAACTTGGGCCCCGTTAGCGAAGTCACCGAACTGAGCCTCCCACAACACAAGTGCGTTGGGTTCGGCCAAGCTGTAGCCATACTCGAAGCCAAGCACGGCCTCTTCAGACAACATCGAATTGATAACTTCGAAGTCACCCTGCTCTTTGCCGAGATGCTTCAGCGGCGTGTACTTGTTCTCGTTCACCTGATCCATCAGCACAGAATGGCGATGGGAGAAGGTGCCGCGCTCGGAGTCCTGCCCTGATAAGCGGATCTTGAAGCCTTCGACGAGGAGCGTGCCGAAGGCCAACGACTCAGCGGTCGCCCAATCGATGCCCCTACCTTCGTCAATTGACTTGCGCCGCGTCGCCATGATGCGTGCGATCGTCTTATGCGGCGTCAGTGTCGGCGGGATCTCCGTCAACTTGTGTCCGACTTCGCGTAGGACATCTAGGTCGACCCCGGTGAGCCCGCGCCGCGCTCCTTCCTCCGCGAAGCCGATCCCCGACCAGCGGCCGTCGAGCCAGTCGGCGCGGTTTGGCCGGTAGGTCTCGCCCGCCTTGAATTCCTCTTCCAGGAAGTCGCGGAAGCCGGCTTGGAGGCCTTCGATCTCGTCCTTGGTGAGGAGACCTTCCTTGACCAGCTGATCCGAATACATGTCAACCACGCGCGGGTGGTCGGCGATCCGTTGATACATCAAGGGCTGCGTAAAAGCCGGCTCATCCGCCTCGTTGTGGCCGTGGCGGCGGTAGCAGAACATGTCGATGACGACAGGCTTCTTAAAACGCTGGCGAAACTCTGTCGCAATCTTGGTGACATGAACGACCGCTTCTGGATCGTCGCCGTTCACGTGGAAGATGGGCGCGTCGATCATTTTGGCCACATCCGAGGGATACGGAGATGAGCGTGAGAAGCGCGGCGCCGTGGTGAAGCCGATCTGGTTGTTCACGATGAAATGGATCGATCCGCCAGTGCGATGGCCCCTAAGGCCCGATAGCCCGAGGCATTCGGCGACGACGCCCTGACCAGCGAAGGCCGCATCGCCGTGTAGAAGAAGCGGCAATATCTTTACGCGTTCTGTGTCGTCAGCCTGGTCCTGTTTTGCCCGAACCTTGCCGAGAACAACTGGATCAACGTACTCAAGATGAGAGGGGTTCGCGGTGAGTGAGAGATGAACGCGGTTGTCGTCGAACTCGCGATCCGACGAGGCACCCAGGTGATACTTCACATCACCGGAGCCCTCCACATCATCAGGATGCGCGGACCCACCGCGGAACTCATTGAAGATGGCACGCCACGGCTTGGCCATGACGTTGGCAAGCACGTTCAGGCGGCCGCGGTGGGGCATGCCTATGACAATCTCTCTGACGCCAAGCTGGCCTCCGCGCTTGATGATCTGCTCGAGCGCTGGAACCATCGACTCGCCGCCATCAAGACCAAAGCGCTTGGTGCCCGTGTATTTGACATTGAGAAAGCGCTCCGCTCCCTCCGCCTCGATCAGTTTGTTGAGGATTGCGCGCTTGCCTTGCTCCGTGAACTGCATCTCGGTGCGCTCAATGCGCTCCTGGAGCCAGGCGCGTTGCTCGGGGTCCGAGATGTGCATGTACTCGAAGCCGATTGTCGAGGCATAGGTCTTCTCCAAGACTGCGAGAACTTGGGAGAGATCAGCGAATTCGAACCCCAGCGCGCCACCGATATAGATGGGCCGCGAATAGTCGGACGGCGAAAAACCGTAGGTCTTCGGATCAAGTTCAGGATGGTCTCCGCGCTCTGTGAGGCGCAAGGGATCGAGGTTCGCGATCAAATGACCGCGCGTGCGGTAGGCGCGGATCAGCATGCGCGCGCCCAATGTGTCCCGGGCGGCGTCAAGGGCTTCGGCTTGCGTCAGCGCGCCGGACGGCGCAACGGCTGTAGCGGAAGACGAGGCGCCGTCCTTCCAGGAGGGTGCTCGGCTCCAGGCGCCCCAGGAGGGACCTTCCGCGTCGGCGATGACGTTCCTGGCCTCGTCGCCGAGATTGGCGAAGAAGTGACGCCAATCCTCCGATACCGAGGATGGGTCGGCCTGATAGCGTGCGTAGAGCTCGGCGAGATAAGTCGCGTTGGCACCGTCCAAAAAAGACGTGTGCGCAAAAACCTCGCTGGCTTCGTATCGTGTCATGGCACTAATCCCATGGTCCTCATCTGGACCCCAGGCGTGCCGGGCAATAAAGGCGAGCGTTTGGCGCCCAGCGCAGCCTTAACTGAATATACCTGCAAGCGTTGTTCCAAGCGCCGCAGGGGAATGGGACACCACGATTCCGGCATCCTGCATTGCCTCGATTTTGCTCTTAGCATCGCCCTTGCCGCCCGAAATAACGGCACCTGCGTGACCCATGCGGCGCCCAGGCGGGGCGGTCGCGCCGGCTACGAAGCCGACGATCGGCTTCTTGTTGCCGGCCTGAACGAGAAACTCCGCGGCCTCTTCCTCCGCGCTGCCGCCTATCTCGCCAATCATGATGATGGCTTCCGTCTTGTCGTCCTCAAGGAAGAGTGACAACGCGTCGATAAAGTTTGTGCCGTTGACGGGGTCTCCGCCGATGCCGATACATGTGGTCTGTCCGAACCCAACGGCAGTGGTCTGAGCCACGGCCTCATAGGTCAGTGTGCCGGATCGGGACACAATGCCGACGCGGCCGGGCGTGTGGATGTGGCCCGGCATGATACCGATCTTGCACTCGCCAGGGGTAATGATCCCCGGGCAGTTCGGCCCGATAAGCCGGGTGCCCGACCCAATGAGTGCGCGCTTCACCTTGACCATGTCGAGGACCGGAACGCCCTCAGTGATGCAGACGGCGAGTTCGATGCCAGCATCGATGGCTTCGAGGATTGCGTCGGCTGCGAAAGGCGGCGGAACGTAGATCGCCGATGCTGTTGCGCCGGTCGATTCCACCGCGTCGCGCACTGTATCGAAGACGGGAAGGTCGAGATGGGTTGTGCCGCCTTTTCCGGGGGTCACGCCGCCAACCATTTTCGTGCCGTAGGCAATGGCTTGTTCGGTGTGGAAAGTACCTTGGGAACCCGTGAAACCCTGGCAAATGACGCGCGTGTTTTTATCGACGAGGACTGACATGTTGCAAAGCTAAGCCGGTTTGAGGAAGGATTTGTGACACAAACTTTGAGACTGGAACTAGGCCGCTCCGAGGGCCGCGACCGCCTTCTTGGCGGCATCGTCCAAGTCGTCGGCGGGAATAATGTCGAGACCGGACTCAGATAAGAGCTCCTTACCACGCTGTACGTTCGTGCCTTCAAGGCGCACGACCAGCGGCACACCGATATTCGTCTCCTTGGCAGCAGTGATAATGCCTTCCGCAATCGTATCGCAGCGCATAATGCCGCCGAAGATGTTCACAAGGACGCCCTTCACGTTCGGGTCGGAGAGGATCAGCTTGAAAGCCGCCGTGACCTTCTCAGCCGTCGCACCGCCACCAACGTCTAGGAAGTTTGCCGGCTCGGCGCCATAGTACTTAATGATGTCCATGGTCGCCATCGCGAGGCCCGCGCCGTTGACCATGCAGCCGATGTTGCCATCGAGTTTGACGTAGGAGAGGTCGTACTTGGAGGCCTCGACTTCGGCCGGGTCCTCTTCGTGAATGTCGCGCAGCGCCTCGATATCCGGGTGACGGAAAAGGGCGTTGTCTTCAAATCCCATCTTGGCGTCGAGGCATTCGAGCTGGCCATCCTTGGTAACCACCAGCGGGTTGATCTCGATGAGGCTCGCATCCTTCTCGGTGAAGAGGGTGTAGAGCTGCTTGACGAGCTTGCTGCACTGCTTGGCGAGGTTGCCTTTGAGTTCAAGTGCATCGGCGATCACGCGGCCATGGAAGCCGCTCAGACCAGAGGCCGGGTCCACATCGACCGTCGTGATCTTCTCCGGCGTCTCCGCCGCCACCTCCTCGATGTTCACGCCGCCCTCAGTCGAGGCAACAAAGGCGATGCGGCCGGTCGCACGATCAACCAGAAGAGACAGGTATAGTTCGCGGTCGATATCCGTTCCCTCCGTCACGTAGACGCTGCGAACGATCCGGCCTTTAGGGCCTGTTTGCGGCGTTACGAGGGGCTTGCCGAGCATTCGGTCGGCTTCGGCGTGCATCTCTTGAATGCTCTTGACGATCTTGACACCGCCACCTTTGCCACGTCCTCCAGCGTGGATCTGCGCCTTAACGACGAGAACAGCGCCGTTAAGGGCCTTAGCTTTTTCGGCGGCTTCGTCGGCGGTTGCAGCGACCACGCCATTGCCGACGGGGGCGCCGAAGGCCTTGAGCAGGTCCTTCGCCTGGTATTCGTGGATATTCATAAAGACTCTCCGGACGCGGAAACGAAATGAACTCTAGGAAGCGGCGAGATTGGGGGCGATACGCTGGCAAATCTCCACCAGGTTCTTGACCGCCTGGACCGAATGCAGCAGCGCATCCTTCTCGGCAGACGAGAGGTCGAGTTCGATGACGCGCTCTACGCCCTTTGCGCTGATGATCACTGGCACGCCGGCATAGATGCCCTTCACCCCGTACTCGCCGTTGAGATAGGCGGCGGCGGGCAGAACGCGCTTCTTGTCGTGGAGATAAGACTCTGCCATATCGAGCGCTGCCGCGGCCGGGGCGTAGTATGCGGAGCCGGTCTTCAGCAGGCCGACGATCTCGGCACCGCCGTCCCGTGTGCGCTGAACGATCTCATCCAGGCGCTTCTGGGTAATCCATCTCATCTTTACGAGATCCGCCAGGGGAATGCCTGCGACGGAGGAGTAGCGGATCAGCGGCACCATGGTGTCACCATGGCCGCCGAGAACCATAGTGTGAATGTCCTGGGGGCTCACATCGAACTCTTCCGACAGGAAGAAGCGGAAGCGGGCGCTATCGAGAACGCCCGCCATGCCGACCACTTTGTTGCGGGGTAGGCCAGATGTCTTCTGGAGAGCCCAGACCATGGCATCGAGCGGGTTGGTGACGCAGATGACGAAGGCTTCGGGCGCGTATTTGCGAAGGCCGGCGCCAACCTGTTCCATAACCTTGAGGTTGATTTCGATGAGGTCGTCGCGGCTCATGCCGGGTTTGCGCGGCACGCCGGCCGTGACGATCACCACGTCAGCGTCCTTGATTTCAGCGTACTCGTTAGCGCCTTTGAATTTGGGGGCGAAGCCTTCGACCGGCGCTGACTGCGAGAGATCAAGTGCCTTGCCTTGGGGAACCCCATCGACGACGTCGAAGAGAACGACTTCGCCAAGCTCCCGGATGCCGGCAAGGTGGGCGAGGGTGCCGCCGATCTGGCCTGCACCGATCAATGCAATCTTGTTACGCGCCATGACTTTCCCTCCCGAGACGCGCGGTTGTGGCGGCCGCGCTGTCGTCCTTTACCAACCGCTACGAGATCTTGTGGATGGTTAGATGCAATCTGGCTCGCGCGCAAGGTCGCTGTTCGTACGAGGCGCATCTTTGGTTCACAGTCGGGTACAATAGGCGGTAGTCTGAAGCCGTCGGATGGAAACCTTGGAGAGGCGATGACCGGCGATAACCCCGCGAAGAATGAAACCGAGCCGAAGCCTGGCTCTCGACCTGGGCGCGACGACGAGCGGCGCGTGCCGACGGACGAGGAACTGGATGCAACGCCGCCACTGCCGTTAGTGGTCTGGGCGGCACGCTTCAGCAGCTACTTCCTAGCGCTGGGCGGTATCATGCTCGTGTCCTATGCGGTGTATGGGTTCGACACCGATCCGAAGAGCTTCCCTCCTGGCTTCAGGTTGAACCCGCTCCAGGCCGTTGTCGACTTTGCGTGGGGCCTCGCTGGCACGTTGATCGGCTTCTTCCGTCCGCGCCATGCAACCACTTTCGTTCTGGCCTTCGCAGCCTTCTTCACCGTGGTTGCGGGCTTCGGGACATTCGAGGGATCTGCACTCGGTATGGAGCTGGGTACGTCCGCTAAGGTTTTTTACTGGGTCGTCGTGGTATTCGCCTGGGCCGCTGGGCTGATAGCGCTCGTCAAGCAGAGCGACGCGCGATAGCAGACCGTGTCGTTGCCGGCGTTCTCAAGACGGCGCGTCTGCTATTCGTCTTCTGGATAATCGCTCTCAGGCGGCGCTTCCGCTGCTTGGTCCGGGGGCGGGACAATCGTCGCCAGCGGCGCGCCCTTGGGCTTTATCCGAACCACGTAGAGTTTGGCTGCCTTTGTGTCACTCGGGTTCCAACCGCGATGGACGACGTTGGGCTGCAGGATATTGGTCTCGCCTTCGGTGACCTCGTAGGACGGCTTGCCCGTCTTCTCCAGCATGATCGACCCCTCAAGAATGTGTGCGATCTCAACCGAGTCCTGGTGAATATGCCAGGGCGTCGCGCTGCTAGGGGGAAACGTGTAGATCTTGATGTCGATTTCCTTGTTGGGATCGCCTGCAAGCGGTTCCGTCGCAACATGCTGGGCTTCGATCTTCGGCGCCGCGCCCGGCTCGTGGGCCTGTAGGCCAGAACTTACTTGGCACAGAGCGAGCAAGAGGACGGCGCATCCGAGCGCGTGCGTTGTCTTCCAGCGTTTCATGGGCGCAGAATAGCCTGGAAGCGGTTGAGACCGAGAGATTTCTGAGATTCCGGCCTTTGGCTGCGCCCCAAAGCGCCCGCAATCTCGCGCTAGGCCGTCTTCGGGGCTATGGGAAGACATGGATTTGATTGCATCAAGGGAAGCGTTTTCCGCTGGCTGGCCTTGGCGCGCGACTTTGGTGGCGTGGTTGGTGCTTTTTGCTGCGGGATGTGCTGGGGGCTTTTCGGGGCCTGAGCAGGCCATCCAGGACCTCACGCGTGTTGACCATGGGAAGCCCTATATCGGCATGAGCCGGCAGCAGGTGATGAAATGTGCCGGCCAGCCGCGCTCGCGGATCCCTGCGGCGGGCGGCGCGGAGACGCTGATCTATCATTACAAGGGTGCGGGACCGGTTCCAGGCGATACGCCGAAGGACGCGATGTGCACCGCGAGTTTGACGTTCCAGGGCGGCACGCTGATCCGCGTGAGCTACTCACACAAGAAGGGCCGCAGCCCCTACGCCTGGCAGGCGGAGAAGGATCCCGAGAAGCAAGCGCAGATGAAGCGTGAAGGGACGCCTACTTGCGTGTTTTCGCTGCCCGCTTGCCCCGGGGCAGCCAAACGGGGCTAGACAGCGAAAGTCCCGACCCACGCCGAGAGCTGCACGAATTGGCACCGGAATGGAATGGGCGGGGCGCGCGCTACAGCCGCTCGACCATCTTTCGCTTCAGATTGGCGATCGCAGCTGCGGGGTTCAGACCCTTCGGGCAAGCCTTGGTGCAGTTAAGGATGGTATGGCAGCGATAGAGGCGGAAGGGATCTTCTAGATCGTCCAGCCGCTCGCCGGTGCGCTCGTCGCGGGAGTCCTCGACCCAGCGATTGGCCTGCAACAGAACGGCCGGACCGAGATAGCGATCGCCGTTCCACCAATAGGACGGGCACGCCGTTGAGCAGCAAGCGCAAAGAATGCACTCGTAGAGCCCATCGAGTTTTTCACGATCCTCGTGGCTCTGACGCCATTCCTTTTGCGGCGTCGGGCTGTCGGTCTTGAGCCAGGGCTCAATCTCCCGGTGCTGCGCATAAAACTGCGTCATGTCTGGCACAAGATCCTTCACCACGGGCATGTGCGGGAGCGGGTAGATGGCGATAGCCGCGCCTTGCGCCTCCTCCGCGTGCATGGTGCAGGCAAGCGTGTTCGTGCCGTCGATATTCATCGAGCACGAGCCGCAGACGCCTTCGCGGCAGGACCGGCGGAAGGTCAGCGTTGGATCGATCTTGTTTTTTATCCAGATCAGCGCGTCCAAGACCATCGGCCCGCAATCGTTCATATCCACCCAATAGGTGTCGACGCGCGGGTTCTCACCCCCCTCAGGATCGTAGCGGTAGACGCGGTACTCGCGCCAGCGGTCGGGATCCGCGTCCACGGCGGGCGGGTTCCACTCTTTGCCCTTCTTGATCTTCGAATTCTTGGGAAGTGTGAATTGAACCATCTCAGCTTAATCCTTTGGGCCGGCCAAGCGTTGCAGTCTCAACCGCATTCGATCCGGGTGTCTAGTAAACCCGCTCCTTCGGCTCGATATAGGCGACCTCGTTCGACAGCGTGAAGTTGTGCACCGGACGAAAATCGAGTTTCACCGTATGCGTCCCATAGTCTGCGTAGGACAGGGTGTGTTTCATCCAGTCCTTATCGTCGCGCTTGGGGAAGTCCTCGCGCGCATGAGCGCCGCGCGACTCTTCCCGAGCCAGCGCCCCCTGAACCGTGACGGCCGCCTGGGAGATGAGGTTGTCAAACTCGAGCGTCTCGATCAGGTCCGTGTTCCAGATCAGGGAGCGATCCGTGACTTTGATGTCCGCCGCGTCGTCCCAGACCTTCTTGATGTTCTTCACGCCCTCTTCCAGCACGTCCTTTGTGCGGAATACGGAGCAATCGCGCTGCATGGTCTTCTGCATCGCCAGCCGTAGCTCGGCAGTTGGGGTGCCGCCATCGGCGTAGCGGAATCCATCGAGACGCGCGATGGAGGCTTCGCCCGCGCCCTTTGGCAAGTCCGGAATGGCCGAGCCTTGCGGAATGAGCTCTGCACAGCGGAGGCCGGCCGCCCGGCCGAAGACGACGAGGTCAATCAGCGAGTTGGACCCCAAGCGGTTGGCGCCATGGACGGAGACGCAAGCCGCCTCTCCCAGCGCCATCAACCCTGGAACCGTGGCGTCGGGGTCTCCATTCTTGGGCGCGATCACTTCGCCATGCATGTTGGTGGGAATGCCGCCCATATTGTAGTGGCAGGTCGGAATGATCTTGATTGGCTCGTTCCGCGCATCGACGCCCCCGAAAATGCGGGCGAGATCGGTTATGCCTGGCAGTCGCTCTTCGAAGACGTTGTCGTCTAAATGGTCCAGATGCAGGTGCATATACTCCTTGTCGGGACCGTGTCCCCGGCCTTCGCGAATCTCGAGCGTGATGGCGCGAGACACGACGTCACGCGACGCCAGATCCTTGGCCGAGGGCGCGTAGCGCTCCATGAATTTCTCGCCTTCGGAATTCCTTAGGAATCCGCCTTCACCGCGCGCGCCTTCTGAGATAAGTACGCCCGCGCCATAGACGCCGGTTGGGTGGAATTGCACGAACTCCATGTCCTGAAGGGGAAGCCCCGCGCGAAGCACCATGCCGTTGCCATCGCCGGTGCAGATATGGGCAGAGGTGCAGGAGAAGTAGGCGCGGCCGTAGCCGCCGGTCGCGAGAATAGTCTGATGTCCGCGGAAGCGGTGGAGTGACCCGTCTGCCATGTTTATGGCGATCACGCCGCGGCAATGCCCCTCGTCATCCATGATGAGATCGAGGGCGAAGTATTCAATGTAGAACTCCGCCGAATGGCGCATAGCCTGGCCATACATCGTGTGCAGCAGCGCATGGCCCGTCCGGTCGGCGGCGGCGCAAGTCCGCCGCGCCTGGCCCTTGCCGAACTCTGTCGTCATGCCGCCAAAGGCGCGCTGAAAGATCTTGCCGTCTTCGGTGCGTGAGAAGGGAACGCCCCAGTGCTCCAGCTCGTAGACGGCTTCGGGCGCATGACGGCAAAGATACTCGATGCAGTCCTGGTCGCCGAGCCAATCGGAGCCCTTTACTGTGTCGTACATGTGCCAACGCCAGTCGTCTGGGCCCATATTGCCGAGCGCGGCGGCGATGCCACCCTGGGCAGCGACGGTATGCGACCGAGTTGGAAAAACCTTCGTGATACAGGCCGTGCGAAGCCCTGCCTCGCTCGCGCCGACGACAGCGCGGAGACCTGATCCGCCCGCGCCCACAACGATGACATCGTAAGCGTGGTCGGTGATTTCATAAGCACGGCCGTTCACGTTGACGGCATTGTGCGGCGTGTTGGGCGTGGCGTCTTGAGGCATTTCGCATCAGCCTCCCAAACTGATTTTTAGTACGGCGAGGGTCGAAGCGATGGCTAGACCTGCGGAAAAGAAAGTTGCAAGCATCAGGGAAGAGACCTTGCACAGCTTGTTATGCAGATAGTCCTCAATGATTTCCCGCAAACCAATCCTCATGTGGATTGCGGCGGACCAAATCATGGCCAGCATCAGCACAGATACGACCGGATTCGCCAAGCTCGCCTTGACAACTTCGTAGCTCGCACCTGCATGGGATACGACGAACCAGATCAGAAAGATCACGAGCGGAACGTTGGCGACGGCCGTGAGGCGTTGGCGCCAGAAAGTTTCCGTTCCGTGACGCGCGGCGCCGAGGCCGCGGACGCGCTTCAGCGGGGTTGCCATGGCTAGAGCCCTCCCATCACATTGTAGGCGGCCAGCCAGACCAGGATTGTAAGTACGACGGAGCCGACGATCGTTCCCAAGGCGAAACGCTCGATCGTCACCTTGTCGAGCCCCGTGCCCGTGTCCCAGATAAGGTGACGAATGCCGCCCAGCATGTGGTGAATCAAAGCCCAGGTGAAGGCAAAGAGCAGGGCGCGGCCAATGAGACTGCCGAAGAAACTCTGTACGCTGGCGTAGGCTTCCGGCCCCATACTCACGGCCACGAGCCACCATGTCAGTAGCGCAAATCCGACGGCCAAGCTGGCGCCGGTGATGCGATGCGCGATGGACATCAGCATCGTCAGCATCGGCCGATAAATCTGCAGATGCGGAGAAAGAGGCCGCTCCGCCTCAAGCTTATCTGTCATTGGATATTATATGTGTTGCCCAGTTCAATCTTCTCATAACGCACGAAGAAGACATGGGCAATCAGGGGCAGCTGGAACGTGCCCCATTTTCACGTCCGAGGGACGGTGGGTGCGGCGGTTTCGCCGCAGACTTTAGTAGAACGGCAGAAACAGGCCGCTACGCGGGCTTTGCGATTTCGTAGCAGGCTTCTTCGTCTTCGACGAATTTTGACATGATCCAAGTCTGGCCGCCGTCGAGCGACTCCCAAACGTGAGAGCCGACGATATAGGCGACGCCCCCCATCACTCCGTCGAATGGTCCTTCCCAAGCCATGGGCAACTCCCCCAAGTTGCGAGAATTACGAGGCCCAAGAATGCAACCGAAATATTTTACAGAAGGTTTACGATACCGGCGTGTACGGGAGAATTGCCTATTCGGTGATCAAACCACGGGAGGGCTCATCGCTTAGCGCGGCAGGGCCACCCAATAGTCCATGTCGAGCACCACGCCGTCTTCGAGCTTTCCATCTTCCTTCACGCCTGGGAAATCGGCGCAGTTGCGGTCCTTCACCGCGAAGGTGCGCAGGCGCAGCGCACCTGCATCGGACCGTCCTGGAAGCTCGGCTTTGTCGAGCACCTCGCTCCAGGCGTAGATGGTATCGCCCGCAAACGACGGTGCGGCATGGCGGGCGCCGTTAAGACCCAAGACATGGAACGCGTTGGCAAGCCCATTGAAGCTGAGCGATCGGGCGATCGAGATAACGTGCCCGCCGTAGACGAGGCGGCGGCCGAAGCGCTCTTGGGACTCGCGGTGCTGGTTGAAGTGGACCCGCGCGGTGTTCTGATAGAGCCGGGTGGCCATCTGATGCTCGGCCTCTTCGATCGTTTGGCCGTCGACGTGGTCGATCCTGTCGCCCACAGCGTAATCTGCCCAGCGGCGCGGGGAGCCGGCGAGTGCGTAGTCATAGACCATCAACTTTAGCGGAGGCAGGGCGTTGCCAAGACTGTCTGGTGAGATCTCCTTGTCCAGTTCGGGGATGACCGGTTCGGGCACGGGCAGGTCGAGGTTTTTCTTCACGACCATGACCCAGCGCGCGAAGGACAAGACCTCTTCGCCGTTCTGATTGCGGCCCGTCGTGCGCACATAGACTGTGCCGTTCTTGCCACTGGAGTTCTGCTTGACGCCAATGACTTCCGAAGTCGAAGCGATGGTGTCGCCCGGATAGACCGGCTTGAGGAAGCGAAACTCCGCATAACCGAGGTTGGCGATCGCGTTGCGGGAAACGTCCGGCACCGTCTTGCCGATCACAAAATGGAAGACGAGGATGTCGTCGATGGGTGACCGCGGGTAGCCGATGCTCTGGGCAAAGGCGTCCGACGACTGCACGGCGAAGCGGCCGCTATAGAGCGACGTATAGACGGCGACGTCTCCGACGGTGACGGTACGCGGCGTGGGGTGCACGATCTCCTCGCCGACTTTGAAATCCTCGAAATAGTTTCCGGTAACGGTGCGGTCGATCTTGTTGGTCTGGGTCATGTGGTCGTTGTTGCGAGTTTCAATCCGATGATGGAGCCGATCAGCGTCACGATAAAGAACATACGCAGCGCCGTGACGGGCTCCTTATAGAACACGATGCCGACAATGACAGTGCCCACGGCGCCGATCCCTGTCCAAACTGCGTAGGCCGTGCCGATGGGCAGATCCTTCGCCGCCTTGTTCAAGAAATACATTGAGAGCACGATGCAGATCGCGAAGATGACGGAGGGCCAGAGCTTCGTGAAGCCTTCAGTAAGCTTGAGCACCGACGCAAAGCCGATCTCGAAGAGACCGGCGATGACGAGATAGACCCAGGGCATAGCAAGGTCCCCTTGAAGCTGATTGCGACCAATCGCGCTGCATGAGCCGGAGCGCACCTCGCATCGGAGGGCTGACCGGCGGCCCGGACCTTAGTTTCGGGGCGGCGATCTGTCACCCTCCGCAACGGGGGTGCGGTCGGGTGGGCGGTTATCGAGCGCGACTGCAAAGACCCCGCGCAAAAAAATGGCGGCTCCGCCAACGCGAGAGCCGCCATTCTTGGATTGCTAGATCGGCGCGAATTAAGCGCGGTCGAGCTCAGCCGGGAGGTAGGAAGTCACTTCCATGCCAGCTTCGGACTCGGTGATCTCGGGCTTCAGCCACTCTTTCATGGTCGTCTCCTTTCGATAAACGATGGCCTAAGGTGCGACAATTTGAATGAGCGGCGCATGACGCGTCCATGAAAACAATCTGAACGGCGGGAATGGTCGTGAAGGGACCCCGATAAGGCTTGCGGCGGTCGGCTGCTCGCAGTTTGGGCGCGATGAGCGACGTGACAGCCGATAGCGCATACAAAAATGGCGGCCCCGCAAATCGCTAGGACCGCCATTTTCGAAAACTAGGCTAGATCAGCGCGAATTAAGCGCGGTCGAGCTCAGCCGGAAGGTAGGAAGTAACTTCCATGCCAGCTTCGGACTCGGTGATCTCAGGCTTCAGCCACTCTTTCATGGTCGTCTCCTTAGAAAGGTTCGTTCGGTAAACATCGTCGTGTACAGATAATGGGGATCTGGGATGAGAACCGCATGACTGGCGCATTAACAGATTCTTACAGAATAAATTATTCTAAATCAGAGACTTGGAGGTTCTCCCAGGTTACAAGGTGCGACGCTCTGTCAGAGTCTGACATCTACCTAAACAGCTGAGAGGCCTTTTCGAGCGTATTGAGCACGCCCCAAACAAGCGGGACGCTCACCATGATCCAGGCTAGGACCAGCTTGACTTTGGTCGCGCCGGAGATCTGATTTGGTTGGGCCGTTTCAGTCATCTAATTCTCCATCGACGCTTTGAGTTCTTCCTCGGTCATGTAGTGCTTGTCGTCCACAGGGGTCATCAGCCAGTTCAGAAGGAACCCGACAAGGAGAAGTCCCGCCATGATGTACATGGTGACCGAATAGGCGTCCGCCTTGGGCACGCCATGGTTGATTTGGTACTCGCGGATGTAGTTGACGAGCACAGGGCCGAGGACGCCTGCGGTTGACCATGCGGTCAGCAGGCGGCCATGGATGGCGCCCACATAGCGCACGCCGAAGACATCCCGGAGATAGGCGGGGATCGTGGCAAAGCCTCCGCCATACATGGTCATGATCACGCAATAGAACAGCACGAACAGGACTACCGAGCCCGTATGGCCGGTCCAGGGTACGGCGGCGTACAGCGCCATGCCGAGGGCGAAGAAGATCATGTAGGTGTTGCGGCGGCCAATGTAGTCTGAGGTCGACGCCCAGAAGAAGCGCCCGATCATGTTGAACAGGCTCAAAAGACCAACGAATCCGGCGGCGGCCGCTGCTGTGATCTTGCCGGGGAACATCTCCTGGCTCATAGCGGAGGCCTGACCGAGCACGCCGATGCCGGCGGTTACATTCAAACAGAGTACGCCCCATAGCAGATAGAATTGCGGGGTCTTCAGCGCCTCATCCACATGGACGTGATTGGCGGTGACCATCTTCTTTGGTTGAGCTGGCGGAGTATAGCCTTCCGGGAGCCACCCGTGCGGGGGAACGCGAACAATGATGGCGCCAATCATCATGAAGACCAAATAGATGAGGCCCATCGTGACGAAAGTGCCAGCGACGCCCACATCGGTTGGGCTTGAGAAGTAGTCCATCAGCAGCACCGAAAGGGGAGAGGCGATCATGGCGCCGCCGCCAAAGCCCATAATGGCCATGCCGGTGGCCATGCCCGGCCGATCTGGGAACCAGGTGATGAGGGTCTTCACGGGCGAGATGTAGCCGAGGCCGAGGCCGCAGCCGCCCAGTACGCCGTAGCCCAAATAGATCAGCCAGAGCTGGTGGAGGTGGACGCCGAGCGCCGAAACCAGAAAGCCGCCGCCAAAAAGAAGCGCCGCAGTGAACATCGCGCGCCGCGGGCCTACCCGGTCCAGCCAGGTGCCGGTGAAGGCCGCCGCGAGGCCGAGGCACACGATAGCAATGGAGAAGATCCAGCCGAGCTCTGTCAGCTTCCAATCGTCGGGCGCGGATTCGGTGATGCCGATCAGCTTAGTCATCGGCAGGTTGAACACGCTGAAGGCGTAAACCTGCCCGATACAAAGATGGACGCAAAGGGCGGCGGGCGGAACCATCCAGCGGCTAAAACCCGGTTTCGCCACGGTGTGCGACCGGTCCAGCCAGCCGAACAATCCTCCAGAGTCCGCGCGCGCTGCGGTCGACATGTGTGGATTCCCCCCATTGAGACGGCGCATTGGTGCGCTTATTGGCCGTTACTCTGAACGGGCCTGCGCCGCATCGCAAGGGGGTGGTCTGTCATAATCGCGCGGGCGCCGCTCGGGAGTGGAACGGCCTCGCGCTCCAGGCGACAGATATTCGTCTGCGCCAGGGAGCGGAGCGCGAGGCCTCACCCCGATTGCTTGGATCGAGGGTGTTGGGTCAGCTTGCCTTCTTGAATTTCTCGGCTTCTTCAGAGCCGCCTGTGGCATTTCCAGCTGTGTAGGAGTGCGCGCCGGTGCCAGCGAGGGCGCCGCCCTGAACTATGAGGTACTCATCGCGGATTGGTTCGCCGGCAAAGAAGCACTCAAGAATCTCGCGCGTACCAGCGGCATAGCGAGTCTGAGCCGATAGCGACGTGCCGGAGATGTGAGGTGTCATGCCGTGGTGAGGCATCGTGCGCCACGGATGATCGCGCGGTGCGGGCTGGGGGAACCAAACATCGCCCGCGTAGCCTGCAAGCTGGCCGCTCTCAAGTGCCCGAACTACCGCGTCGCGATCACAGATTTTGCCGCGCGCCGTGTTCACGAGATAGCTGCCACGCTTCATCTTGCCGATCATTTCGTCATCAAAGAGATGCTCTGTCTCCGGATGGAGTGGGCAGTTGATGGTCACGACATCGCAAGCCTTGGCTAGTGACTCCACATCTGGATGATAGGTCGCCCCGAGCTCGGCTTCTACATCGGCGGGCAGACGGTGCTTGTCGTAGTAGTGCAGCTTGACGTCGAAGGGCTTCATGCGGCGAAGGACCGCGAGGCCAATGCGACCGGACGCTACGGTGCCTACGTCCATACCCTCAACGTCGTAAGAACGTTCAACGCAATCAGCGATATTCCAACCGCCGTCTACGACCCACTGGTAGGACGGGATGTAATTGCGGACTAAAGACAGAATCTGCATGACCACGTGCTCTGCGACACTAATCGAGTTGCAGAAAGTCACTTCGGCCACCGTAACGCCCTTGTCCATCGCGGCTTGGAGATCAACGTGGTCGGAACCGATCCCTGCTGTTAGAGCAAGCTTGAGGTTCTTCGCCTTGGCAATCCGATCGGCTGTGAGATAAGCGGGCCAGAAGGGCTGAGAGATGACGACGTCGGCATCTACGAGCTCTTTTTCGAACACAGAGTCCGCACCGTCCTTATCAGATGTAACGACGAGTTCGTGGCCCTTTGATTCTAGAAATTTGCGCAATCCGAGTTCGCCAGAGACGCTGCCGAGTAATTCACCAGGCTGGAAGTCGATTGCTTTGGGCGTCGGGGCCGTCTGTCCATCCACGTATCCGGCAATGTGCGGGATGCTGTCGCGGGCGTATTTGGGCGGGAAACCGTTGATCGGGTCGTCATAAAGTACACACAGGACTTTTGCCATGTCAGCGCTCCTTTGGGTGCGACATGGCCGTACACAAGTGAGCGTCCCGCAAGCATACGCAAGCGGACCGTCGACGTGCCAGGCATGTCGCGCTAGAAGTCCTGCCGGCTGAACATCCGGCCGGCTCTGGACCAAGTTTCCGTCTGTCGGTTGGCGCGTGTTTAGGATGCGCTTCTCTTGATCCGACCCAGCTATTACGCTCAACCCGTCGGCGCTAATCAAGACGGGATTCCGAAACGACCAATTAGGTTTATCTATCGAGGACCGCAGGAGCGTGCGGTGCCCTGCCGTCGCCCGAAGCCTCCCGAGCGACCAGTCGAAGTGAGATCAGCAAGCTAATCGTTGCCTCAGGCGCAAGTCGCAAAACAGCCGAGCCGGCATTCCTTCCGAGTCCGGCCCAAACCGAACTGGCGTCTCGGTTGAGAGTTCTCAAGCAGCCTTTTTGATGAGGTCGCGCTCGATCATCGTTTCCGCGATTTGGATCGTGTTCAGCGCTGCCCCTTTGCGAAGGTTATCCGAAACACACCACAGCGACAGACCGTTGTCGGTGGTCTGATCGTCCCGGACGCGGGAGACAAACGTGGCGTAGTCGCCGACGCATTCGACGGGCGTTACGTAGCCGCCGTCCTCGCGCTTGTCGACCACGAGCACGCCTGGCGCGTCGCGCAAGGCCTCCCGCGCTTCTTCAGTGCTCAACGGGTTCTCGAACTCGATATTCACCGCCTCGGCATGGCCCACGAAGACGGGCACACGGACGCAGGTCGCTGTTAGCTTGATCTTCGGATCGAGGATCTTCTTGGTCTCTGCGACCATCTTCCACTCCTCCTTCGTCGAGCCATCGTCGAGAAAGACGTCGATATGAGGAATGACGTTGAACGCGATCTGTTTGGTGAATTTCTCCGGCGCCGGAGGGTCGGTCACGAAGATGCCCTTGGTTTGGTTCCAGAGCTCGTCCATCGCGTCTTTGCCCGCGCCCGAGACGGATTGATAGGTGGAGCAAACGACACGCTTGATCTTGGCGGCATCGTGCAGCGGCTTCAGCACAACAACGAGCTGTGCTGTCGAGCAGTTCGGGTTGGCGATGATGTTCTTCCTGGTAAAGCCTGCAATGGCATCCGGGTTCACTTCGGGCACGATCAGCGGCACGTCCGGGTCGTAGCGCCAGCAGGAGGAGTTATCGATGACAACGCAGCCGGTCGCGCCGATGCGCGGCGACCATTCCTTGGAGATGCTTGAACCCGCCGACATCAGGGCGAAATCGACACCTGAAAAGTCGAAGTTCTCGAGGTCCCGGCATTTCAGGCGCGCATCGCCGTATGAGACTTCCCGGCCGACCGAGCGGCGCGAGGCAATTGGAATGACCTCGTCGGCGGGGAAGTCCCGCTCCTCAAGAATGTTGAGCATCTCGCGCCCGACATTGCCGGTCGCGCCGATGACAGCGACTTTGTAACCCATTCCGGTACTCCTGATTGCGGTGCCCTGGACCCTGCGGTGCTGGGCGTTGTAATCGCGAACGACACCTGGCGCGGATGTATGGGAAGGCGCGGGGAAAGTCAAAAGCGCCCGGGCGCTTTGATTTGTGGCTAGTTGACCCGGCGGCCCGGCAGTTCGTCTTTGACCTCGGCGCACTTCTTGTGCGTGAACTCGTTGACCATAGTGACGACCGAGGAGCCCAGAATGTTCGTCCGGTTATCGAGACCGGTGCCGGCATAGACCACCGGATAGATAACGAGCGGGGCCGAAACGTCGCCCCAATTCACGGTGGCCGAAACGGCCTTGCCCTTCTCGAAAGTGACTTCTGGAGCCAGTTCCATCTCAACGATATAGGGCTCACCTTCGCCTGTATGCAGCTCGCACGACACCGCGAACTTCTCCATCTTGACCGTGGAGCTGGATTCCAGCATGGCCGCAGCTAGATCGGTTCGCGACAGATTGAGCTTCGATTGGCACACGGCCTTGCCCCAAGGCCAAGAGAACTGATCGCCCAGCATCTTCGTGAGGCTGTCGGCGCGCCAGGTCTTTTTGATATCGCAGGCGATGTCCTCGCCAATCGGCTCGCGCGTGGCGATGATGTCGCAAATCTCGATCTTGCAGGCTTTGCGGGATTCCTTCTCTGCCTTCTCCTCAGGTGTGAGCACGACTTTCGAGCTGACCTGTGGACCGAGGATCGGGGCATCGGGGACCGCCGTCTCTTCCTCAGTGGGGGCGTCATCCCATGTCTCCACGTCTAGCGTATCTGCGCTATCGCCAGTCTCCGCCGTATCCTCCGAGGCGGCGGGCCCGGCGTCGACGGATTCGTCGGCAGCCCAGCCAAGCGGAGCCGTCATTTGCATGACGCATGCGAGGGTGAGCGGGCCGAAGACGTGTCTCATATCACCTAACTGCCATTGTTTAGCGACGCGATGATGGCATCGCCCATATCGCGCGTTCCCACTGTCTTGCAGCCCTCCTGCGCAATATCGCCTGTCCGCAAGCCTTGATCCAGGACGTTTGCGATGGCGCCCTCGACCCTGTCCGCGAGGGCGCCCTGATCAAAGGAATAGCGCAGGCACATGGCGAAGCTGGCGATGGTCGCAATGGGGTTGGCCTTGCCCTGGCCGGCGATATCGGGAGCCGACCCGTGCACGGGCTCGTACATGGCGGGCCGCATGCCGGCTTCATCCGCCGCACCCAGCGAAGCCGAGGGCAGCATGCCAAGAGAGCCCGTGGCCATCGCCGCTTCATCGGACAGTACATCGCCGAAAAGATTGTCGGTAACGATCACATCGAACTGCTTGGGTGCGCGAACGAGTTGCATGGCGCAATTATCCGCAAGGATGTGCTCGAGCTTGACGTCCGAATAGGTATCCTTGTGCACTTGCGTGACCACCTCGTTCCAAAGCACGCCCGTCTTCATGACATTCCGCTTCTCAGCCGAGTGCACCATGTTACCGCGCTTGCGGGCGAGGTCGAAGGCGACGGCGGCGATACGCTCGATCTCGAACGTCTCGTAAACCTGCGTGTCGACCGCGCGTTTCTGGCCGTTGCCGAGATCGGTGATCTCCTTCGGCTCGCCGAAATAGACGCCACCCGTCAGTTCGCGCACGATCATAATGTCCAGCCCTTCCACCAGTTCGCGCTTCAAGGAAGACGCATCGGCGAGAGCGGCATAGCAAATCGCGGGACGCAGATTGGCAAATAGTTCGAGGTCCTTTCTGAGACGTAAGAGCCCCGCCTCGGGGCGCTTCTCGTAGGGTACGCCATCCCATTTGGGGCCACCCACGGCGCCGAGCATGACCGCGTCGGCCGCATGAGCCGTTGTCATCGCCGCCTCGGAGATGGCTTCGCCGTGGTCGTCATAGGCGCAGCCGCCCACCAAATCCGTTTCGGTCTCGATCGCGATTTCGCCTGTTCCGTTGGCCCAATCCACGAGACGCGCAACCTCGCCCATCACCTCGGTGCCGATGCCATCGCCAGGAAGAAGTAAGAGTTTGAATGAAGCCATGAAGTTGCGTCCGCCCTGTGCTAAAGCATCTATCAAAGAAAGCCGGAAACCGTCCGGCGGCGTTTTGGGTAGCGGGAGTAAGAGATGCTGACAAGGGTGCTGTTGACAGTTCTTGTACTGGCCTTCGGGTCCAGCCTGGCTTCGGCTGAAGGAGCAGAGGCCGACAAGGCCGACGTCGCTGATGCCAAGACCACCGTGGTCAGCCTCGGGTTAGCCGACCGTCCTGTGGACGAGGAGACACTGCTAAAGCGCGAGGCGTTGCCGAAGCCCCGGTTTGACTCAGCGGGTGTCGCCTATGGCTGGGTCGCTCACGCCAAGAAGGGCGACAAGATCGAAATCCATCTCAAGCTGGACGGCAAGTCGCTGATGAATAATGTCCGCGACGTCACGGAAGACGATGCGTCGGTCCTCCTCCAGGCCGGCAAGACGGGTGTGCCCGCGGGCGGCTGGCCCAAAGGCGGGTACACGGCGCACATCACCGTTACCCGCGGCGGCGAAACGGTCGCCGAACAGGAAACAGACCCGGTTCCGTTTGAGTAGGCGTCCTAGACCCAGGGCCTCACGGTCCCCGCCTGCTCTTCGAAGCGGTCGATGTGCTCGGCCTTTTCCAACGTGAGGCCGATATCGTCGAGCCCTTCGATCAGGCAGCGCTTGCGGTGCGGGTCGATGTCGAAATGGATCTTGCCGCCATCCGGGCCTGAAATCTCCTGCGCTTCTAGATCGATGGTGAGCCGTGCATTGTCGCCGCGCTCCGCATCGTCGATCAGCTTGTTGATCTCTTCCTGCGGGAGGACGATGGGCAGAATGCCGTTCTTGAAACAGTTGTTGTAGAAGATGTCCGCAAAGGACGGCGCGATGATGCAGCGAAAGCCGAAATCGAGTAGGGCCCAAGGCGCGTGCTCGCGGCTTGAGCCGCAGCCAAAATTCTCTCCCGCGATCAAGATCTCGGCGTTCGTGTAGGGTTCTTTGTGGAGCACGAAATGCTCGTGCTTCTGGCCGTTCTCGTCATAGCGTAGCTCGGCAAAAAGGCCTTCGCCCAAGCCCGTACGCTTGATCGTTTTCAGATAGTTCTTCGGGATGATCATGTCGGTATCGACGTTGATCATCGGCAGGTGCGCCGCAATGCCCGTGAGTGTCGTGAATTTTTCCATGTCTGAACCTCTATACGCTGAGCCATATAGAGCTTTTCGAGCTGACTTGCTACCGTTGGAACCAACCGCGGAGTTGGGGATGCGATCAAGTGCGGCGCGCGGGGGTTTTGGCCGCGTATGGGCTGCAATGATGCTCGGCGTCAGTTGGATGGGCCAAGCGTATTGGGCTTCACACCAGAGCCTGCCCGATGCTCCCCGCTCACGAGCTCGCGGTAGTAATTCCGCATGGTCGTGCAGCGCTTTGGACCCGGCGGATGCACGGCACTGCCCTTCAGTTTTGAAATGAAGGTGCAGATCTCTTCCATGCCCTGCGCATCAAGCCAGCCCCATCTCACGCCGCGGCGGATGGCGAAGAGGTCTGCCTTTGTCTCGCTCGCGCCGATGAACTGGTGCCCGCATTCGTGGGAATAGATGTAGAGCTTCACTTGCGTGGAGAGGCCCTTGATCTTGGCGGTGTTCATGATCAGGAAGCCGGGAAAAGCGCCGCCCCAGCTATCGAACTTCGGGTTGAGAACCGTCGGACGCGTGCCGCAGTTGACCCGGATCCCGTCGATCGTCATCTCGCCGTGCGGGACTTCCTTTGTCTGCGGACCCGCCTGGTTCATGTACTGGCCAATCGAAGGCGCCTTTGCCCCGCCGCCGCGAAAGGTGAACTCTTGCGCCGTCGCCGATTGGCCCATGCTCAGCGCAGCCGCGAAAACGGCGGCGGACAGCACGCACCCCAGTATCGTTGTCCTGAACCCCATCTTCCCAACAGTTTAGAAGCGGAATGGTGTCCAGACAATGACCATGCTTGTCGCGCCATCCCAGGTGCGCATTCCAAGTCCTCATCCCAAGTCCTCATCCCAAGTCCTCATCCCAAGTCCTCATCCCAAGTCCGCATCCCAAGTCCGCATTCCAAGTCCGGAAACGGCTTAGCCAGCGGCTTCGGACTCGATGCGCTCCATGTCGGCATCGGATAGCCCGAAGTGATGGCCGATCTCGTGGATCAGCACATGGGCGATAATGTCCTCAAGCGCCTCGTCGTGGGTTTCCCAGTAGGCCAGGATCGGCCGGCGGTAGAGAAAGATCATCTCCGGCAACGGTGAGACGTCGAGCACGCTTTGCCGGGTGAGGTCCACGCCGTGATAGAGCCCAAGGAGTCCGAACGGCGAATCGATGTTGAGGGTCCGCAGCACGTCGCGGGTCGGAAAATCCTCGACACGGATGACCACGTCCTTGGTCATGTCCCGGAACGCGGCGGGAAGTTTCGCGAAAGTTTCGTTCGCGACCTGCTCGAAATCGCCGATGCCGGGGAGTGTGTGCTTTTGCATCATCCACATTTAGGGTTTGGGCGCGGTTCGGCCAAGGTTCCCGGGCTTGCTGGCGAGGATGATAGCTTCACGCAAGGTGAACGTGAGCCCACCTTCCTCCTCGCGCGGACGCAGCAGCGACCGAAGTGGCCCAGCGTCCAGCATCTCTCGCAAACGGGTAGTTGTCTCGCTTGAGCACCGCATGCGCGCGACCCAGGCATCAAACCCGATATCCTGGTCCATGACCTCCGCCGACAGGAGGTCCAGCCCTGCCGCATCGATCAGCGCGCACCATTCCTTTACCGACAGCGCCCGGACATGGCTCGGGTCGCGCAGCTTCTCAAAGGTGTTGTATTGGGCAGCGATGTCCGAATCGTCCGGAGAGACATTGTCCACGAGGGCGAACATGCCGCCGGGAATCAACACGCGGGCAGACTCCGCTACGTAGTCCTTCGGCTTCGGAAAGTGATGCGCCGCCAGCCGGCAGGTCACGAGGTGGAAGCTTGTATCGGGGAAGGGCAGGTCTTGCGCGTTGGCTTTCCGTGTGACCACGTTGGTGAGTCCGCGCTCCTTGGCAAGCCGCTTCACCTCGGCCAGCATCTCCGGCGTGATGTCGCTGGCCGTCGATTTCGCGATGTGCGGCGCGAAGGCGAGGGCCGTGTGGCCCGCGCCCGTGGCAATGTCCAACTGCCGCCACGTGGGCTTGGTCTCGATCAGTTCTGTGAGGCGCGCGAGCGTCGGGCCTTCTGCATGCACCGCGCAAGACGCATAGTCAGCCGCCGCCTCACCAAACTTCTTTTGGACCAGCGATGTCATGCCGCCTCTCCAAGAAAGCTGCGGTTGGCGCGTGCGAAGGTCTATTGCAGATCGCGAATGTCGACGAAGTGACCGGCGATGGCAGCCGCAGCCGCCATTTGCGGCGATACCAGATGGGTGCGTCCTAGACGGCCTTGGCGGCCCTCGAAATTGCGGTTCGAAGTCGAGGCGCACCGCTCGCCGGGCGCGAGCTTATCCGGGTTCATGGCCAAGCACATGGAACAGCCCGGCTCGCGCCATTCGAAGCCGGCGTCGGTAAAGATCCTATCGAGGCCTTCTTCCTCGGCCTGGAGTTTCACAAGTCCGGAGCCCGGCACGATCATCGCGTTCAGGTTTTCGTTGACATGCTGACCTTCGACGACCTTCGCTACAGCGCGTAAGTCTTCGATGCGGCCATTTGTGCAGGAACCGATAAAGATGCGGTCCAGTGCGATGTCAGTGATCTTCTCGCCGCCCTTGAGGCCCATATAGTCGAGGGCGCGGACCGCCGCCTGGCGCTTCGTCTCGTCGGCGATATCTTCGGGGCTCGGCACATGGCCGTCGATCGCCACGACCTGCTCAGGGCTCGTACCCCAGGTGACAATGGGCGGCAGGTTGGCCGCGTCCAGCACGACCTCTGCGTCGAAATGCGCACCTTCGTCCGTGAACAGCGTTTCCCAATGGGCCTTCGCCATTTCGAACGCGGCCCCCTTCGGCGCGCGTGGGCGGCCCATGATGTAGTCGAAGGTCTTCTGATCAGGCGCGATCAGCCCCGCACGGGCGCCGCCCTCGATCGACATGTTGCAGACGGTCATACGGCCTTCCATGGTCAGGTCGCGAATGGTCTCGCCCGCATATTCGATCACGTGTCCGGTGCCCCCGGCCGTGCCGATCTCGCCGATGATGGCAAGGATGATGTCTTTTGCGGTGACGTTGTCCGGCAGCTTGCCTTCCACGCGCACCAGCATGTTTTTGGCCTTTTGCTGGATCAGCGTCTGGGTGGCAAGCACATGCTCGACTTCCGACGTACCGATCCCATGAGCCAGCGCGCCAAACGCACCATGAGTCGAGGTGTGGCTATCGCCGCATACGATGGTGGTGCCAGGTAGGGTGAAGCCTTGCTCCGGGCCGACGACGTGGACGATACCCTGACGCTCGTCGAGCTCGTGATAATAGTCGATGCCGAAGTCCGCCGCGTTCTTGGCGAGCGCTTCGACCTGGATCGCTGAATCCGGGTCGTCAATGCCCTTGGAACGGTCTGTGGTCGGAACGTTGTGGTCCACGACGGCAAGCGTCTTCTCCGGCGCACGGACGTCGCGGCCGGCCATGCGCAAGCCTTCGAACGCCTGCGGGCTCGTGACTTCGTGGACGAGATGACGGTCGATATAGATGAGGCTCGTCCCGTCAGGAGCCTCGTGCACCAAGTGTTCGTCCCAGATCTTGTCGTAGAGCGTGCGGGGTTTTGCCATTGAATGAACCCAACCTTTCGGATCGTTACGCCTGAGATGGCGATTGAATCCAGAAATTCCAGTTCAGCGGCGAACCTTCGATGGCGCCCAGCAGGGCGCCGAGGTGAGCCGCCCGAAAAAGCATCGACCGATTTCTAGAGGGGCGGCCGGATCATGTGTCCGGCCGGTCCTGCTTCGAAAGGCGCTAAGCGTCTTTCTTCTCAGCCGTATCGGCGTCGCCTGTATCGGCCTCGGCGGTCTCGGCGCCGCCCTGGATCTCGGGGACTTCGTCGGCGGTCATCTCCGCCATTGCGGCGATGGCTTTTCCGGTCCAGTCGCCGTCCTCGATCTGGCTGCCAAGCGAAAGCTTATCCGAGAGAAAGGCGATTGCATCGTCGCTCATGGTCGCGATCTGCTCGATTTTGGTGACGCCGAGCTTGTTCAGCTTCTTCTCGAGATCCTCGGTAATGCCAGCGACAAGCTTAAGATCGTCCGGCTCGCCCTTTGGCTTGGTGAAGCCCTTGAAGCTGTGACCCTTCTTACCCTTCGCGTCACGAGTGTCTCGGCGCTCCGGAATACGGGCGGCCTTACCGCGGCGGCCACGCAAGTAATAGAGCTTCGCCCGGCGCACCCGGCCATGACGGACGACTTCGATGGATTCGATCAGCGGCGAGTGAATCGGGAAAACACGCTCCACGCCCTCGCCGTAGGAAATCTTGCGGACTGTGAAGTTCTCGTGGATGCCGCCATTGGCGCGTCCGATGCACACGCCCTCATAGGCCTGAACGCGGGTGCGTTCGCCTTCCACCACCTTCACGTTGACGCGGACGGTGTCACCGGGGCCGAATTCCGGCACGCTGCGCTTATTCAGGCGCTCGGCGACCTGCTCTTTCTCGAGCTCGGCAATAATGTTCATCTCTCAAGCCTTTCACGGGCGCCTGCTGGGCCACGAGGGCCTCATGAGCGAACGCCATTCTTTTTGATTGGTCGTCGTCTGGAGGTGTTTCCCAGACCTTTGAGGCCGCCCAAGGCCTTAGCCCGGCAGCCAGCGGGGATTTCCTACCCCAGGGCGTGGGGTTTGTCGATGGTTTTCAGGGGCGAAATTGGGCCTTACTCCCGGCCGTCGAGGCTCCGGATATAGGCGATGACATTCCGCGCATCGTCCTGCTCTAGGATGAGATTGGGCATGTCGATATGGGGGGTCTGCAAGAAGACAGACAGAGCCATCTCCGTCATGCCGGGCGTCTTTGCCACTTGCTCGAACGGTGTGGCGCTAAAGTCGGGAGACATGTCCTCGCCTGCCAGAACCGCGTGACAGCGCGCGCAAACCTCTTCCGCATAGGCTTTCCCGGCAGCGATATCGGCGTCTTGAGCGTGTGCATCGCCTGGAAGACCAAATCCCAACATGGCAACTAGAATCACGACAGATTTCATACCCAACTCCTTCTTTTTCAATGGACTTTACGATGTGGTGCCCCGGCGGCTCTGACCTTGATCAAGATTGGGTTTTGCGCTTTTCCCAAAGATCGGGCCGACGGGATTTTGTGAGAGCTTCCGCCTGCTCGCGGCGCCAGCGGGCGATTCTCTCGTGATCGCCGGACAGCAGCACGTCGGGGATGGTGTGGCCCTCGAAGTCGCGAGGGCGGGTGTAGTGCGGGTATTCCAGGAGGCCTGAGGCGAAGCTCTCCTCCTTGTGAGTGCCCGCATTGCCGACGACGCCGGGCAGCAGCCGCACGCAGGCGTCCATGACCACGTGAGCCGCCAGATCGCCCCCTGAGAGAACGTAGTCGCCGATCGAGACTTCCTCGATGTCACGGGCGTCGAGCACGCGCTGGTCTAGGCCTTCGAACCGGCCACAGAGCAGGATCACGCCGGGACCATGAGCCAGCATCTCCACACCCGCCTGGGTCAGCGGCGTTCCACGGGGAGAGAGGTAAATTGTGGCTGTCCCGGCTGGGACGTTTTTGCGGGCGGCATCGATGGCGGCCGCGGCAATGTCGGCGCGCATGATCATGCCCGCCCCGCCGCCGGCCGGTGTGTCGTCCACGGAACGGTGCTTGTCGTGGGCGAAGTCGCGGATATCAATCGTCTCAAGCTGCCAGGTCTCTTCGGCGAGCGCTTTCCCGGCAAGGCTCAAGCCGAGCGGGCCCGGATACATCTCAGGGAAAAGGGTGAGGACGGTCGCCTTCCAAGTCATGACCCTAGTCTTACCACGTGGCGCTCAGGAGATGGGATCGGGGGCTACTCCCATCTCTTCGATCAAGAACCAGGTCTCCCGCGTCCCCACGCCTTTGATCGATATGGGGCCGCGTTCTGTCAGCAAGAAGGCGTCGCCCAATGCTTCGCGCACGTTGCTTGAGACCTGAATCTCGCCCGGCAGACCGTGGGACTCTAGCCGGGCCGCGAAATTCACGGTCTCGCCCCAGACGTCGTAAGAGAATTTGTCCGCGCCTATGACCCCCGCCATCACAGGTCCGCTGGCGATGCCGATACGGATACGCAACTCTACATCGTGCGTCTTCGATACCGCCGCCACGACTCTCGGCAAGGCGAGCGCCAGCCGGGCGAGGCGTGCGCAATGATCGGCCTGGTGCTGGCTGACGCCCGCGACGGCCATGTAGCCATCGCCGATTGTTTTAATCTTCTCAACCCCATGTTCGACCGCGAGACGATCGAATTCTGTCACCAGGCTATCCAAGATCTCCACGGTGCGGGCGGCGCCGATTTTCTGCGAGAGTGCCGTGAAGCCGACGAGATCGCTGAACAGGACCGAGGCGTCCGGTACCGCGTCGGCGATGCGCCCTTCCGGCACCTGCTTCAGGCGGTCGATGATAGGTTCAGGCAGGATGTTCGCCAGCAGCTTGTCGGCCTCGGCTCGCGCCCGGTCCGCTTTGTTGAGCGCATAGCCCACCACCAGGGCGACGATGCCAAACGTTGTCACCGCCGACGAGACATAGAGATTATGCAGGAGCGCAGGGTCCGCGGCGATGCGTGCGCTGCCCGGCGGGTACAGGAACCAAGCGGCAAGATGCAAGGCAAGGCCGGAAAGCACGGCGGCGACGACAAGCCGAATATGCCCCCATCCGCAAATCGCAAAGGCCACGGCGGCGCCGATGATGTAGTTCAGCTGGATACCTGAGTTGTGTCCAAGCTCGCGGACGAAGAAGAACAAGGCCGCGTACTCGGCGACCCAGATCAGCACGATCGCGGCGATATCGTTGATGCGGTGGGCGAGCGGCGCGAGCAATGCGACGACCACCAAGCCAAGATTGACCACGATCAGCGGCCAGTACTTCATGACGCCGAAGCTTGCATAGGTCACCACATAGGTCATCGACGCAAAGGCGATCAGCAGCGCCATCACATTGATGATCGCGAGCCGGAGGCGGACCTCGCGCGGATAGCCGGCGATGCCGATCTCCGCAAAGCGCCGTAGAGGTCCGAGCCACTTAAGATTCAGCAATTCGGTCGCGCCTTCGCGCGGCGGCCTGTCTGTTTGAGAGATGGGGCGAAGTGACATGGCCACCACTCTATCGCGCGAAGCGTCTTGTCCGATGAGGCTTTTTGCCAGCACGACGTTACGCGTTTCCGTCTTCGTCGTCTTCTCTCGCTTCGATTTCTTCCGGTGGTACGAGGACAAGCTGTCCCTTCGAGATCGCGACCTCCGGTACCGTGTCGTCTGTGAAGGCAACGAGGTACGAGGGCCCCTCGTCCGGAACGATCTCCAAAATGTCGCTCGCCCCAAAATTATGGATGGCGACGACCGTGCCGAGGCGCGCGCCTTCCGGCGAGACCGCTGTGAGGCCGATCATGTCCGCGACATACCATTCATCATCGGCCGGCTGCTGAAGGGCTTCCCGCGAAATGTACAGCTTCGTACGATTCAGCGCTTCGGCCGCTTCGCGCGTGGTCACGCCCTTGATGCGGGCGATGAGCGCCTTGGGCGTGACACGGATACGGTCGATCTCGATCGTCTTCGTGCCCGCCTCGTTGCGGAGCGGCCCATAGGCGGCGATATCCGTCGGCTCTTGCGTGTATGACCGCAAGCGCACCTCGCCCTTCAGGCCCTGTGCCGCGCCTATCTCGCCAACGAGGAGCAGCGTTGCGTCACCGTTTGGCTTTCGAGTGCCGCCCAAGGTCCGATGCGTCCTTACTCGGACGCTTCCTTATCAGTGGCGTCTTTGGCTTCCTCAGCGGCGGCCTCGTCGGTGGCCTCCTCGGAAGCCTCTTCCTCGGCGGCGGCTGCGGCGTCAGCTGATTCCGCCTCGGCGGCGGCCTGCTCAGCGGCTTCCTTCTCGGCTGCGGCCTTCTCTTCCTCAGCAGCACGTTTGGCTTCCTCACGCTCAAGGCGCTTCTTACCGGGCTTAGCCTTCTCCGGATTGTTGCGTGGTTCGCGCTTCATGAGGCCTTCGGCATCCAGGAAGCGGAGCACGCGGTCCGTCGGCAAGGCGCCGTTGGAGAGCCAGTGCTTCACACGGTCTGTGTCTAGCTGAATCCGGTCCTCGGAATCCTTTGGCAGCAGTGGGTTGAAGGTGCCGATTTTCTCGATGTAGCGGCCGTCACGCGGGCTGCGCGAGTCGGCAACGACGATGCGGTAAAACGGACGCTTCTTGGCGCCGCCCCGCGACAGTCTGATCTTCAAAGACATGGTTTCTTACTCCTCGGTGATCGTTGAATAGGTGATGAATGCCGGGTCAGCGCTTCTTCTTGCGCTGTCCGGGAAGTCCAGGAAGTCCGGGTGGGAGGCCGCCGGGCAGGCCTGCGCCAGGCAGTCCAGGTAGGCCACCGGGTAGCCCGCCGCCGGGCAGACCGGGGAAATCGGCTGGTAGCTCCGCACCTTTCGGAAGGCCGCCACCGTCGGGCATGTCCGCCGGCATTTGTGGCATCCCCCCGCCAAACAGTGCCGACAGCGCGCCGCGCTTCTTGCCCATGGCCTTCATCATGTCGGCCATTTGGCGGTGCATCTTGATGAGCTTGTTGATCTCCTGAACGCTTGTGCCCGAACCCGCAGCAACACGTTTCTTGCGCGAGGCATTCAGCAGTTTCGGAGTCTTGCGCTCGGCTTTCGTCATTGAGCTGATGATTGCTTGCTGGCGCTTGAGAAGACTGTCGTCGAGGTTGGCGGCCTCGATCTGCTTCTTCGCCTTGCCGATGCCGGGCAGCATCGACAGGACGCCGCCCATTCCGCCGAGCTTCTGCATCTGCCCCAGCTGCTCGGAAAGATCGTTGAGGTCGAACGCGCCCTTCTTCATGCGCTCGGCCATCTTCTGGGCTTTGTCAGCCTCGACAGTCTCCATGGCCTTTTCGACCAGGCCGACCACGTCGCCCATGCCCAGGATGCGGCCCGCAATGCGGTCTGGGTAGAAGTCTTCGAGCGCGTCGAGCTTTTCGCCGACGCCCATCAGCTTGATGGGCTTCCCAGAGACGGCGCGCATAGATAGCGCCGCGCCGCCGCGTCCGTCGCCGTCCACGCGGGTCAGGATGATGCCGGTGAGGTCGACCCGCTCGCCAAAGTTCTTGGCAAGGTTCACCGCGTCCTGACCGGTGAGCGCGTCCGCGACGAGCAATGTCTCATGAGGTTGCGCGATCTTCTCGATCGCAGCAGTTTCGGCCATGAGCTCTTCGTCAATATGGGTGCGGCCCGCGGTGTCGAGTATCAGGACGTCGAAGCCGCCGAGCCGAGCCGCCTTGACGGCCCGCTCCGCAATCTCTGTGGGGCTTTGGCCTTCGACAATGGGCAGCGTGGCAATGTCGGCCTGCTCGCCAAGCACACGCAGTTGCTCCTGGGCGGCGGGGCGGCGCGTGTCGAGTGAGGCCATCATGACCTTCTGCTTGTCGCGGGTGGTTAGGCGGTGAGCGAGCTTAGCCGTGGTAGTGGTTTTGCCGGACCCCTGCAGGCCGACCATCATCATGACAACGGGCGGGGTCGCCGCGAGGTCAATGCCCTGGGCGTCGGAGCCCAGCATACGGATGAGTTCGTCATTGACGATTTTGACGACCATCTGGCCGGGCGTAACGGACTTCACGACGTCCTGGCCGACGGCCTTGGCTTTCACCCGGTCGGTGAAGGACTTGACCACGTCGAGGGCGACGTCGGCCTCGATGAGGGCGCGGCGCACCTCGCGCATGGCCTCGGCAACGTCTGCCTCGCTCAGCGCGCCACGGCGCGTGAGCTTGTCGAAAATTCCGGAGAGACGGTCGGAAAGCGTTTCAAACATCAGCCGGCATATCCTGCGACGAATTTACGAAAGACCCAGCCGGAGCGGCAGGGGCCGGAATAGGCCTGGCGGCGGGGCCAAGGCGTTCCGACGCCGCAATCTATGCTCTCGTGGGAATAGACGACGCCAAGCCAGTTGCCACGCTCATCGCAAAGATTGACGATGTAGCCGTTATAGATCTTGTCGAGCATGCCGTATTTCGAACTAGGACCGCCGCGTACCGCGAGAAAGCCGTCGCCGTTTGGGTCAAGACCCCGCACTACGCCTTGCGACCCGCACGCGTCATAATCGGCTTCGCCGCCCGCAAGGACTGGGACTTGCGGTTGCTGAGCCAGCGCCGTTATCGAGACGCCCGTGAGTGCGAGCGCGGCCGCCAGGCCCAAACTCCGGCTCTTTAGCTTCGACAGCATCGTTTCCGCCTCCATGCGGACGAGTAACGCACTCAAGTAGGCCGCTAGGCCGGTAGCGCAACGAAACGCGCGCTCAAGTAGGCCGCTAGCCCGATAGCGCAACGAAAAAAAGCGCTCAAGTAGGCCGCTAGGCCGATAGCGCAACCAAAAACGCACCCGTGGGCGCATCGCGCTGACGGGTGTTGACCCCCCGTTCCTAGTCACCGCAAAAGGCAAGACCCCGGAACGGGCGGCGGCTCAAAATGAGCTGCCATTAATATGGCGCGGACTGTCGGTCAGCGCGCTAGAGAAGTCAAGCGTCCGGTCTTCGGGCCTAGTGCGAGAACGACTTCGAAAAAGCGTTCGCGATGACCACGCCCGAGATGATCAGCCCCAAGCCGATCAAGGCAGGCGTGTCCAGTGTCTGCTTGTACCTGAACCAACCAATGGCGCTCACCAGCACGATGCCAACGCCGGACCAGGTGGCATAGGTCAGACCCACCGGAATGGACTTCAACGTCATGGCCAGCGCCCAGAACGATATGCCGTAAGCCGTCAGTGTCACGGCGCTGGGCAATAGGCGTGAGAAGCCGGCTGTTTCCTTCAGCGCTGCCGTTCCGATTACTTCAAAGACAATCGCGCAGCAAAGATAGGCGTAAGGCATGAGCTCGATCCTGTGTCGACGATAGTTTCCCGCTTCGTCGATGGTAGTAGAACTACAGCAAATCCGACAGCCCGACGGCGAAGTCCAGCAGCGACTCATCGCCCCCCTCCCACGCGATAAGTGACAGCCCTACGGGGCATCCGTCGGCTTCACCAATGGGTACCGAGATTTGAGGCAGTCCGGCGAGGCCGGCCAGGCACGTGTTCTGCAAAGTCCGCGTCCGGTAGTTGGCGACGGCAGGGCCGTCCGGGATGCCGCGCTCAGGCGGCGTGGTTGGCGTGGTCGGCAGAACGATGAGTGTCCCAGGCTGTAGGATGGATTTGAGGTGAGAGGCCACGGCTTGGCGGACGCTTCTAGCGGCTTCGGCGTCGTCCGGGGTCACGCCGGAGGCGATCTCAAAGCGTTCCTTAATCCCTGGTCCAAGCGAAACAGGGTGAGCTTGAATGAACGGGAGCAACGTCGACTGCACCTCAAAGCCCTGGATCGTGGCGAACGCCGTTCGCCAGGCGACAATTGCATCGCCGGCAATCTCGGCCGGTTCGATGTCTGGTATCGCGGGTGCCATTGTCTCAAGTGTCTGCAAAACGAGCTGGGCCAGGCTCGGCTCGCACGCGGCGACGATATCTTGCGCAAGGATAAGCCGGTCCACTGGAGCGATGCGCTCCTCGCCTTGAAGCAAGAGGCCGCAAACGGTGCGGAACAGTTCGGCGTTCGCCGCCAAGACACCCGCCGTGTCGAAGCTTGGGGCCATGGGCGTTGCGCCCGTCATGTCAATGCGCCCGTGGGTTGGACGGAAGCCATAAAGCCCACAGAAAGAGGCCGGGACCCTGATCGACCCACCCGTGTCCGAGCCCAGCGCGAAATCGCACATTTGCGCGGCCACCGCGGCTGCGGCCCCACAAGACGAGCCGCCGGTGACAAAGCTGCGCGCGCGCGGGTTCGCCGGCTGACCGTAATGGGCGTTACTGCCAAGCACGCTGTAGAAGAACTCATCGCAGATTGTGATGCCGGTGAGAGACGCTCCCGCACCCAAGAGCGTGCCAATAGCTGGCGCTGTTGCTTGTGCTGGCATTGCGGCCGCATAGGATTCCGGATTGCCGTTTCCGGTTTTTCGGCCCTCGATGGAGAAGAGGTCCTTCACCATGAACGTGCGGCCTGCAAGTGGGCCGTCCTCCGCTCCAAGGATGGGCTCCGCAAGCGTATGCGGCACGAGCGCGTGGACTGGATCATCCAAGGGGACGTCGATCAATTCTGAGGCTCCGTTGTCTCAAAAGCAGGTGCAGAGGCGGGCACAACGCCATAGAAGAGCCCCAACCGCAACGCTTGAAACCTCCAAGTCCTACATAGAAGGTCCGGCTCCGGTGCGCGCGAAACAAACAACCCGCAAGGCGCTGCCGCCGACCGTCTGGGCGCTGGGGTTCACATCGCTCTTCATGGATGTGTCCTCCGAGCTGATCCATGGGCTTCTGCCGCTTTTCCTCATGGTCAATCTTGGGGCGAGCGCAACAATCCTCGGCCTGGTCGAAGGGATGGCCGAGGCGGCCGCGCATATCGTCAAAGTCTTTTCAGGCTGGCTGTCCGACACGCTTCGGCGGCGAAAAGCCCTGGCCGTTCTCGGCTATGGCCTTGCGGCGGTGACCAAGCCGCTCTTTCCGCTCGCGAGCACCGTCTCGCTCGTTGCCTTCGCGCGTCTGGTGGACCGCATCGGCAAGGGCATTCGCGGGGCCCCGCGCGATGCGCTTGTCGCCGACGTTGCGCCCCCCGAGCAGCGAGGCGCCGCCTTCGGTTTGAGGCAATCGCTCGACACTGTCGGCGCGACTCTCGGGCCGCTGCTCGCGATCGGGCTCATGGTGCTTTTCGATGACGATATCCGCGCCGTGCTGTGGTTCGCCGTGATTCCCGCGGTGACCTCCGTCGCGATCCTCTTGATCTTTGTGCGAGAGCCCGGCGGCGGCGGGACATCGGAAAATGCGCCCAAGCGTGTGCCGATCAAGCTTCACGACCTTGGCGGCCTCGGGCGCTTCTATTGGCTCGTAGTGGGGGCGGGGGCCATCTTTACCCTCGCAAGATTCAGCGAGGCCTTCCTGGTCATTCGCGCTTTCGGAGAGGGCTTGCCGTTGGCGCTGGCGCCTGCGGTCATTGCCGTCATGAGCATTGTGTTCGCCCTATCGGCCTATCCGGCAGGCCGGCTCCAGGACCACTTCGGTGCTTGGCCCCCGCTTCTAGCGGGCCTTGCAGCCCTGATCGCGGCCGATTTACTGCTTGCGTTCGGTTCGGGACTCGTTTCCGTGTTCCTTGCCATTGGGCTTTGGGGTCTCCATTTGGGACTGACACAGGGCGTTCTATCGGCGCTTGTGGCCCATGCGGCGCCTGCACGCTTGCGCGGAACGGCATTTGGGGTGTTCGGCCTCACGGTCGGGGTCGCCACGCTGGTGGCCAGCGTAATTGCCGGGATTCTATGGGATGCCGTTTCGCCGGAAGCGACCTTCTTGGCAGGAGCCGGGTTCGCAGGGGCCGCGATGATCGTCTTTCTGATGATGCGCCCCGTTGAGCAAGCCTAGCCTCAGCGTGGCAGGCGGCGTTATAGAGATCATGAGCGTTGGATTGGAGACGATGGACGAGAGCACCCACAGCTTCCGCAAGATGAACGGCCTCGGGAACGACTTTGTCGTGATCGATCGCCGAACGGACGATCTTGCGCTCCCAGCCGATGCGGTGCGCGCGATCGCGGACCGGGAGACGGGTATTGGCTGCGATCAGCTCATCGCGCTCGACCCGTCCGCGGACGCCGACGTGTTTATGCGTATCTGGAATGCCGATGGCGGCGAGGTGGCCGCATGCGGCAACGCTGCGCGCTGCGTGGCCGCGGTCGTGGCTGGCGAGTTGGGACGTCCGACCGTCACAATCGAAACCGAAGACCAAGTGCTCGGCGCTTACGCGGGCGATGATGGCCTTGTCACGATCGACCTGGGCGAACCACGCCTGCGGTGGGACGAGATCCCGCTTGCCGAGGAGTTTCACGACACGAGCCGTATCGAGCTTCAGGCCGGACCCATCGATGAACCGGTTCTGCATTCGCCGGGCGTGGTCAGCATGGGCAATCCGCATGCGATCTTCTTTGTGGACGATGTGGACGCGGTCGACCTGGCCCGGATAGGGCCTATGCTGGAGCACCATCCGCTGTTTCCCGAGCGCGCCAACATTTCGATTGCACAGATCCTGGAGCCCAAGCGGATCCGCTTGCGGACATGGGAGCGGGGCGCGGGTCTTACTCGCGCTTGCGGGACGGCGGCTTGCGCCGCCGCCGTGGCGGCGGTTCGGCGTGGCATGATGGACCGCAAGGTAACGGTTACGTTGCCGGGCGGCGATCTCGTGATCGAATGGCGTGAGGGAGATGGTCACGTTCTGATGACCGGTCCGTACGCGCTGGACTTCGAGGGCATGCTGCCGGCCGCGCTGTTGGCCGGCGCGGAAGCCCAACGTGTCTGACACGCTGATTGAATTCTGTTAGAAGCCGCGACATGTCGAATTTGGACATCATCACCTTTGGCTGCAGGCTCAACAGCTACGAGTCCGAGGTCATGCGCGAGCACGCGAACGCCGCCGGCTTGGCCGATGCGGTGATCGTGAACACCTGCGCGGTGACCGGCGAGGCTGTGCGCCAAGCACGGCAGGCGATCCGCAAGGCGCGGCGTGAACGTCCCGACGCGAAGATCGTCGTGACTGGCTGCGCTGCGCAGATTGATCCCGATCAGTTTGCGCAAATGGATGAGGTCGACCGGGTTGTCGGCAATCAAGAGAAGCTGCAGGCGCGAACCTTCCAGACGCTCCGCAGAAGCGGTCTTGGGACGGAAGACACCGAAAAGGTCTCCGTCAACGACATCATGTCCGTGACGGAGACAGCCAGCCACCTTATTGAAGGCTTTGTCGGCCGCGCGCGAGCTTATGTCCAAATTCAGAATGGCTGTGACCACCGCTGTACATTCTGCATTATTCCGTATGGGCGGGGCCCGTCGCGGTCGGTGCCCGCAGGCGAAGTCGTGACGCAAGTCCGCCGCCTGGTCGAGAACGGTTATCAGGAGATTGTGCTGACCGGGGTCGACATGACGGCCTATGGCAAGGATCTGCCTGGTGCCATGACGCTCGGTAAGCTTGTGCGTACTGTGCTCAAGCTCGTTCCAGACCTGCCGCGCTTGCGGCTCTCGTCCATCGATTCGGTTGAGGCGGACGCCGATCTCATCACCGCGATTGCTGAGGAAGAGCGGCTAATGCCGCACTTGCACCTCTCCTTGCAGGCTGGCGATGACATGACCCTAAAGCGCATGAAGCGGCGGCATGCGCGCGCTGACTCGGTTGCCTTTTGCGAGGCGATGCGGAAGGCGCGGCCAGACATTGTGTTTGGCGCCGATATCATTGCCGGTTTTCCCACGGAGACGGAGGAGATGTTCCAAAACTCCGTATCGCTCGTCGACGATTGCGGGCTCACGTTTCTGCATGTCTTCCCATTCTCACCGCGCGAAGGCGTGCCTGCCGCGCGCATGCCGCAAGTCCATGGCAAGGTGATTGCCGAGCGTGCGCGCATGTTGCGCGACAAGGGTGCGTCCGCGCTTCGAGCCCATCTTGAAGCCGCCAAAGGACGCCGTATCCAGGTCCTTATGGAGACGGATATCCAGGGCCGCTCGTCCGACTTTACGCCAGTGCGCGTGGACCCTAGTGCGGCGCGTGCGGGTGAACTCGTCAATTGCTTGATTTCCGGCGATGACGGCGCCGCTTGGCTTGCGGAGGCGCTGCGGTGAGCGGCGAGCAGGCACCTAAAGAGGAAAAGGGATGGTTTGCGCGGCTTAAGGCAGGGGTCTCGCGCACGTCCAATGCGCTCAGCGAGAACCTCACGGGCGTTCTGACCAAGCGAAAACTCGACGACGAAACGCTGGACGAACTTGAAGAGGTCCTGCTCAAGGCGGATCTCGGCTTCGCCATGGCCGACCGAATTCGCGATCGCCTATCAAGCGGGCGTCACGACAAGAACATCAGCGCCGAAGATGTGCGTGCGGTATTGGCCGAGGAAGTTGCAAACGTACTTGAGCCGGTCGCGAAGCCGCTCGAACTCAAGGCAGGCGCCAAGCCCCATGTGATCCTGGTCGTCGGTGTCAATGGGACCGGCAAGACCACAACGATCGGCAAACTTGCCTACCAATTCGTACGGGACGGGAAAACTGTCATGCTCGCCGCAGGAGACACGTTTCGGGCCGCTGCTATCGATCAGCTCAAGATCTGGGGCGAGCGCGTCAACGCTGAGGTTGTAGCCAGGGGTGTCGGCGCGGATCCCGCCAGCGTTGCGTTTGAGGCACTGGAGCAAGCCGAGGTCAAGGGGGCGGATGTCCTCATGATCGATACGGCAGGACGTCTGCAGAACAAGGGCGATCTCATGGCGGAGCTTGCGAAGGTCGTCCGTGCCTTGAAGAAGTTCGACGTAGACGCGCCGCATACGGTACTCCTCGTACTCGACGCGACCACTGGTCAGAATGCCTTGAGCCAGGTGCAGATCTTTCGCGAAATCGCGGGCGTGACCAATCTTGTCGTCACCAAACTCGATGGCTCGGCGCGTGGCGGCATTGTCGTGGCCATTGCGGAGAAGTTCGGTCTGCCGATCAATGCGATTGGCGTCGGTGAGGGGATAGAGGATTTCGAACCATTTGATGCGCATGATTATGCGCGCGCGATAGCAGGAGCGAATCAAGAGAATGACGCAGCCGCCTAAGTCCACGACAGAGTCTGGGACGATGACCGAGATCAAAAAGGGCAAGGACTCAGAACAGTCCGTTGCCGGAAAGCTCCTGATCGAGATTGGGCCGTTGCTTGTCTTTTTTGGTGTGAATGCGGCCTATGGCATATTTATCGGCACCGCCGCTTTTATGGTCGCGACGGTCATCTCGCTCGGACTAGCATGGTTCCTATACCGGAAAATCCCGGTGATGCCTCTCGTCAGTGCAGGGCTTGTTCTGGCGTTCGGCGGCCTTACTCTGTATCTGCACGACGACATCTTCATCAAGCTTAAGCCCACCATCGTCTATGGCATGTTCGCCGTGTTGCTGGTTGGGGGGCTGCTGGCGGGGAAGCCTGTACTCGCCCTGTTGTTTGGTCCGGTGTTCAATTTGACGCCTGAAGGCTGGCGCAAACTGACTATACGCTGGGCCATATTCTTCGTTGCCATGGCCGTACTCAATGAGTTTGTGTGGCGTAGTTTCTCGACCGATACGTGGGTCAGTTTCAAAGCATTCGGATTCCTGCCGATCACTTTTGTATTTGCCATGTCCCAAGTGCCGCTAATGCAGCGCTATGGCATCGACGAAAACGCTCAAGATCATTGAGACGGCGCATTTCGAGTGTATTCGTACGAAATTAGCCCTTGCAGGATGCCTATGCGGTGCCGATATGAGGTGCTCAGTGTGCGGCTTGTAACTGCAATAACCGTACCCTGAGGTTTGTTGGGGGTGACAGCATGTCTCGTTGCCGCAGTGGGCAACCAGGTGTGTCATTAGTCCTCTAGAATGTCAGTTGCCGGAAGGTCCGAGACAATACACTCACAACCGTGCTCGGTTTGGAACGGGGAGCGTCCACATGTCGACAAGAAGCAAGAATCCACTCGAGAGCTCAGCCACACATTTGTTGCATCGCGCCGGCCAGCGGGCGGCGGATATATTCGCCGAAGAGGCAAAGAAGGGTGGCCTTACGCCTCGGCAGTACGCCGTTCTGACGGCGGTGTCGCAAGAAGAAGGTCTACCGCAGGCGGAACTTGTTGCGAGAACGGGTATCGATCGCTCGACTCTCGCTGACATTGTCGCTCGTTTGCTGAGCCGCGGGCTCATTCAGCGCCGCCGCGCCAAGGAGGACGGGCGAGCCTACGCCATCAAGCTGAGTGCCAAAGGTACGAAGGCGCTGGCCAAAGCGAAGCCGGCTGCAAGCTCGGCGGACTCAAAGCTTCTCGCCGGTCTCAGCGCGACGAAGCGGAACGAGTTTTTGCAAACACTGAGTGCGATCGTCGCGGCTGGCGAGGACTAGCCTGAGGGTTCGCTACGCTCTGCGGGCTGCTGGTCCGTTTGCGTGGCCTTGGCATCTTTGCGCATCAACGGCAGAATTTTTGCCTCAACGACCTCTTCGGTCAGCGGTCCCGCATGCCTGAAGGCGACCGTACCGTCGTCCGCGACGACATAGATTTCAGGGACTCCGTAGACGCCGAAATTGATTGCGGTCCGGCCCGATCGGTCGACGCCGATGTGCGAATAGGGATCGCCGAAACCGCCAAGAAAACGACGGGCCGCGGTCGGATCGTCCTTGTAGTTGATGCCGTAGAACGGAATGCCCGGATCCTGCGCGCGCAATGTCTTGGCCAGCGCCATAACGGCCGGGTGTTCCTCGCGACAAGGGCCGCACCAGGATGCGAAGAAATGGACAACAGCGGGCTTGCCGTTGCCTAGGGCTGTCGACGTAACGTTTTGGGGCGCGCCGTCGGGATTCAGCGGCGGGAGATCGAACTGAGGCACGGGCTTGCCAATGAGCGCCGACGGCAGGTTCGACGGGTCGCCTGCATTGAGGGCGACAAAGAAGAGACCCGCAAGAGCTGCGAACATGACAAAGGGGAGCAGCACGCCGAACCTGCGTTTGTGACGCTTGGGCTCGCCAGTCGACGTGCCCTTCTCCTGTGGCGCTCCGGCTTTGTTCATGTGACTTCCTTCTCTCCTTAAGGCGCCGTCCGCGTCACGGTCGGCGCGGCTGCTGGTCGCCGCTTTGCTGATGAACGACGGGTGATCCCGCGCCGTTCGAGGTCGGCCAAGAGGCGGCGCTGCTTGCGGTCATCGAGGACAATCGCGATGACCAATGCGCCCAAGGTGACAAACGCCGCCCCGTAGGCGCCGATGATAAAGCTGGCATGAGGTCCGAGACCAAGCATCGGAGAGTCCCTGGGGCTATGACAAAGCCGCTTGCGCGACTTGAGTCTGTTGCAGGACGCGCACCCGACGGCGCAAAATTTCCGCGCGCATGGCGATCAGGTGCAGCAGGACGAAGAGTGCGAGGAACGCACCCCCCATCACAAAGAGCGGCGTAAGGAGCGATGGATCGATGGTCGGGCCATCGGTGCGGAAGACGCTAGCGGGCTGATGGAGCGTGTTCCACCAATCCACCGAGAACTTGATGATGGGCAAGTTTATTGCCCCCACCAGGGCAAGTATTGCGGCGGCGCGCCCGGCCCGGCCGGGGTCGTCGATCGACTGCCAAAGCGCGATGAGCCCGAGATACAATAGGAACAACACCAGCAGTGACGTAAGGCGCGCATCCCACACCCAATACGTGCCCCACATCGGTTTGCCCCAAAGCGAGCCGGTCACCAGGATCACGAGGGTGAAGGCCGCGCCGATGGGCGCCGCGGTCTTTGCTGCGACATCCGCGAGTGGGTGACGCCAGATCAAGGTTCCGAGTGCGGCAATGGCGATCAGCGCGTAGCAGCCCATGCCAACCCAGGCCGCCGGCACGTGGATATACATAATGCGGACCGTCTCGCCTTGCTGGTAGTCGACCGGTGCGACGAAAAACGCCTGATACAGGCCGATAACGAGCAAGATCACAGTCAGTGCTGCGAGCCACGGAATCACAGTTCCGGCGAAGCTCAAAAAGCGGGACGGGTTGGCGAGGTTGTTCAGCGAAAATGTCATCGTTGCTGATCTAGTGGCTTTGGCCTCAAAGCGCAAAGCAGAAGCGCCATGTAAAACCGGAAAGGTTTGCCCAAAACAAGGCCAGACATGCCGCTAGCGAAAGCTCGTGCGCAGGGCTGCGGCCGAGGCGAGTGGCGCGAGCACCATGCTTGCGAGGCTGATCGCGCAGAGCATCAAGAACGGTGGCCAGGGCGAACCAGGCCCAGTGACGGCCGCCGAGATCGTTGAAACGCCGAAAATCAACACGGGCACGTAGAGCGGCAGGACGAGCAGGGCCAATAGCAGTCCGCTGCGCCTGAGGCCCAGCGTGAGGCTGGCTCCGATCCCCGCGATGAAGCTCACCGCCGGGGTGCCGACCAGCATGGCGAGCACGAGCAGCGGAATCGTATCGATCGGAAAATTCAGCAGCAGCCCGAGAACCGGCGCAAGCAGGGCGAGCGGCACGCAGGTCGTGACCCAATGGGCAAGCGATTTGGAGGCGGCCACCACCGCGAGCGGGAGAGGCCCCATTGTCAGGATATCGAGGGATCCGTCCTCGTGGTCATTGTGGAAGATACGGTCGGCGGAAAGGAGTGCGGCAAGCAGGAGGGCGATCCAGAGGAGCCCGGGGGCCACCCGCGCAAGTAGGTTGAGATCCGGTCCGAGGCCAAACGGCGCGATGGCGACAACCACCAAGTAGAAGCCGAGTGCCACACCGATGGCGCCGCCTTCGCGGAAAGCAAGCTCAATATCTCGCCGCAGGAGAGCCAGCGCGGCCTTCATGGGGTCTGCTCCTCTGTCGGGTCGAGCCGGTGCAGATCGAGCGTGTGAGTGAAGCCGCCGCCGAGTGGCACATGGGTCGAAACGATCGCGATACCGCCCGCTTGGCTGTGGGCCTCGATGGCGTTCCCAAGGGTCTTCACCGACGCCACGTCGAGCGAGACGGAAGGCTCGTCAAGGAGCCAGACCGGGCGGGGGCAAGCGAACAGCCGCGACAGGGCGAGCTTTCTCTTCTGTCCCGCGGAGAGAAAGGCAGCGGGGATATCGGCGATCTGCGTCAGCCCAAAAACACCCAGCGCGGCATCAATGCTGTCGCCAGGACTGCCTTGTAGATACGCAGTCCAGAAGGTCAGGTTTTCCCGCACAGTCAGGCTGGCCTTCACGCCATTCAGGTGCCCCACGTAATGACAGAGCTCAGCGGGCGGTGTGTCGTCCCCGGCGCCCGCGACCGAAATCTCCCCGGCCGCCAGCGGCAGCAGGCTGGCGATCTGGCGCATCAAGCTGGTCTTGCCCGTCCCATTCGGCCCTTGCACCAAGAGCCCGTCGCCGGGTCCGAGGCTAAACGAGAGCCCCTCAAAAAGACGCCGTCCTCCACGGTCGCAGGCAATCCCGTGCGCCTCGAGAGTTACGGAGAAGGGGGTGCTCATGAATTGGACTAAAGCCTATCTTGCGCAAGTTTTCGGCAGGTCTCGCCGCACCTTGATAGGTGGCGCACCTCTTGGTGTCACTGTCCGGTTGTCGCAGGGGTCTTTATAGTTGCGGAAAACCGTGTATCCAAAGGCCAAGACAGCCCGCTGACCAAGATTTGCCCCCATATTGGGGCCCGATGGTCCCATTCCAGACCTCGTCGTAAGCGCCTAGGTTCGGCTGGCTGCGTCTTTGCATGCCATTGAGACAGACGTTCATCATTGCTGGGACTTGATTGCTGGGACTTGCCCATCGTCCGGGCTCGTAAAGGAGACTTCATTGACATCGGCGGTTTTGACCTCGCTCGACAGCTTCAAGTGCCTGCGCACTCTGAAGGTCGGCAAGCGCGAGTACGAGTACTTCGATCTGAAGGTTGCGGAAAAGGCCGGGCTACACGGCGTCGGCAATCTGCCATTCTCCCTAAAGGTTCTCCTTGAGAACCTGCTGCGGCATGAGGACGGGCGCACGGTCACGTCCGATGACATCCGAGCGCTTGCCGAGTGGGTTCAGAACAAGCGTAGCGACCGCGAGATTGCGTTCCGGCCCGCCCGCGTGCTGATGCAGGATTTCACAGGTGTGCCCGCGGTTGTCGACCTGGCTGCCATGCGTGATGCGGTTGCAAAGCTCGGTGGCGATTCAAAGAAGATCAACCCGCTGGCGCCGGTCGATCTCGTGATTGACCATTCGGTCATGGTCGATGCCTTCGGATCGGGCGCCGCCTTCAAGTTCAACGTTGACAAGGAGTATGAGCGCAACGCCGAGCGCTACGCCTTCTTGCGCTGGGGTGCCGGCGCGTTCGACAATTTCCGCGTGGTGCCCCCTGGGACGGGCATCTGCCATCAAGTCAATCTCGAGTACTTGGCTCAGACCGTCTGGACCAAGGAAGAGAACGGCAAGACGGTCGCATATCCGGATACGCTTGTCGGCACGGATTCCCACACAACCATGGTCAACGGGCTCTCCGTGCTAGGTTGGGGCGTTGGCGGTATCGAGGCGGAAGCGGCGATGCTCGGCCAGCCCATCTCCATGTTGTTGCCCGAGGTCATCGGTTTCGAGCTCACGGGCGAGCTGAAAGAGGGCGTTACGGCGACCGATCTCGTTCTCACGGTGGTGGAGATGCTGCGCGAAAAGGGCGTTGTCGGAAAGTTTGTCGAATTCTACGGCAAGGGCCTCGACAACTTGCCACTCGAGGATCGCGCGACGATCGCAAACATGGCGCCGGAGTACGGCGCGACGTGCGGTTTCTTTCCAATCGATAAAGAGGCCTTGGCCTATTTGGAGGCAACCGCACGCAAAGACTCACGGGTCGATCTGGTGAAAGCCTATGCGAAAGCGCAAGGCATGTACCGCAAGGACAAGACGCCAGACCCTGTCTTTACCGATACGCTTTCGCTCAATCTTGCGGATGTCGTCCCGTCGATCGCGGGCCCGAAGCGGCCTCAAGATCGCGTTGCGCTCACAAACGCGGCGGCGGCTTTCTCCAAAGTCCTCGACCAGGAATATGGAAAGAGTGCAGAGGCCAGCAAGCGTGTGGCTGTCGAGGGCAAGAATTTCGATCTAGGCCACGGCGATGTGGTCATCGCGGCGATCACATCGTGCACGAACACCTCAAACCCTTATGTGATGGTCGGTGCGGGTGTGCTTGCGCGCAACGCTGTTGAGCGGGGCCTTACTGTAAAGCCCTGGGTCAAGACCTCGCTTGCCCCAGGATCGCAAGTCGTGACGGACTACCTAAATCAGGCCGGCTTGCAAAAGGAACTCGACACGCTTGGTTTCAACCTCGTCGGCTATGGTTGTACGACCTGCATTGGCAACTCTGGCCCGCTGCCAGAAGAAATCTCGCGCACGATTCACGACAATGGTCTCGCCGTGGCGTCTGTCCTTTCGGGCAACCGAAATTTCGAAGGTCGGGTGAACAACGATGTGCGCGCCAACTATCTGGCTTCGCCGCCGCTTGTGGTGGCTTACGCCTTGGCTGGATCGGTCACGGTCGATCTGACAAAGGAACCAATTGGCGTTGGCAAGGACGGCAAGCCCGTTTTCCTCAAGGACATTTGGCCTTCGTCCAAGGAGATCGCGAAGCTCGTGCGGAAGGCGGTCAAGAAGTCCATGTTCAAGGATCGCTATGGCGATGTCTTCAAAGGCGATCCCGAGTGGCGGGCTATCGCGGTTGAAGGGGGGCTCACCTATCAGTGGGATACCTCGTCGACCTATGTGCAGGAGCCGCCATACTTCGCCGATATGAGTATGGAGCCAGCACCCCTCACCGATATCGAAGATGCGCGCGTGCTCGGCCTGTTTCTCGACTCGATCACGACCGACCACATTTCGCCTGCTGGCGCGATCAAGGCGGACAGCCCGGCGGGCCGTTACCTAACGGACAACGGCGTCGCGCCCGCGGACTTCAACTCCTATGGTTCGCGGCGCGGCAATCACGAGGTGATGATGCGCGGGACGTTCGCCAACACGCGCATCAAGAATCAGATGGTCCCCGGCGTCGAGGGCGGCGTTACCGTGCATTACCCGTCGGGTGAGCGGCTCGCGATGTACGATGCAGCCATGCGTTACAAGGAGGAGAATGTCCCGTTGGTCGTTTTCGCCGGGAGGGAATACGGAACGGGCTCATCTCGTGACTGGGCCGCTAAAGGAACCCGTCTGCTGGGTGTTCGTGCCGTCATCGCCATGAGCTTCGAGCGCATCCATCGGTCGAACCTCATCGGCATGGGCGTGTTGCCGCTGACCTTCACGGACAACGCGTCCTGGGAGACACTTGGTCTTGTCGGTAACGAGACTGTCACGCTCAAGGGGATCGGCGATATTCAACCCGGTCAGATCGTCGAGGCCGCTATCACCTATCCGAACGACAGTACACGGATGGTGCCCTTGAAGGTCCGGATCGATACGTATGACGAGTTGGATTACTTCAAGAATGGCGGCATCTTGCACTACGTGTTGCGTGGTCTCGTGAAGGAGGCCGCGTAACAAGTCGCTTGGTCAAAGTCTCAAACACGCGTATACGCCGATGCACGTCAGGGCCTGAATTTTCAGTGCTTTTCAGGCTCAGGTCACCGAGTTGTGACCGCGCGCGATCCGATTTTGTCAGAAATGGAAGCCGGATTCCGGCATGCTATAAGACATGACAATTGCCATTTCCAGAAACTCGATAGTGCGGCTCGGCGGCGCTTTGGCGTTCGTACTTCTGGGCTTTGGAGCGAGCGGTTCTTTAAGCCAGGCTGAGGACACAAGCTCGATTCAAGTACCTGACCCGACGAGCGATACGCCCGTGCTGTTGGAGCTTTTCACCAGCCAAGGCTGTTCATCATGTCCCCCGGCTGATGCGTTGTTCGACGAACTGCGCAGCAAGCCTGGCGTGATCACGCTTTCATTCTCTGTGGACTATTGGAATTACTTAGGCTGGCACGACACGCTTTCGACGCCTGAGAACAGCGAGAGGCAACGCGACTACGCGATGGCGCGTGGCGATGGCAAGGTCTACACGCCGCAAGTGGTTGTGGACGGTATCAAACACGTCAATGGCGCCAACGAAGCGGCCATCGAGATGGCCATCCGAACCACCGAGCGGCGGCTTAGGGATGTAAAGGTGCCGATGACCATGCGCGCTGAGGGCGACAGCCTCCTCGTCGACATTGCGGGGGCGCCTGACACCTCAGATATGCGTCAGGCAACGGTCTGGTTGGCCGTCGCAAAGGACGAGGAAACGGTGAAGATCACGCGTGGTGAGAACCGCGGCGAGACCATCACCTACACCCACCCAGTCCGCGAGCTGATGCCTGTCGGAATGTGGAAGGGCGAGCCTACGACGCTACGCCTGCCGCTCAAGGATCTGCACGCGATCGGCGGCGATTGCCTCGTCGCAATGCTACAGGTTGAGGGGGCGGGGCCAATTCTTGGCGCCGCAATGTTCGAGCCGCAGTAGCGGTTCGACGGCGAGGTCTCCCGGAAAGAGCGAGGCTGCCTGCAGGGAGGATGGAACCAATGCGTGTGCTGTCGGCGTTGCTGGGGCTCGTGGCCGTGACGGCCATGGTCTACCTCTTGATCGCGCGCGACGGTCCGAACGAGGCCGAGCTAAGGGCCAACTGCGCGCAATTCGAGCGCAGGTTGGCGGCGCTCAGGAGCGGCGATGGGACTGGAGAAACGGACGCGCGCGGCGCCACCAAAGCGGTCTTAGAATCTCTTGTTTCGGATTGCCGGCGAAACGGTCTGGCGCCCTCTGGCTAACACCTCGAACGTCCTTTTTTGCCCCAAGCTGGAGCCCCAAAAACAAAGGGCCGGCTTCCGCCGGCCCTTTGTAGTGCCACTGAATACATCGGCCCGACCCCCGCAAAAGACCCCGGGGGGCTGGGGGGCTGAGAATCCGAAGTCCCTCAACGAGAGCCGGGCCAAAAGGCAACGATAGAGATGCTAAGGATTTGTAGGGCGTGCCGTTGACTGAAACGGGGCGGAACTGTGATTTGTGTTACATTGTGTTACAGGCGTTCACGACGCTCTCACGGCTCGTGTGCGGCTTGAAATTCGTTCTCCGCGCCGTCATCATGACGTTTCCGTCACAGGAGGCGCGTGTTGAGCGAAACGGAGCCGATAGTCTTGCCGCTGGCTCGGGGGGCCGGCGGCGAACGATACGGAACAGAGGCGGGGGTTTGGCGCGAAGGCATATCTTTCGATCGCGCAGAACTCAGCCAGATTCTCAGTGTCTATGGTCGGAAAGTGGCGAGCGGCGAGTGGCGCGACTACGCCATCGATGTGCTCAAGGAAAAGGCCGTTTTCTCGATCTTCCGGCGTTCCTCGGAGATGCCGCTATACCGCATTGAAAAGAACCCGAAGCTGGCCAGACGGCAGGGCGCCTACAGCGTTGTGGCCGCGACGGGTCTGATCCTTAAGCGCGGCCATGATCTGAAACGCGTTTTGCGGGCCCTGGACAAGGGGTTGCGGGTCGTTAAGCCCTAAAAAGGGCCCCAGCCGCTTCACCACACTCTGGACAATAGAGA